>WGFI01000019.1 GCA_015492295.1 Caldifarciminota bacterium
ACTTTAAAGAAGGTATATAAAGGTTATAACTGTAAAGATTGGGAGCAGAATTGGAAAAGAATATTTAATCATATAGGTGAAGAAGTCGGGCATCTTGAAACCCCATTCCTCCGCTATGGCTTTCACGAGGAAGTTTGGAGCGTTTCCTATGTAAGTGTTCGCACCCATGAATACCGCTCCTAAGGATATAGCAACCAGCAATTTTTCAGGTACACCTATGTGGGCGAGTTCCTGGGGTATGTGATAAACTCCGGGCATCTGCTCAGCCACACCTTGGGCCAATGAGAAGAAGGTTAAATATGTGGGGGCATTGTCAAGGAACGAGGATAACATACCCGTCGCCCAGAAAAATTGCCAAGGCTGAGTTATACCGAGTTCGGGACCTTTGGCTCTCAAAATTTCAAGAGCCGGAACCATGGTTATGAATATTCCGAGGAAGAGAAATGCCACCTCCTTTATAGGTTCAAATGTGAAGTTGTTCTCCCTTCTCGTTTCGGAATTCATAGGCGAGGTTATTAAGGAAAGTATTGAAAAGAATATCATCACATATTCCCTGAGGAACTTTAATGGACCATGCATAAGGTTCCATTCCTCAAGCCTGTTCGGGGTTATGAATATAACGGCGGCTAATACACCAAATAGCCATAAAAAGTTTATCTTCCCTTTGAGTCTTAAAGGACGGTATGCAGCTGCTTCCATCTTCTCCATATACTCCTTTTCTCTCTTGTAAGCCCATGAATCCCATATATAGAATATCGTTAGGATTATTCCTATGGCCGTTAGCCATTCAATTATCAGTCTCAGCGTCCAAAAGAAAGGTACCCCTCGCAGGTATCCTAAGAATAGAGGAGGGTCACCTATGGGAAGTAAGCACCCTCCTATATTGCTAACTACGAATATAAAGAATACGGGAATGTGGGCCGTTATCGCCCTCTCGGAGTTCGTTCTTAACAGTGGTCTTATGAGTATCATGCTCGCTCCCGCCGTCCCAAAGAAATTGGCTATAACCGCTCCTATGGCCAAGAAAATCGTATTTACCAGGGGGGTTCCTTTCAGATCCCCTTCAAGATAGATTCCTCCGGATATTATAAACAGGGATGCTACGAGGGTTATGAAGGCGAAGTACTCTTCCATGCTATGTATCAAGGGTTTCCATTCGTTTATTGAAAAGAATATCATAAGGGTCGGTATTGACCAGAGTAGGGCTAATATCAGCTTGTTCGTGTTGTTCTCCCAAAAGTGCGCCAAGCGATGCTCCGGATAATTCGCCGCTATGAATGACATCACCCCTATGGTCAGAAGGAGTCCTACGAAAGGTAGAACTGTCCATATAGGCAATTCAAGGGCTTTATGGGCTTCTTCCGCCGCTAATAATATGTTCAGAAGCATAGCGGATATTATAAAGAGGGTTCATTTTAGGTTATTTATTATTTTATCCGTATGCTCCTTCCAAGTTGGAAAATTTTTGGAAGTTTCTTTTGCCAAGGATGATATTGATTCCCTAAGGGTCTCATCCGAAGCCAGTTCTATGCAATAATCCCTAAACTCCTTTATTTTAAAATTACTCGCTATAAATCCATTCTTGCCGTTCCTGATTATTTCATCCGTTGAATGCGCCTTGAAGCTGACCGTTGGAAGCCCATATGTTAAGCTCTCTATCATAACGGCGGTTTTATTCCCGTAAATGTATGGCATTATTACGAAGTCTATGGCCGAGTATATCACATTCATCTTGTAATGGGGATATTGTTCTATTATGATAGATTTATTTTCTTCTGACCAGGGTTGGAGGGTGCTTTTCAATCCTGAACCTACGAGTATCAAAGTGTAGGGATCCCTCTTGTTGTATATCTTCGGTAAAAATTGCACCCCTTTAAATTTACTGTTCCTTCCTATAAAAGCACCTATGGTTTTATCCAAGGGTAGATTTAATATCCTTCTACTTGTGATCTTATTCAGTCTCTTATACTCGGGCTTGGGGTTGGGTAGCATTATATAATTTACCTTGTACTTTTGGGCTAACCTATCTCCCAAGGATCCGTCGTCGGTTATAAGGTAGAGATCGGCGCCTCCTTTAAACGCCAAATCCAATTTCCTGTATCTCCATAGATGAATGGGATATAGAATCTTGTTTATGATGCGTAAAGGGAATCTCTCAAATATCCCGTATATGCTAACCACAAATTTCCTAACTTTTATATCTCTCATCAATTCCCTTGCGTAGGGGTAGGGTATTTCGGACTGACACCATAAGGTATGGTAATATCTATCGGAGGGTTTCTCGCCTACGGATATAACTTCATATTCCATGTATCTCCTTAATTCTCGCTTTAAATAAAATATCTCGGGATAGGAATAAACCTCATCCTTGAACCATTCCTCCTTCCAAGGTGTTATTATAAGGACTTTCAACTCAGGAAAGGATTTTAAAGGGGCCGATTTTGATTTTGGTTAACATAAGTTTCCTTATGTGCAGTCAAAATATCCTTCTGATTTTCGCTTTCTCGCTTATCTCCACGAATATGACGCTCATGGCGCAGTTTATTATTAAAGTTTTCCCAAGAACTTTATAACTCCCACCAAAATTGTGGCAATGACCCGATATTACCAGTCTTATGTTTTCCGAATATTTCTCAACATATTCCCTTAAAACCTCGCTTCCTATGTTTATACCTCTCGGAATCCTATCAAGTATCCCATAAGGTGGCATATGGGAGACCAATATTATATTCCCATTTTGAGGAATATACTTTTCCAATAACCCTTCAATTTCCTTTTCATCTATTTTATTTATACCTGCTATGAACCCTGAAGAACCTGGAATTCCAATAAAAGTGAAATTCCTACATCTAAAAGCCCTCTTACTTAACCTTATAGCCCCAAAGATCCCTAAGTCCATAGGGGGATCATCGTTTCCTTCAACATATAAAAGGCCTATCTTAGGAAAATTGACTATTCTTATAAAATCCTCTTCGGAAGGTTTCCCATACCTTTTAAACCACATCTTTGCGTACTCTCCGGCATCCGCAGGTATCAGGTTCAATATACCATCCCCAGCGAAGATCAGGACGTCGCTTTCCTTAATCCTCCGCAGAATCTTTATAAGGAACGATGAGTTTAAGGCATTTTGCCAGTCCGAAAAGCAAACGATTTTCAAGATCGGAGATTTTAAGGGTGTATAAGGGGAGTAGATTTATCTATCATAATAGAACAAAATAAATTCTATTATAATAGAATTGTTGTTCGCGGACAAAGGACAAACAAACATTTTCATCGGTATAATACACAAACTATGAAAAAGGTGGCCTTAATAATGGCTGGTGGAAAGGGTGAGAGGCTTTGGCCTTTATCCACCTACGAAAAACCCAAGCAACTTATACCCCTTATTGAGGGCAAAACCTTACTTGATATGGCCATAGAAAGGGTAAAAGATTTGGCGGATTTTATCGTACTTACCAATGAAACCGTAGCTAAGAAATTAAATTCAAACCTTCCCATGATCGTAGAACCCATACCCAAGAATACGGCTCCCGCCCTGATATACGCAACCTATCGGATTCATAAAACTTATGGAAACACGCTTATAGCGGCCCTACCCTCGGATCACTATATAACTCCCCTCGATAAATTCCGAAAGGACCTGAGTATGGCGTTTGAATACGCTTATAGAACCAAGAATATCATAACCTTCGGAATAAAACCCACTCATCCCCATACTGGATACGGGTACATAGAGAGAGGTGAAAGGATCGCCTATAGGATATATAAGGTCCTAAAATTTCACGAAAAGCCGAATATGGAAAAGGCAAAAGAATATCTCAAATCCGGAAGGTTCTATTGGAATTCGGGGATGTTCGTGTGGGAAAGTGAAAGCTTCTTGAAAGAGGTTGAAATATTGGCGAAGGACATATATGAAATTTTGAATTTGCCGAAGGAGGAATTCTTCAAGGAGGTGAAGAACATATCAATAGATTACGCTATAATGGAAAAAACCGAGAGGATAATGGTCATAGAAGCAGGATTCAACTGGATAGATGTGGGATCCTACGGAAGTTTATATGAGATTCTTCCGAAGGATGAGGATGGAAACGCTTATATGAATAATAGACCTTTAAGCATAAAATCACGAAACAACCTCTCAATTTCAAAAAATACGGTCGTTTTCATAGGTTTGGAAAATGTGGCGTTGGTTGAGAACGAAGGAATAATAATGGTTTTAAACCTGAACAATGATCAGGATGTCAAGGAAGCCGTAAGAAAGTTTTCAAATTTATAGATGACCAACATACTCCTTTAAAAATTTTTCCGGGTGATAATTCCTTGATATGAAAGTAGGAACCATATGCGTTCATGCCGGGTTGGAACCCGATGAAATAACGGGAGCGGTATCTCCCGCTATATACCAAACATCAACCTATGTGCAGGATGAACCTGGAAGGCCGAGGAGAGGAATATACGATTATAGTAGAACTATAAACCCCACGAGGGAGAAGCTTGAAAGGGCGATAGCGGAACTTGAAAAGGTAAAATATGGCTTAGCATTCTCATCAGGCATGGGGGCGATTAACACAATACTACAATCGTTAAAAGCAGGATCTGTGGTACTGTGCGAGGAAGACGCTTACGGTGGAACCAAGAGACTTTTAAACTATTATAACAGAACAAATTACCTCAGGGTGATATATACGAACTTTAAGGATTACGATAACTTAGCGAGGACGATAAAGGAAACCAAACCGGATATGATATGGTTTGAAACCCCGACCAACCCCCTTATGAAGGTTATAGACATATCCAAGGTGGTCAATATCAGGGATGAGCATAGTAAGGATAGTATAATAGTCGTGGATAATACATTCGCATCCCCCGTTATACAGAATCCCGCCCTATTGGGTGCGGATATAGTTGTGCATAGTGGAACGAAGTACATAGCGGGACACAGCGATGTTGTGATAGGTTTGATAGCCACAAATAGGGAAGATATATATGAGAGATTGAAATTTTTGCAGAACGCATCGGGAGCGGTACCCGCCCCCTTTGACTGTTTTCTAACCCTCAGAGGTATAAGGACTTTGCATTTGAGGATGAAGGTTCATAGTGAGAATGCTTCAAAGATAGCGGAATATCTGAGATCCAACGATAAGATTGAGGAGGTCTATTATCCAGCTTATGATTCGGAGCACAGGAATCAGATGAGATTGCCGGGAGGGATGCTTTCTTTCAGGTTGAAAAGGGGGCTATCACCCGTGAAGTTCTTAAAATCTCTAAAATTATTTATGATAGCCGAGAGTCTGGGAGGCGTTGAGAGTTTAATATCCATACCCGCGATCATGACGCATGCGTCCATACCTGAGGAGGAGAGGATAAGGAGGGGTATAGATGAGTATCTTATAAGGGTATCGGTGGGTGTTGAGGATGTGGAGGATCTCTTGAATGACATTAAAGAAGCCCTTTCAACCTTATAATCTTCGCATGCTTGACATAGGAGAATTTAAGGATGTTATAGAGTTTTATGAGGAGATAACGGCCAAGGAGATAAGACCTTACCGACTGGAAATTGATAGTAATAAGGATCTCTTCATGTCCAAGCTAAATAAGCTCAGGGAGTTGGGGGCGATTGATAAGGATGTTAAAGATTTTCCCCTATACATAAAGCTGATAGCCGTGATGATCTTAGCGAGGGGAGACGCATCAATGGCCCAACATGCCATAAAGACCTTGCTGTTGGGTGATGATGTGGGTGTGATGAGATCCGAGAAGCTCGCGCAGTTCTTTGAATCGGAGAGGTACTACTTCAATGGGAAGTTTGGAAGATTTAAGGGAAAGTACGTTGAAACCCTGGGATTGAGAATGTGCGGTTGGGCCATCGGGGAGTTTCATCCCGAGGAGGACGCGGACGAGGGTATAGAAAATACCCTACTCTCTTATGATCTCGCTACGCTCATAGGAGTATCGGAGGAGGCTATATTGGAAGCCGAGCGTTATGCGAAAAATAGAAAGGCATTCGGAAAACCTATATACGAATTTGAGGAGATAAGGGGATTTATAGATAGAGGGAAATCGTTGGTTGAAGGCGTAAGGTGGGCCCTCTTAAATTTGGATGATCCCAACATCCTCGTATATTCCGTCCTTGATACCGCCTACTATTGCACCGACAAGGCCCTTCAAATATTCGGAGGATACGGTTTTATAATTGATTATCCCGCCCAGAAGTTCCTAAGGGACGCGAGGATGTTGAGGAGCCTGCTAATAAGAAAGATACAATGAGGACCCAGATTGTTCTTACGATACTTACGGGAATATTTTTCATTCTGTCCTTGAAGTACGAAATCGCATGGATAGGAGCGTACTTATTCGGAAGCATATATACCCTACGATCAACGATAGAATCCTTGAGGCATAAGGATGTTGATGTTGATCTCCTTATGCTTTTGGGAGCCTTAGGAGCCGCCTATCTTGGAAAGTTCCATGAAGGCTCATTCTTACTTTTACTCTTCAACATAGGAAGCACGCTTGAAAGTTATGCGTTTAAGATAAGCAGAGAATCCTTAAAATCCCTATTATCTTTGAAACCCGAAAAGGCCAAGGTCCTTAAAGATGGAAACTTCGTTGAAGTTCCGGTTGAGGATGTAAGGGTGGGTGATAGGATTCTCGTTAAGGCCGGTGAGAGGGTTCCCGTTGATGGTAAGATCATAAAAGGAAAATCGTCCGTTGATCTGTCCGTAATAACCGGCGAGTATATACCCGAGATTAAAAAGGAAGGTGATACGGTGGTTGCAGGTGCCCTCCTCATAGACGGTTCCTTAGAGATAGAGGCGGAAACCACATCAAAGGAGAGCACCATTGAGAAGATAATAAACTTGGTGATGAAGGCCCAGGAGTACAAAAGCAAAACCCAGACTTTGGCGGACTGGATAGGAAAAAGATATACGATAGCCGTACTTCTCTCAACACCTTTGGTTTATCTGATATTTCATGTTATTTATGGGAGTTTTGATGAGGCCTTTTATAGGACTTTGATACATCTCGTCGTATCATCCCCATGCGCCTTCGTGATCTCAACGCCCATATCCGTTATGTCCGCCATAGCATCCTCCGCGAAAAGAGGAATATTATTTAAAGGTGGCGCCGTGGTTGAGGAGATTCACAAAGTAAAATGGATAGCAATGGATAAGACGGGAACGATAACCATCGGAAAACCGAGAGTTAAAGACATAGAAGTCGTATGCAACTGCCATGATAAATTGGACATACTCTCAATAGCGGCTTCGTTGGAGTATCATATAACCCATCCGATAGCTGAGGCGATAGTTAAAGAAGGTGAAAGAAAGAAAATAGAGATCCAACCTGTCAATGATGTTCAATATATACTGGGGTACGGCGTAAAGGGGAAGCTGAACGGCAATCTATGGGAGATAAGCTCCGACAGATCAAGGGAGGGTATGGTTTTGAGCGTTAAGAAGGATGGTAAGGAGGAGGCGAAGATAATACTTGAAGATAAGCTGAGGGAAAACGCTAAGGAAGCTCTGGATAGATTAAAAAGTATGGGGTACAGAATCATAATAATCAGCGGGGATAAGGACGCGAATGTTAGAGAAACAGCGGAAAAGGTGGGTATAAGGGATTACATTTCGGAGGCATCACCCGAAAGGAAGCTCGCGGAGATAAGGAAGCTCAGTGAGGAAGGTGGATGCTGTATGGTCGGCGATGGTATAAACGATGGTCCCGCATTGGCCGCGGCCACCTTCGGAATCGCCATGGGAACCTTAGCCTCCGATGTTGCGGTTGATGTTGCGGATGTCAATGTACTTTCGGACAATCTGAAAAATCTTCCGAAGGTATTTGAATACTCAAAGAAATCTTACAGTGTTATACTTCAAAATATAATCATATCCTTAGGATCAATCGCCATAATGATAATCCTCAACCTGGTCGGGACTATAAACATAATGTGGGGTGTTCTGGGACACGAGGGGACCACCGTTATCGTGGCGTTGAATGGCCTGAGACTGCTCTTTATGAGATGAAATTCCTCAAAGATTATATCAACAGAATAAAATCTCGCAGTGAAAAGTACCATTGGGTGGGAATCTATCTCTTAAAGGATGATAAGCTCCACCTCTATCCTTATTACATCGGAAGACCAACTCCACATGAGGTTATACCTATAAGCAGGGGAATATGCGGGGCGGCGGTTAGGGAAGGGATAACCATAAATGTCCCAAATGTCAATGAGGATCCGAGATATTTGGCATGCTCAATACACACGAAATCCGAAGTGGTCGTCCCTATAAGGAACAAAAGGGGGGAGATAGTTGGGGAGATTGATATAGACAGCGATATGGAAGATGCCTTTGATGAAGACGATATAAGGTTCCTTGAATCCATAGCGAAAGAGATAGGGGAGAGATTATAACCTAAAAACCCTTCTCCATGTGGATATGACTAAAAGTTCAAACATATTGAGGTATGTAAATCCCCTACCCTTCACATTCTCGTTGATCAGATGCTCAACATAGAACTTGGGTAAAATACTGAGGATTAAATCATCCTCCAATACCCGATGAAGTCTATTTCTCAACTTCCCGGAGATCCAACCCTTCACGGGCGCCCCAAAACCCGCCTTTTTCCTTTTTAAAATGTCGGATGGCAGAACTTTCTTCAAGGCCTCTTTGAGTATTATCTTGCCTGTGAATGGGGAAACTTTGAGTTTTGAAGGTGTTGATAGTGAGAGTTTTAGAAGTTCATTTGAAAGCATCGGTACCCTTATCTCCAACCCGAAGGCCATTGAAGTTTTATCGGTGTATAGGAGATTGTGCTCGGGAAGGAAGTACTTTATATCAAACAGCATGCAGGAATTCAATCTGTCATCATCGTTAAAATCGTCTAAAAACCTTTGAAATGTATCCTTAAATCCATGATAATACGACATCCATAAGAGGTATCTTAAAGGATAATCCGCCTTCAAGCCGGATTTAAACTTATTTATGTCCCTCGCCAACCTACCGAGTCTCCCCGATGAGAAGGGTATTTCGGGAATATAGCGAAGGAATGGGAATCTCTCCGATAGGAGCAGCGCTCTGTACCTCGGGTATCCACCCCAGAGTTCATCACCCCCGGTTCCAACCAATGCCACCTTTATACCCCTTCTCCTCGCCTCCCTTGATAATAGATAGTTTGAGATAGCTGCGCCATCACCCACGGGTTCTTCAAGGTGATAGATAACCCTTTCAAAATCCTCATCCCTGAACTCAACTTCAACCGCCTCCAAACTATGCCCATAAATCTCCGCCACTTTTTTCGCGTACGAGAACTCGGAGGAAAATATATCCTTGCTTATATCCTCCCTCTTGAACATCAAGGAAAAAGCCCTTAAAGGTTTATCTGTGAGTGATGCTATCGCCGAGGAATCCAACCCTCCACTTAAAAATATTCCAACCTCAACATCGGATATGAGATGCATCTTAACGCTTTTCCTCAAAGTTTCAAGAATATCCTCGGGTGTGGGGATCGTATTCTCCCTATCAAAGCTGACATAAGGGAAGGCCTCTATGTTTCCATCCTCATAAACCAGCGCGTACCCGGGTGGTAGTTTGTTTATACCCTCAAATGCCGTGATGGGATACGGGCACCATAGGAAGGTCAAATGATACTTTAAACCTTCAAGGTTAGGGGATCTCCTTGCAAAGGGTAGGGATATTAGAGCCTTTATCTCAGAGGAGAATGCGAATATGTTTCCGACCTTAGTCCAATATAAGGGCTTTATTCCAAACCTATCCCTGGCTATTATTATCCTCCTTCCATCCCAGAAGCCGAAGGAAAACATCCCATTGAATCTCTTTATACCATCAACGCCATAAACCTTCAAAACCTTAAAAACCACCTCCGTGTCGGACCTGCTCCTAAAAACCTCCCCCTTCCCTTCAAGTTCCCTCCTCAACTCCAAGAAATTATACACCTCACCGTTATAAATCAATACCTTTCCATCCTCAATCCAAGGTTGCTTACCTCCACTTATATCAATTATCGCCAAGCGGCAATGACCAAAAAAAACATCCCCACTTCTCCAATACCCCCTGTCATCGGGCCCTCTGTGGGATATAAGATTCACATATCTCTCCAAATCATCGGAACTATACCCAACGACCCCCAAAATACCGCACATTATAACCTATCCCCGAAAAACTTGCCATCTATAAACCATTTAACGCCTTTCAAGTTCGGCAGACTAACGAACCTTCCAACGAATATCCATTCATCGTACCAAGCTTGGTACTTATGCCAAAACCTACCCGTATATTCTGTCTTAAACGGTGCTATTTCAACGGGAATGAGGGTATCAATCTCCTCGGAGTTCATCATTATCAGTTTTGGATAATTTCTAAGGGCTGGATAGGCTTTAACCTTAACATAAACATAATAACGCCCATCCTTATATACCTTTTCAATGCCGGTTATATCGTAATGTGGATTTATCGGTTTAAGATTTCCGTAAATTTTGCCGACTTTAAAACTCCCTTTATAAACCTCTATAACGAAATCCTTTTCCCCATCGTAGTTGAACCTTTCGCTCACCAAGAACGCCCTATTTATACTCCTCTGCTTATCCAAGGTCAAAGATAGTATATCGGCGTATATAGGAAACTCCTTATTGCCGACTTTGATGCTCAATCTCGTTGGGAGCATGAGGGCGGAGATATAGGCGTGCTCCCTTAGATATTCACCATCCACAAATCCCACGACCCTATAACCATCATCGTCCTTAACCACGTACATATCCACATTCAAAGGTTCCTTAACCTTATAACAGGATAGAATGAGAAGTCCGATGAGGAGAACCCTCATCTTAGGGATGCGAGGAACGATAGGGTTAAGGCGAGCAATGTGATCGCATAATGAAGCGATACCATGGTGGGGCTTAGAAGACTATAAACTGAAAGCATTCCGAATATAATCGTCAGAATCACAAGAATGGTTATCCAGAGGCATACCTTCCTATCGGTTTTACTGAACGTACCTGCGATGGATAGGAGGAGTATAAGAAAACCGAATATCCTATGGGAAAGTTGAAGCAGGACATCCGCGCTTAAATTACTACCCAAACATAGAAAGATGTCCTGACCGCATGCGAAACCCGCGTTTGCCTTTCTAACAGCCGTTCCCAAAAGTACTTGTACGAATATAAGTGAGAATATCAGGAAAGGGAAGCTTTTAAACCTAATGGATATATTCGGTGTTCCTAAACCTCTTATTATGTAAAGGGCGAGGACATAGGTTGATATGCCGAAGAATGCATGGGACATGGATACCCAAAATGGCATCTTCAATATAACCGTTATACCACCTATTATTATCTGGGCTAAGACGAATAATGTAAGTAGGATACCCGCCTTGGATATAAGGGTCCCTTTAAAATCCTTAACGGTTATAAATGTTGTACCGAATATTGAGAATGCCGTGAGAGCTGCCAAAACCCTATGCGTGTATTCAAGTTGGGCTCCGAGTTGCTCCGGAGGTAAAAAACTACCAAAACACAAAGGCCAATCGGGACACCCCAAACAAGCCCCGTAGGCGGCAACCGAACTCCCAAAAACCAGAAGAAGATAAGTCAAAATCACAGTCAAAAACACCACATACTTCTTCATAAAACGGGGATTTTAAAGTTGAAGATTATCTCACTATGATACTCCTGTACAGGGGAAAACCTCTGACCTTCAATACATAGGAACCCTTTGGTAGTTTCAGCGTATATTCTCCTTTGTGGGTTTTCACCGATCTGACCTTTCTACCTGCTACGGAATATATATCAACATAAGCCTCCCTACCCGTGATTATCCTGAAACTTCCCTTAAAGTGTTCAACTTTTAAGTATAAACCGGATCTTTTATGCTCTTCATCGGTACCAACGGGATCGTCATAACCGAGAACACCGCAGTCGCTTATAGGCACGGAAGAATCAAATATGTAGAAGGCTGTACTTGCAAAATCGCAGTTTGATATAACCTCCATACATCCATCGTTATCCGCGTCCGCTATTGAAAGACCCTCAAAGTAATCTGCGTCGTATGTCCATTCAACCGTACCATCAACGCCTCTCAAAACCACGAGATGGGGACTGCTCCCGTATCTCGCTCCCGAGACTATTATCTCCAAGTCCCCATCGTTATCTATATCCCCTATTTTCCTGCCGAGAGCCTGATAACCGCTTTTTGTTCCCATATAGGACCATAGGACGGAACCATCGGTTCCCCTAAGGACATAGAGATAACCCGAACTCGGCATGCAACCGAAAAGGACCTCAACCATTCCATCACCATTCACATCGGCGGCGGTTGGAGAGTTCAAGCTACCCCAATAGGATCCACATCCTGACATCCAGCTCCAATAAAGCGTTCCGTCGTTCCTCAAAGCATAGACATTTCCATTGCCAGCTGCTACGACTATCTCCGCGAAACCATCGTTGTCCAAGTCCGCTATCACGGGATTTCCCTGGGTTCCTATGGAATATGACCAAAGCAAGGTCCCATTCGTAGCCCTCAAAGCCAGAACACTTCCACCCGCGACGGTTATGAGTTCGTATTGACTATCGTTGTTTATATCATAAATGGCTGAATTGGCGTAATTGCTTCCCGCAGGATACGTCCATATCGTACTACCGTTCGTGCCTCTAAGCGCGTATATATTGCCGCTACCGACGATGAAAACCTCACCGTACCCATCGCCATCCACATCAAATATCGTCGCGGGAGAATAGGACACACCTACGGAGGCGGACCACATTATACTTCCATCGGTACCTCTCAAAGCCCACAATGTGCCGCCTGAATATCCAACTACTATTTCAAGCCCAGGAACGGCCGGATCAAGCTCCCCCACGGACGGGGTACCCCATCCGGTTGATGTGGATGCGAGGGAGGTTTGCCATAGTAGGGTGCAATCCGTACCTCTAAAAGCGTAAAGTTTCGGGGATGAATAGGTTAAGATGAGTATCTCATTCAAGCCATCCCCATTTACATCCGCAACCGCCGGATCCCCTTCGCTTCCTCCTGTTATGGATCCCGAGCATCTCAAATTCGGACCCGTAACGGCGCCTTTGAGTAATTGCAATCCCGACATGGATGTCGCACCATGATGATTCATCCAAGTGGCCACCGCGGCATCCAAAGGAGGAAAGGACTGGGAATAAAGGGGGAACACAAATGCCAACCAAAAGAGTATAAAAATAATGACCCTTCTCATAGCAGAAAGTATTTTAAGGTAGAAAAACGGTGGAATGAATTCCCCACCACGGACGGTCAAACTTTCCCAAGATTTTTCCTGCTCTGTCTCATTAACCCCCACAAACAAAAAAATCACCCTTATAATACCAAGTCGTAATAGGCCCGTAGCTCAACTTGGCAGAGCGGCGGATTCCAAATCCGCAGGTTGGGGGTTCAAGTCCCTCCGGGCCTGCTTATGGCTAAGAAGGCGCAGGGAAGGCATACGGTAGGTTTGAAGTGTAGCGAGTGTAATAGGTTTAACTATGCTATAAGTAAGAATAGGGCCAAGAGGAAGAAGCTTGAACTCCGCAAGTACTGCAAATGGTGTAGGAAACACACATTGCATACGGAGGGAAGAATATGAATGTATTGAACGAGCTCAAGAACACCTTCAAGAAGTTTTTCAATATGCTCGTCAATCTTCCCGAGTTTCTTGAGGGGATGAAGGATGAACTCAACCGTATAACATGGCCGGATTGGAACAGTATAGTTGTTGGAACGATAGGGGTTATAGCGGTATCGTTATTCACCACGGCATTTGTTTGGCTATCGGACTTGATAATTTCAAATATATTGTTGCTTATAGTGGGAGGTTAATATGGAAGCGGTTAGACAAAAAGTTTGGCTTATGTTTTGGACCAGGGGTGGGGATGAGTTAAAAACTAAGGAGAAGATAGAGAAGCTCGTCAAAGATTTGGGTCTTGAAGATAAAGTTGAAAAGGTTTTTGTGCCTACAATAAGAACCACGAAGTATGTCAAGAAGAGAAGGAAACCGAGGTTTTACGATATTACAATAGAATCTTGGCCGAAGGATATACCTTTGGAGTTTTTAAAACTCATAAGCGGATATGGTATAGGATTCAGAGGGAAACTCACGGGCGGAATACCTTATGAGTATGAACCCGTAGATGGGAATAAGAAGGCGTATAAGCTGAAAAAGATTGATAGGAACAGGATGGGTGAAATTTTCAACGATTTGATTAATAAGGGTGTAAAGCCGGCTATAATAGGGGTGCATCAAAGGGAGGTTGATGAATTGGTTGAGCGACTCCAAAACCTGGGCTTCTCGGTTAAAACGCTTCTGAGCGCCCATAAACCCAAGGATGTGGAGATAGAAACCGAGTTGAAGGTCGTTGAGAAACCCATGTTCAAAGGTTATATATTCATACTCATGGAGGAGGATCAGGATGTTATAGATCAGATAACCAGGAGAATATCCAATACGAGGCCCATAAGGGCCATTGATCCCACGACGGGACAACCCACATACCTTCGCGCATCCCAAGAGGACATAAGAAAGATACAGGAGCTCATAGAAAAACAGGAGAAAGAAAAGAGCAGGGAGGCTCCCTTTATGAAAGGGGATCGCATCAGAATAATAGAAGGGTTGCTTAAAGATAAGGAGGGTGTGGTTGAGGAGGTGGATATGGAAAACGCGGTTTTAAAGGTCAGGATGGATCTGCTCGGTAAAACGCAAATATTGGATCTCAAATTTACGCAGGTTGAAAGGATAGAAATTTAAACGGAGGAAAAATATGGCAAAAAAACCGAAAAAGGAGGTACTCGCTAAGGTAAAATTACAGCTGCCCGGGGGGCAGGCATCCCCTGCTCCACCCGTAGGACCTACTTTGAGCCCTTACGGTATAAATCTTATGCAGTTTGTGAAGGCCTTTAACGATGCTACCCGTGATAAAATGGGCCTGATTATACCCGTGGTTATAACCATATACAAGGATAAGACATTTGACTTGGAATTCAAAACCCCACCCGCTTCCGTACTCCTCAAGAAGGCAGCAGGCATAGATACGGCGGCGCATTCCCCGGGTAAGGAGGTCGTCGCTAAGGTTCCGAGATCCAAGGTCATAGAGATCGCCAAGATGAAGATGAAAGACCTTAATACCACGGATCTTGAAGCGGCGGTTAGAATGATAGAGGGAACAGCCCGCAGCTGCGGTATAGAGATAGTGGAGGGTTGAAATGGCGAAGGTCGGGAAGAGATACAGAAAACTTTTGGAGATGTACGATCTCAGTAAGGAATATACGCTAAAAGAATCCTGTGAGATGGTTAAGAACTTTCAAAGTGTGAAATTCACCGAGAGCGTAGAGCTTCATATAAATCTGAACATAGATACGACAAAACCCGAGCAGAATGTAAGATTACCCATAGTCTTGCCGCATGGAACAGGTAAAACCCTTAAAGTGCTCGTGCTTACAAGCGATCCTGAAAAAGAGAAGGAGGCTCAGGAGGCGGGTGCGGATTATGTGGGATTTAAGGAATACATAGAAAAGATACAGAAAGGTTGGCTTGAATTTGATGCGGTTGTTGCGACACCCGAAGCCATGAGAGAGGTGGGGAAGCTCGGAAGGATACTCGGTCCCAGAGGGTTGATGCCGAGTCCCAAGACGGGAACGGTTACGAAGGAGGTCTCCCAGATAGTCTCAGAGTTAAAGAAGGGAAGGATAGAGATGAGGAACGATAGAACGGGAAATATACATATACCCATAGGAAAAACCGACTTCCCTTCGGAACATCTGTACGAAAATGCCTTGGCGGTGTTTGAGGAACTCATGAAAAACAAACCTAAGGGAGTTAAAGGACAGTTTATAAGAAAGGCTTATATGACCACTACTATGGGCCCTTCCATAAAGCTTAACATCGCGGATATATTGGAAACTTTGAGAAGGAGGGGGGTGTCATGAAAACCAGAAAGGAGAAGGAGAGAATGCTTGAAGAGTTGAAGGATATATCAAGCAGGGCCAAGATGATAGCGCTATTTGACTTTAAGGGCTTAACCGTGGAGGAGATGAACACCTTGCGTAAAAAGATGAAGGAGAAGGGTTATGGTGTGAAGGTGGTGAAGAACAACCTTCTCCGCATAGCCATGGAGAACAAGGTGCCCGAAATAAAGGAGATCTTGGTTGGGAATACGGCCATAATCTTCTCATTCGGGGATGAGGTTGAACCTATAAAGATATTCGCCGACTTTTCGGATGAGGTGGGAAAGGGCGAGTTCAAAGGTGGTGTTATGCATGGTAGGTTCCTAAGTAAAGAGCAGATTTTGAAGCTATCAAAGCTCCCATCCGCGCAGGAATTGAAGGCCAAGGTTGTGGGATCCTTATCCTCACCTATTAACGCTTTGGTGTGGGGTTTGAATGGTTTGTTGAGGGGTTTGGTTTTGGCTTTAAACGCTATTAAGGAAAAGAAAGAAAAGGAGGTATAAAAATGACCGAGAAGAAGTTAAGCGTTGAAGATATAGTATCTGCAATAGAAAAACTTACGGTTTTGGAGCTTGCCGAGCTTGTTAAGGCCCTTGAAGATAAATTCGGGGTTAGCGCAGCCGCGCCGGTTGTTGCTGCACCCGTAGCAGGTGCGGCGCCCGCGCAGGAGGTTGAAGAGAAAACCTCCTTTGATGTGGTTTTAACGGAGGTTTCCAACAAAATACAGGCACTTAAAGTTGTACGTGAGATAACAGGTTTGGGTCTTAAAGAGGCCAAGGAAATAATTGACAATCTTCCAAAGACGGTTAAGGAAGGAGTTTCCAAAGAGGAGGCCGAAGAGATCAAGAAGAAGTTTGAATCTGCGGGTGCCAAAGTTGAGATCAAATAAAGGACCGCGCAGGCGGGTTATAGTTGGGTAAGGAGAGGGTTTATGAAACCTGTAAGAATAGGAAAGGTTGAAGAAAGGTTTTTACCTAACCTTTTGGAGTTGCAAATTTCATCCTATGACGATTTCTTGGGTAAAAGGTTCAACATATTCTGGTCTTATGTCGGTAGGGTCATACCTCTGATAAACTTTATAAGGGGTCTGTCCGAAAAGTATTCATTGGGAATCAAGGTGTTCAGAGGGGCGACGCATGAGAGGGCGCAAAACGCCAAGGAGATATTGCAGGTTGTAAGGGATGAAATAAATCCCGATACGGTGATAGAGGAGATACCTAGGCCAAACGCTTACTATATCATAATACCTCCGGGGAAGTACTCCCAGAAAAACATACAAACCCTGTTTGACTTGGCGAACGATTACAGCGCATCCGTGGGTATCATAGGAATATCAACGAAGACCAAGGACGAGATTGCGGATATATCCTCGCAGAACGGCTTCGTATTCAATGTTGAAAATTCCTTCTTCGATTCATCCGAGCCGAGATCAAGTATGAGTCTCCATCAGATATTCAAGGATATATTCCCATTGCAGAGCACCGATGGAAGCATTGAGATAGAGTACCTGAACTATAGGGTTGGGGATCCTCAAATATCCCCGGAGGATGCAAAGAAAAGGGATCTGACATACTCCGTACCTATACATATAAGGGTGTTTGAGAGGGTGTTTGATGAGGATGGAAGGTTGGAGGAAGAGAGACTGGATGTTGTGTATTTCACGGATATGCCCTATATGACATCAAGGGGTACATTCATAATCAAGGGTGTTGAAAGGGTGGTGATAAACCAGATACATAGAGCGCCAGGTATATACTTCATAATTGAGGAGGAAGGTCTCAATAAGATATTCAAAGGGTTGATAATACCTTACAGAGGTCCTTGGATGGAGGTCAGGATAGAGGGTGAGAAGGGTATATATTTCGTTTTAAGGAAGAGAAAGTTCTATTTAACCAGATTCCTCAGATTCTTGGGGTTTGAGAATCCTAGGGATATAGTCAAAGTCGCCTTGGGGCATACCATAATTGAGAAGCCGATAAGTGAATGTAAGGGATATTACTTGGCGGAGGACATCGTAAATGATGATGGAGAGATAGTCATACCTATGATCAAAGAGAGCAAGGATAAGAGGGGTGAGCCCGTTGAGATAACCGACGATATAGTGAAAAAGCTCAAAAAGATGCGTATAACCAAGGTGAAGGTACTTGAACCGAGGGATCCAGCTGTGAATATAATCTTTAAGACAATAAGAGAGGATAAAATGAGGAGAAGGGAAGACTCCATCAGATATATATACAGGGCGATAAGGTTCGCCTCAGCCACTATAGAAAACGCGGAGGAATTCCTGTACGCTTACTTCTTCTCGCCCGACAGGACATATCTCGGAAAGGTCGGTAGATATAAGATAAATGCGAGATTGAAGTTTGAAGATTATCTTAAAGATCTTGAAGGTTTCGGTAAGCCGAAGGAGGATGTGGAGCATTTGACGGAGAGCGATTTCATCGTTGCCTTGAGGACATTGATAGATCTTTACAGGGGTGAGGGCGAGGAAGACGATATAGACGATCTCGCGCATAGGAGGATCAAGAGGGTGGGCGAGCAGCTGTTTGAATGGTGCAGGAATGAGTTCAATAGAACGGCAAAGGGTATAAGGGAGAAGCTCATAAACGAAAAGGAACCACTTAGGAAGATCGTACATCCGAAGATAGTTTCAAGATCCGTTATAACATTCTTCACCCAAAACAGCCTCTCGCAGCTCCTGGATCAGACGAATCCTCTATCGGAGCTGACGAACAAGAGGAGGATCTCCGCTATGGGTAAAGGTGGTCTTACGAAGGAAACCGCCACGCTTGAAGTTAGGGATGTACATCCATCGCATTATGGTAGAATATGTCCCATTGAAACTCCCGAAGGGCAGAACATAGGTCTTATATTATCTCCGACCGTTTATGCCAAGGTGAATGAGTTGGGTTTCATAGAAACCCCATTGGTTAGAGTTGAGAACGGTAAGATAACGGACGATGTGAGATACTTCGCACCCCATGAGGATTACGACAAGAAGATAGCGCCGGCGGACATAGAGATAGATCCGAAAACCAAACGAATAAAGAAGGCTACGAATATCATAGTCAGACATAGAAGGAGCTATGAATTCGCGGACAGGGAAAACATACAGTACATTGATTTATCGCCGAGACAAATCATATCACCCTCAACCTCGCTAATACCGTTCCTTGAATACGACGATGCCAACAGGGCGCTTATGGGTTCGAACATGCAGAGGCAGGCCGTACCTTTGTTGGATCCCGAATCCCCGAATGTTGGTACGGGTATGGAGGAGAAGATAGCGAACGATAGCGGTTCCGTCATACGCGCCGAGGAGGACGGGGAGATCGTATATGTTGATTACAGTAAAATCATAGTAAGGCCTGAGGGAAGCATATTTAACTTGAAGACTTATGAACTCAGGGTATTTGAAAGATCGGGGCAGAACACCATAATACACTACATACCCAAGGTGAAGAAAGGTCAGAAGGTTAAGAAAGGGGATATACTCGCCGAAAACTTGGCATCCGTTGGAGGTGAAATCTCCCTTGGTAGAAATCTAACGGTGGCATTTATACCTTGGTACGGATACAACTTTGAAGATGCGATAGTTATATCGGATAGACTCGTAAAAGAGGACAGATTGACCTCTCTCCATATATTGGAATTCACATGCGAGGTCTTGGATACGCGCTTGGGTCCCGAGAGGGTTACGAGGGAACCTTATAAGGAGAGCGAAAGGAACCTTATGCATCTTGACCAATACGGAATAGCCCGCGTGGGTGTGAGGGTTGGACCGGGTGATATACTCGTGGGGAAGAATACGCCGAGGGAGGAAAAGAAGATGGCCGATCTATCACCCGAGGAGAAGCTCCTTATGTCAATATTCGGCGAAAAGTCAAAACCTTGGAAGAACACATCTTTGAGGGTACCTCCTTCCGTTTATGGTATAGTCGTGGGTGTTGAGATACTTACCAGAAACCTCCATGATGATCCTTTGGCATGGGGAGTTGGAGAAGCGGGAGGAAGCGGATTCATACCGGGTGAGTTGTACATTGATGATAGGGTAAGACCCGATGCCCCCATAGACCCTTCCGCGACTGTAGGAAAAAGACAGAAGAGGCTTCTTGAAGATATAAACTTGAAGATACAGAAGCTCAGGGACACCCTCCGAGAAACCTTGCAGAATATGATATCAGGCAAGGTTGTTAAGAAACCTTTGAAGATCAGGGATAAGGATGGAGTTAAAGAGGTACTTCCCGCAGGAAAGAAGATAACATTGGATTTCCTCAAGGATATTGATCCTTTAAAGCTTATCATAGAGGAAGGAACTTTCGGTGATAAGACCCTTGAAGGTGAGATTGAAAGGATCATAAGGGATGGACTTGAAAAATATGAGGAGCTGATGGAGGAGTACGATGAGGGTATAGAGAATATAAGGAGGGGAGACGAGTTGCCCGCCGGTGTAAGGCAGGTTATAAAGGTTTATGTTGCCCAGAAGAGAAAGATAGAAGTTGGAGATAAGTTGGCGGGAAGGCATGGGAACAAAGGGGTAATATCAATTATAGCCCCCGAGGCCGATATGCCGTTTATGGAAGATGGAACACCGGTTGATGTGGTTCTAAACCCCTTGGGTGTTCCGTCCCGTATGAACATAGGACAGATATTGGAAACCCTCCTCGGATATGCCGCCGTAAAGAATACCGAGAAGCTGAGGGATATGTTGAGAAGAAAGGAATCCCCGACTAAGATAAAGGAGTTTCTTATGGAACTCTACAAGCCCCATAAAGATGAATCCTTGAAGGAGTGGCTTAAAGACGCCTCTTATGACGATATAATGTATTTCGCCAAGCAGTTGGCTGAGAAGGGTATAAAGTACGCCTGCCCTGCGTTTCAGAGCCTTAAAGTTGAAGAGGTCAAACAACAACTGAAACTCGCCGGCTTACCGGAGGATGGAAAGATGAGATTGAGGGATGGTAGGACAGGCGAGTACTTTGATTATCCCGTGACCGTTGGGAACATGTACATTATGAAGCTGATACATATGGTCAAGGATAAGATTCACGCGAGAAGCACGGGACCCTACTCTCTTATAACCCAGCAACCCGTAGGAGGAAGATCACACATGGGTGGTCAAAGGTTTGGTGAGATGGAGGTCTGGGCGCTTGAAGCGCATGGCGCCGCTTACGCCTTATGGGAGATGCTGACGGTCAAATCCGACGATGTGAGGGGTAGATTGCAAACTTACAAAGCTTTGAGAGAAGGCAAAGAACCACCTCTGCCTTCAACACCCGCCACATTCCAGGTTCTCACGAAATTCTTGAAGGCGCTCGGGGTAAATCTTTTTATTGAAAGGGAAGATAGCAAAAGGGGGTAAGGACCCATGGCAAATTGGAGAACTATTAGAAAAGTTATAGCATCTTTGGCCTCCCCAGAGGAGATAAAGCTCTGGTCGGAGGCCGAAAGGAAAGGAAGGGAGAGGAATGAGTATGGGCTTGGGGAGGTAAAGAGTCCCGAAACCATTAACTATAAAACCCTGAAACCCGAGCCGGGAGGATTGTATTGTCAGAGGATTTTCGGGCCTGTGAAGGATTTCACCTGCGCATGTGGAAAGTTTTCTCATAAAAGATACGAAGGTGTTATATGTGATGTGTGCGGTGTTGAGGTGACGAGATCGGATGTTAGAAGGGAGAGAATGGGTTATATCGTGTTAAACACACCCGTTGTGCATCCTTGGTTCTATAAGATGCCTCCTTACATAATACCTACACTTTTGGGTATTCCTAAGATCAAGCTTGAAGCAGTTATAAACTATGAGGCCTATGTAATCCTTGATCCTAAGAATGCCCCGGATGTTATAGAATTGGAAACGGGTGAGCAGGTAAGAAGAATAAATATAAGGAAGGGTGAGGTTATAGCGGTTGAGGAGTACAGGAAGATAGTCTCCGAGTTGGGGCCCGATTCGATAATCGTTGGGTGGGGTGCGGAGGCTATAAAGAAGCTGCTTGAAGATCTGAGTGAAGAGGTGGAGGATCCTCAAACCAAGAGAAGGATAAAGAAACTTGAAGCCCTTTACAGGGAAACGAAACTTAGGCTGCAAAATACTACGAATCCATCTGAAAGGACGAGATTGTTGAATAGGTTGAAGATCATAGAAGCGTTCATACTTTCGGGTCAGGAACCGTCATGGATGGTCCTTGAAGTCATACCGGTTCTTCCTCCCGATCTCAGACCTCTACTACCGCTTGGGGGTGGAAAGTTCGCCAATACGGATCTAACTGACCTTTACAGGGATGTAATAAGGAGGAACAACAGACTGAAAGAGATATACGATAAGGGTGGCTTTGAGCTAATGATCATAAACGAGAAGAGGCAGATAAAGCACGCCGTTGAGGCCCTTATTGATAACTCACGGTTGAGGAGACCATCCGTAAACAGAAGCGGACAGAGAAGGAAATCCCTAACGGATTATTTGAGGGGGAAGAAAGGGCTTCTGAGAAGGAACCTGTTGGGTAAGAGGGTTGATTACTCGGGGAGGTCCGTTATAGTGGTCGGTCCCGAACTGAAGCTGCATCAGGTGGGAATACCCAAGGAGATGGCCTTGGAACTCTTCAAACCCATGGTTGAGAAGAAGCTGGAAGAGTCCGGAATAGCTTACACGAGAGCAGAAAAGCATGAGTTCATAAAGTATAGGAAACAAGAAGCCATTGAGGTTTTGCTTGATGTAACCAAGCATCATCCTGTGCTTTTGAACAGGGCTCCAACATTGCACAGGGTATCAATACAGGCGTTTGAACCCGTTATAAATGAAACTTATGCTATACAGATACATCCTCTGGTATGCGCGGCTTACAACGCGGATTTTGATGGGGATCAAATGGCCGTCTTCGTACCTATACATCCTGAGGCGATAGCGGAGACATATACTTTACTTCTGGCCCCCCACAACGTACTGTCTCCGGCTCATGGGAACCCGCTCGCGACAGCATCGCAGGATATGGTGATAGGTATAAACTACATAACCAAAGAGAAATCCGGAAAACCTAGGTATTCATTCTCAGGGCCTTTTGAGGCCATTATGGCTCTCGAGAACGGTATATTAGGGGTAAATGATCCGATTGAAGTTCTTATACCTGAAACCGGTAATCCATTTGATACGACCAATTCTAAAACCAAGATAACGAAAACCACGGTTGGAAGGATACTTTTCGCATCAATATTGCCATCCGAGATCTGGGAGAACGGTTTCACCTTCTCCAAGATAAACAGGGAATATAAGAAGAAGGATATAGCGAGGTTGGTCAAGGAGATCCATAGAAAACTGGGGACTTGGAAGACGGCGGAGTTCCTTGATAATATGAAAGACCTAGGTTTCAAGTGGGCAACGCGCGCCGGGATAACCTTCGGTATAGATGACATCATAATTCCAGAAGAGAAGCCGCAAATAATAGAAAAAGCCTTCAAGGAGATAGGAAAGGTTGAGAGGATGTTTGAGCATGGAAGGATAACGGGAGCGGAAAGGAGACAGAGGATACTGGATATATGGACGAAGGTCACGGAGGACATCACGAACCTCATGATAGAGAAGATGGAGAAGGATAAGGATGGTTTCAACCCGATATATATGATGGTGTTCTCGGGAGCGAGAGGGAATGTTGATCAGACCAGACAGATAGGCGCCATGAGGGGTCTTATGACAAAACCGGCGAAGAAAGGTCAGGCAGGTGAGATAGTTGATACCCCTGTACTATCCTCATTGAAGGAGGGACTCTCGTCCATAGAGTTCTTCATATCCTCACACGGTGCAAGAAAGGGCCTTTCGGATGTGGCTATGAAGACTGCTGATGCGGGTTATCTAACCAGAAGATTGGTTGATGCCGCCCAGGAGGTGGTGGTCACTATGGAAGACTGTGGGGCCATAAAGGGTAGGACCGTTAGGGCTCTGAAAGAAGGTGAAGATATAATGAAACCTCTTAAAGACAGGATAGTAGGGAGATACGCCCTTGACGATATATACGACGAAAATGGCGAGGTTATTGTGAGTGCAGGGGAAGAGATAACGGAGGAGAAGGCGGAGGAGATAGAGAAAAACGGTATAGAGGAGGTTGAGATCAGATCCGTCCTATACTGTGAGGCCCCTTATGGGGTATGTCAGAAGTGCTATGGGAGGAACCTCGCAACGGGTAAATTGGTTGATATAGGCGAAGCCGTAGGTATAATAGCTGCGCAATCCATAGGGGAACCCGGTACGCAGCTGACGCTTAGAACCAAGCACACGGGTGGAGCCGCGGAGAGGATAGCCAGAGAGTCAAGGCATATAGCAAAGTTCAGCGGAATAATAAAATGGAAAGATGTGAAAGCCATTGACAATCAGGATGGTACATGGACGGTAATATCAAGAAAATCATCCGTATTGCTCATAAGTAAAGATGGGAAGGAAAAGGAGTACAAGCTTGAATACGGTTATACGCTCCATGTAGATGATGGAGATAGGGTGAAGGAAGGGGATGTTATCGCGGAATGGGATGCCTATGACCTCCCGATACTCACCACAAAGGATGGAAAATTGGAGTTTGAAGGTCTGGTTGAGGGAGTATCTTTGAAGGAGGAAGTGGTGGGGAACAGGCTTGAATATGTCGTTGAGGTCGTAAGGCATAGAAGATTGTATCCGAAGGCCATAATAAGGGATCCTAAGAGCGATGAGATCCGCGAAGTTATACCTCTTGCGAACGGTTCAAGATTGACGGAAAGGGCTTACAAGATATTTAGGAAGACCACGGATCCCGTAATAAAAGCGGGTGAAATAATCGCCAAGTTGCCCAGAACTATATACAAGACCAGGGATATAACGGGAGGATTGCCAAAGGTTGAGGAACTCTTTGAGGCGAGGGTACCGAAGGATGCTGCCATAATCGTTGAAAAGGATGGCGTCGTTGAGGACATAATCCTTGATAACAGAAGGGGTATGATCATCATAAGAATTAAACACGACGACGGTACCATAAAGGATTACGATGTTAAATACGGAGAGTACCTCTTAGTTTCAAAGGGTGATAGGGTTCAGGCCATGGATAAACTCGTTGAGGGTGATATATCGCCCAAGGACATACTTAAAGTCAAAGGTCCAAACTTCGCCGCAGAGTATCTACTTGAACAGATTCAGAAGGTGTATAAAGTCTCCGGCGTTGAGATTGATGATAAACACATAGAGATCATACTCAGGCAGATGCTGAGAAGGGTTAAGGTGCGTGATGGTGGCACAACGAGATTCTTGCCCGAACAGATAGTTGATCGCATAACCTTAGAGAAGGAAAATGAGGAGGTTATAAGGAAGGGTGGAAAACCCGCGAGATGGGAGCCTATACTCATAGGTATAAGTAAGGTGGCATCAACCACCGATAGCTTCTTGGCCGCAGCTTCGTTTGAGGAGGCCCCGAGGATACTCGCGGAGGCGGCGATCAGAAAGCAAGAGGATGAGCTCAGGGGATTGAAGGAGAGGGTGATAATAGGTGATCTCATACCCGCTGGAACAGGCTTCTACGATTGGAGAATGGACAGAATAGCATTGAGAGTTGAGGAGGAAGGAGAGGAAACCTTAGTAGAGAAATAAAACGGCCTTAAAATACCGATCGCATGCTCTTAATACTTGTAAATGAGGTTTATTATGTTGATAACGGCTCGGGAAACAGCGCGCCCGGAACGTTTATATGGGCTATAAATCAAGCGAATTCCAACCCCGGTTTTGATACGATATACTTCAACATACCTACGACCGATCCATCTTATATATGCATTGCGGGCAACTGCTGGTGGAGTATAACGTTAATGCTGAATCCTCCGGCTATAACCGATGGGGTTCTCATAGACGGCTTCTCTCAGACATCCTATCGTGGAAATACCAACCAATGTAATACATCATTTCGGGCTTCTCCCGATTCAACGGGATGGACATCGGTTCAAAACGGCATACCCAGAGTCGCCGGTGTTCGTAGGGCCAATGTTCCCTTTTACCCCTGCCCGGAGATAGAGATAAACCTCAACGATAGATCCTCCTCATCGGGTCTGATAAGTGTGAATTCGGAAAACGTTGTCATAAGAGGTATAGCGCTTTACAACGGTGGAGGGGGGAGTGGCAGTCAAGTTATAAGGATACTTCCGGGTTCTTACAATGTGGTTTTGGAAAATATAATCCTGGGGTTGAGAGCGGATGGTTCCGTACCTGGTATAGGGGATTCCACCGCATCGGATGGTATATTTGCGGATAGTTCAACATCGGGGATAATAAGAAAGGTATATGTCGGACTTCTCGGAAACCATTGCGTTAAGTTTGGGAATTCATCGGGGGGACCTACGGGTGGATGGATCGTGGATTCTTCTGAGATATTCGGATGCGGTTGGAATTGGGATAGGGCGGACAATGTGAATATATATTCAAGGAATATAACATTTGTGCATAACCTCATACATTCTTCGGATGGAAGTCCCACAGCGGGGAATCCCAGAATCTTCGCAGCGGGTATAGAGGTAAGGTACGACGGAGATTCCGCAACTATAAGCGAGAATACGATATATAACAACGCGACGAAGGGTATATTCGTTGATGGTTCGTCAAAATATGTTGTGATCTCTGGGAATTTGATTTTCGGGAACGGTTGGAGACTTCCGGGTCCCGGCGTAGGTGTCGGTGAAGCCGACGGAAACTCAAAGTACGTTCTGATCACCAAGAATTCCTTCGCGAATAACGGTGGCCTGGCCATTGACCTTGATTCAAGTGGTATCACGGCTTCGGCTGGAGACGGTATAACCTGCAACGATGATTTAAGACAGATTGGAAATCCAAATGAACTTATAGATTATCCGTATATAGATTCCGCGAGGGTGTTAATATCATCCACGGATACGCTTCTCTACATTTGGGGCAGAGCTTATACGGGTGCGGATAGCGTTGAGATATATCTGGTCTCAACCCCCGATATTCAGAACTGCCCCTTTGAAGTGAATGGACATGGTGAAGGTGGCGTTTTCTTGGGAAGTTTAAAGGTTATACTCAACGATTTCTCAGGGATTATAAATCTCAACGGTCTCGGTATAGATTGGTTCTCACCTCAAATGCTAACAGCCATAAGCAAGGATAACCTATGGAACACCTCCGAATTCTCACACAACTATCCATTACCCACGCCTTTGTACGGGGATGACGAGTTAAGCGTTCAGGAGTACGATTTGAATTCCGAGGAATATGTTAAAATATACTCCGTTGATGGAAAACTCATCTTCAAAGGGAAATTTGGAGATTTCAGGCCTTCAAAAGGTGTATATTTCATAAAAGGAAAGAGGGTTATGAAGAGGATTCTACGATGATTCTCCTCAGATTTCTCTTTATACCCTTTAACTTCGCCCTCATTATGGGTGTTCCTGAGAAGCGCTCCCTGAACTCCCTCTCGCTCATGCTCACCAAATCCTTAATGCTTATCCTTTTAAAAATATCAAGCTCCGGAAAGAGTCTGTTGGATTCCGTTGGGGATCTTTCGTTCCAGGGGCATACCTCCTGACATATATCACATCCGAAAATCCAGCCATGAGTATCCACAGGTATATCATCTCCCTTGTACTCTATGGTCCAGTAAGATATGCACCTTCTACTATCAACCACCCTACCCTCCACTATGGCACCCGTAGGGCATGAATCAACGCACCTGGTACATTTCCCGCAGAAGTCATACTCAAAGGGTTGATCGGGTACCAGTTCAAGATCGGTTAAAAAACCTCCCAAAACGAAGAAGGATCCGTACTTCGGACTTATGAGCATTGAATTCTTACCTATCCAACCTATACCCGCCACCCTCCCCAAACTCCTTTCAAGTATGGGTAGAGAATCGGAAAATACCCTATAACTTCCACCGTACCTCTCCTTACATTCCCTTACGAACCTATTGAGAATCTTTTTGTATATCCTATGATAATCCCTACGCGTAGAGTACCTTGCAAACTTCAAAACCCCCACCCTACCCTTACCGTAGTTTAAAACGCACAGGACGGCGTACTTGCATCCTGGGAGTAGTTTCTCCACATTCAGTCTGATTTCGGCCGTATCCTCCATATATGACATATCGGCATGATAGCCTTTTCTCAACCATCGCAGAAAGACCTGTGCATCATCCTTAGGCGGAAAGCCCTTTAATGATGCGATACGAACATCATCAAAACCCATAAACTTCAATCGCTTTTTTATCCAGACGGTTATATCCCACGCGTTCATTTTATCATAAGTGCCCTTATGAACTGTCCCTTTGGTTTATACCTCTTTATCATAGATGAGCATTTCAATGCCTTATCCAAATCCCCGGATTCGTCGTATATGATTTCAAGTATATATAGAGCCTCAAAACCGCCAACCCTTAAAGCGTATTTCGCCAATCTCTCAGAATTTTTCATATCCCCATTTCTAAGATAATATGCAGCTGCTATTATAAAACTTTTATCATCAAGCTTACACCTTCTTCTCAAATTCTCAAAATAGGTTAAAAAACTGTCGGGCTTTTCATAATAGAGATAGAGGAGCCTTTGGTTGAAAAACCTACGATCGCAGGGCATCAATTCCAAAAGCCTTTCCAGAATGTATAAACCCTTTTCCTTATCATAACTCAACATTCCTAACAATTCACTGTAAGGGTTGTCTCTCCTCACCTCAAAGTTCGCCTTTACATCCCTCTTTAAGTAGAAGTAGGATACAGGTATCAACATCAGGAAAAATAGGACCCATAATGGTATCTCGTAAAACTTCTCCCTTGAAGCGAGATAACCCGCCATTATACCGAGCAGGGCGCACCAAATCACAACATAAATGTTCATCCTTAACACAAGGGGAATTATTATGAAGACCGAAGTTGTAAATATTCCCGATAGGATTCTCCCAAGCTTCATACCGAAAACAGTGTAGTTCGTCCTTATACCGAACATCTTATCCCCCTTGTAATCTT
Source organism: Caldifarciminota bacterium (assembly GCA_015492295.1). Lineage (GTDB taxonomy): Bacteria > Hydrothermota > Hydrothermia > LBFQ01 > LBFQ01 > Caldipriscus. The sequence goes on from WGFI01000019.1 coordinate 28,943, forward strand.
CAACATCCTTAACCATGAATCCGAAACCCACTCCTATAAGGGTTATCAGTACAACATCGTAGGGATATATAAGTAATGTTTTATCCTTCATCCATAATGATGCCCCCAGAAATTGACATAGTACCGCTATCATACCGAGGGTTAGAGTTGATAATAGATAAAACCTTTTCGTTCTTAAAGGTTCAACGGAGTACGCGAAGGCCAATCCCAAAGTCGCCAAGCCCAGTATAAAAGTGTCAAAGTTTAAACATAGATAGAAAGCCGATGCCAAGACGAGCATGATTCCTGCGGATACCTTAGCCTCATATATGCTCAGCTTGCCCGTTGATACGCTCGTTTCCTTGTTATTCACCCTGTCAATCTCATAATCGTTTATATCGTTTATCAGAACTCCGAAATGATGGGATAATGTGAGTGCGATCATCAGACCCAGAATAGCCATATAATCAAACGGATTTTTAAAGGGATGAGGCCAAAGGTGTCCCGCTATCTTGTATCCCAAGAAAAATCCCACTAAGCCCATTGAAAGGTAGAACGGCAATTTTTGAATCCGTAAGGTAAATAATACGAGAGATTTTCTTCTATCGTATAGGCTGGAAATCACCATTAGTGAGAGGAATATAACGAGTAGGTTGAGCATTGAATATCTTTGGGTGTCCTCGTACATAAACGAATAGCTCCTGAAAGCGACATCATAAGAAACTTTAAATATCCATAAAAAAATGTAAGGGATGGAACCTAAGAAGAGGAGTATGAAGAAGGTTGCAAGACCTGAGATCAAGGACCTTAAAATATTCTTTGTGTGTATGAATGTGTAAAGCATTATGCCCATTATCGCCAATGTGATCTCCAACCTCATGCCGTAGGTTATGCCTATTTTGGAGAGATCGTAAAAAGGATTGAAAAAATTCACGATTACGGTATATACCTCATTCCCGGAGAATATATACTTCAACTTATATCCTCCACCGCTGAAAAAATCTATTATCGGAGGTAGGATTATTATGAAGGAGAATGTCGCTATGAAGCTGTAAGTTTTAAACACTTCCTTCCTTGATATTAAGGAAACTATTATGGAAAGTAAAAGAAATGCTGCAAAATAAAAGGAAAACTGATGGAGGAAGAAGAAAAGGAACGCCTTGTATAACGATAATTGGAAGTGCAGATTTCTCATTACCTCAAATGAACCTTCAAGCATCCCCCTCAGGATCACGGAAAGAATTATAACATAAGTCGCTTTTAAAGGATTCTGCTTATCAATGTATTCAACTATCCTGAGCATAAATCTCTATCCTGTTGGCATCGGAATACAGATCCTCAAGCGCGTAAAATTCCCTAGCCTCCGGAGTGAATATATGTACTATTACGCTTCCAAGATCCACCAAAACCCACACGCAACCCTTATCACCTTCGTACCTTCCACCGAGTTCCTCCCTCAGTTTATCGGCTAAGGATGTTATGTGATCCGATGTATATCCCGAGGATATAACCATAAAATCGCACAATGAAGGGTTTACCTCCCTGAGATCCAATACGATCGTATCCTCAGCCTTCCCTTCATTTAAAATCCTGAGGATTTCCTTTAATAAGTTCATTACATGATTCTCAGTTCCTGGGAGTATTCGGTGGGCGGGTTGAGACTCATGTTTATATCCTTATACTCATCGGGCAGAGATGAAAAGTCCTTGAAAAATCTATCCCTGGATTCATTTATATCGTAGTTATACACGAATTCCCCATCCTTAACCAATTGAACGAGCAAAGGTTCCCCATCTAACTTCACGCTTTCATGCGTTATAACATCCTTACGAATCTTCCCTTCCGAATTATAAAACCTATAAACCTGCTTTGATCCTCCTATAACTATCTTCCCCTTTGAAAATTTATGTTTGAACCCACCGCTATCCTCCACGAGTTTGTATATAGCTCCTATACAAGGCCTATCGGAAGGTAAAGCCACCTCCGTTCCTATGCCGAAAGCATCGGCTACCCCATTCTTAACAACATAATCTATCTTCCACTCATCAAGATCCCCAGAAAGCACTATCTTTACATCGTTTAGGCCATTTTCATCAAACTTCCTACGGGCGTACCTTGACATCTCCACCAGATCTCCCGAATCTATCCTTATACCTGCGAGTTTCAGATTTCCTTTCAAGAGTTTTATAACTTCCACGGCCGCTTCTATGCCCGATATCGTATCATAAGTATCAACCAGGAGGATAGCGTTGTCAGGATACGCCTTTGCAAAGGAAAGAAAGGCTTCAAACTCCGAAGAATAGGTTTGAACGAACGCGTGAGCCATCGTTCCATAAACGGGTATTCCGTAGAGTTTTCCCGCTAATAGGTTTGATGTTCCGTTGAATCCGGCTATGTAGGTCGCTCTGCTCACCAGATTCGCGGCATCTTTGCCTGCGGCTCTCCTCGCTCCGAATTCCATCAAAAGCTTCCCTCCCGCGACCGAATATATCCTCGCGGCTTTGGATGCCGAATTGATTTGAAAGGCCAATCTGTTAAGTATCATGGTTTCAAGTATCTGTCCGTCTATTCTATTCGTCTTAACGACGAATACGGGTTCCCCGGCGAAGAATATCCTACCATCGGGTATCCCCCATATATCACCCTTAAATCTAAAATTTTTCAGGTAGTTGAGGAAATCCTCTGAAAATTTCGCCAAACTCCTCAGATAGTTCAGATCCTCATCCTTGAATCTCAGCTCCGTTATAAGCCTTGCCAATTCTATCGTCCCCACCGATACATAATAATTCCTCTCCTTTTTATGTCTTATGCTCATCTCAAAGACGGCAAAATCGTTATACCCATCCCTGAGATAAACCTCCCCCATGGTCAGCTCATAGAGATCAGTCAGCAGGGACTCTAACATCGCTCAAAGATTCTTCCAGCTTTTCCAAAAGCGATTCTTCCTTTAATCTTTTCGCAACGAGTACCGCGTTGTATATCGCCCTTGAAGAGGATCTTCCATGTGCGACTATAACTATACCATTTACACCGATCAGAGGGGCTCCTCCGTACTCCTCAAAATCCGCCTTCGCCTTTATGCTCTTAAACACGCGCTTCATCAGCAATGCTCCCAACAACGTTCTAGGGTCCTTCTTAACCTCCCTTTTCATAAATTCCATCACGACGCCGAGCACACTCTCTCCGAACTTCAAAAGGATGTTTCCTACGAAACCATCCATAACTATAACATCCGCTTTTGTGCTGAGGATCTCATGACCTTCAACATAACCTATGAAGTTGAAATCCCCGTTTATACCGTTCAGTATCTTTCTGGCCTTTACCACGGGTTCTCCACCTTTTACTTCCTCCTCACCTATGGAAAGTAAGGCCACCTTAGGTTTCCTTCTAAACATGACCTTGTAAAACGCCGAACCCATAAGTGCAAACTCCACCAAATGTCTATGGGATACGAATATGTTAGCTCCCATATCAAGAACGAGATTTCTTCCCTCTTCTATATTTGGAAACAATGCACCTATGGCCGGCCTGCTTACACCCTTTACCCTACCGAGAGTGAATAACGAAAAGGCCATAACCGCCCCGGTGTTCCCCGCCGAGATGAACGCATCGCCTTCCCCTTCCTTTACCAACCTTAAACCCACCGATATACTTGAATCCTTTTTTCTCCTTATAACCTCGGAAGGTTTATCTTCATGATGAACAACCTCCGAGGCATGAACTATATGAAGTCTCCGATGACTCTTATATAGCTGACCTTTTATGACCTTCTCATCCCCTACGAGTACTATTTCTATATCTTTGTGCTCTTCAAGGACTTGGAGGGAGCCTTTTATCTCGGGTTTTGGAGCGTTATCAGTTCCAAAAGCATCTACTACTATACGCATCATTTAACCTGAATCGCGACCCTCCCTTTGTAGAATCCACAGTGTGGGCATGCAAAGTGGGGGAGCTTGGGTTTTCCACATGATGGACACAACGAGAGCGTTGGGGGTATCACCTTCCAATGTGTCCTTCTCTTTCTTCCTCTTGTGGCCGATTGTCTCCTCTTTGGTGCCGTCATATCTCACCCCTTGGTTAATGCCGCAGCCTCTAACACCTTTTCCGCGAAGAACGGTTCGGGATACGCTCCCTCAAACTCAACGACATCGTTTATCACTATCTTTGGAACGGCATGCACGAAGTACCTATCCGCCCACTGAGGAAACTCCATAGCCTCAACCATATAACCTCTTATCTTATCGCTCGCTATCGCGAACTTGTGGGAGGTTAGTACCGCCCTGGGACAGTATGGACAGGTCGGGGTTACGAATACGAGTATAGTTATGTCTTTATCAAGATTTTTGAGTTTGTCTTCTATATCGGAAGGCAATCCGGCTTTTCCCTGCGACACCAAGGTTATACTCTCTATTAAAGCCGAGAACTCATAACCTGCGGGAATTCCGTAGAATCTCACACCGAAATCCTTCACCTTCCCATTCTCCCTGCGCAGTATGGCCAATGCGGGAGCATCCACTATACTGTAATTCTCCGCTTCGGATTTATCAAGGACTATGTTCTTTATGGTTAGATGTATCTTATCCGAGGTTTCCGCCAGTTCTCTAAGCAGGTTCTCCTCATCTTCGCAGTATTCGCAGTCCAAGCTCTTTTTAAAGAAGAGCAGTTCAACATCCTTGTCAAACTCGGAGGCAAACTTCTGCCTAAGAAACTCCTTATCCTTTTCCTTCAAAAATGCCATAGCAGTGGGTATTATAAGGCTGAAAGGTTGGTTATAAAACCTACGGATACGAGGTTCTCGGTGTAATCTTTAAAAATGTTTATTGCGCTGTAAGGCGAGTTCGTGGATCTCCTCGCATGCGTATAAAGTAGGTAAGGTTTGAGATTTCCCTTTACGATTCTAACCCCAACTGAGATTTTAACCTCCTCATCCTTTCTTTGATATCGTTTATCTAAGGGATTATTTGTGGTATAGGTTCTTAAAGCGCCGGTTAAGGAAACGAAAGGTCTCAGCATACCTCCCCTGAATTCGGAATTTAAATTCAACGCTATGAGATTATGAGACCAATCAACATCATCCGTTATACTCGCATCCCTTACAATGCCATAAGAAACCCCACCTCCAATGTGAGCGATTTTGTCTTTCAGCTTCATATTTATGCCGATCCTGTGAAATGTTGAAGTATAAGCCTCAAAGGGGGGTTTAAAATCGTAATGACCAAACGAGTAAATAACTTTAATGTTCGCACGCTTAAAATTATACGAGGTTGAGATATTCAACCTATCGTATCTAAAAGATAACATCCTGTATTCTTTCGGATTTCCGGTGTATGTTGGCCTGATATTTCTAAGGGGAATGTAAAGGTAATAAATCTCCGATATGAACTTTCGGTATCCACCTTTGAATCCCGCTTTGATTATGAACCTGTTCAATCCCGAATTTTGCATGTATATCTTCGCTTTACCGTCAAGATAAGCCCCCAAGTAAGCTCTCCTTCTGAAACGGTATTTATAATACAACGATGCCCCTACGGATGTTATACCATCCCCTATGCTTCTAACATTAGGATACCTATAAGTCTTCAATTGTAATGCATAGGTATCTATCTGAGGTTTGCTGTAATGATAAACATTGTCCGAGAACGAGCCTTCCAAATTCAGGCGTATTCGCAGGTTGTGTCTTTTAATTTTCCTCGTCCTCTTTACATTGGATATACGGTCGGGCAGCATATTCAAAGACGCAACATCGGTATAATGGTAATTGCTACCCAATCCCCTCCTCCTTGACTTCTTATCTATGTAGAATTTTATCGCCCCCTTTGCACCCGATACGACTATCCTATATCTATGCAGCCCCTTAGGCACATCAATGAACACCTTTAAAGGCACAGAGGCGACTATGGTATCACCTTTTGACATGAAACGGGATTTTCGTGATGCTTTCAACCGTTTTATTGATGTCTTTATGAGTCTTTTGCCTTCATATATCTTCACCTTAGCCTTGGGATGCTCAGTCTTGTTTATAAAAGCCCTGAAAAATATATATAATCTTGTGGGTCCCTTCAATTTCACATATATACTCTTATTAACCTCGTAGTAGGTATATTTCCTATCGCCTGTCATTAGGATTATAGGGTATCCTCCTCCCTCAGGTTGAATAGGCTTCCATTTCCTGCGAACATATTTCATAATCTTAGCCATGACTTCAACCGTTGAGTAAAACTCGTATGAACCCCTGTATAGATGCATCCTTATATCGTTCTTTCCTTTATCAAAACGAAATTCTGCTCTATGACCCGTCTTAGAATTTACATACCACAATTTACCACCGGAATCCGATTCTATGATCCAACGGATATTCATACCCTTTTTAACATTGATCCTAACGGGTGTATTTGGGGACAGCTGTACGTACTCCTTACTTCCCACATAAGCCTTAGGCCCTTCTATATCGGAGGTTATATTTATCCAAGCCCCAAAAACAAACTGAGGTATAACAAATATAAGTATCCTTTTCATACCACTTCCTCCTCCTTTCTCGGATTCCCAAAAAATCTACCAAGGTATCCATTTATGACCAAGAATATCACGAAAGTATATGATAGAAGTAATAACCCCTGTGCCCAGACTATGTACTTATCTCTGAAAAATAGTTTCCCTTCCCCAATTTCCGGTATGGCCGCTACCACCAAAGGTAGATCGTATCTCTTAGCCAGATTCCTGAGGTGTAGAAGGTTGATCACAGGAACACCATTTTTTAGAAATTTGGCTACGAGGCCTTCCACAGGGTACTCGTTCATTGATAACTCCGAATAGACCTTGGGCCAATTCAGTCCCGCTCCAAGTGCTTCCCCTATCTCATGTGAGCCTAAGCTCGCTATACTCCTACCTATGTTTATAAAGGCCTTTATCTTCCCTCCGCCGCGCTTCCACAAGGTGTCATACTTTATATTTATGGATTTTTGCAAGGGTAGAACTTCCAAGAGGGTGTATCCGTTTCTCTTTATTGAACTTCTAAGGATATTCCTACCTTCTTCGGGTAATCCAGCGCCTATGTCGTTATTTCCGCCGAGAGAAATGAGTAAGGATTTACTGTGTATCAGACCTTTATCGTAAAGTAATCTCTCAATATCCGGCCATGTAAAGTTAGGTATATTTGCACCCCAACTTGAAGAACCAGCGGATGAGACGAATATAGGCTTTGCTCCATAAGTTTCAACCGCTATTATCGCTGCTATGTTCAGGGCGGGAAACGAACCTGTCATGTGCAAGGCCACATAATCCCCTTTCTTAACACCTGCATCTTTTAGAAGTTGTACTATCAATGCCGCCCAGTTTGGATTTATGCTCATCTGCTTGGCCAGGAGATCACCCGTCGTGGTTGTTATAGGGGAATCTTTAAGACCTATCAATCCGCTGAGAGATGGATCATTTACGGAATCTATCGCTATTCCTCTTTTCAACCTTTCCTCTTTTATTACGCGATAAGCTTTCAAAGTCCGTCGTGAAGCTTCAATTTTTAAATCGTAGAGGGGATCCCTTTGGGTCTTGCGCAACGAGTAAGATACACCGATCGCAACGATTCCTATGACTCCTAAGAACGCTATCTCCGATGTATTGAGCCTGTGCTTGAAAAATATTTTCATACAACGACCTCTCCCCCATGAACGAGTATCAGAATCAACCTCACTATGGCGACATTCACCATAAGCATGGATAAGGTAGGAATGACACCTTGTTTATCCATCCAATAAGCCAAAAGTCCCGGGATCACGAATCCGAACGCTTGGAGATCAAAGAGTATCTTTGATGGATATATTAAGACCAGCTGCCTACTTATATGGGAGAATATGAACCCTAAGAGAACCGCGATGAGAAGCCTCCTTCGTCCGTACAGGAGCATCTGAGTGGAAAGTAGGCGTAAGAGAAAGTACGCTATGAAAGCTACCCCTACGGTTGATATGAAGGTGAGAGGTTTTGAGGATATTACCACGAAATATCCTGGCACCACCAAACCCCCGGCTATAAAGCCGAGGACCTCCGATGAATAAAGCGAAAAAACTAAACCCAAAGCCACAGCCTCCGCGAGTATCATGATTTTCCTTCAAGTATCTCAATTATCTTACCTCCTATGCCTACTATATTCCCTATCGCCACGAGCACGTTCTCATCATCGGCCTCCCTCCATATACTCTCAACGACATGTTTCGCAACCTTTCTCGCCTCATCATCCGGAACGGGGTTAGTATGCTCCATTATGGTCATACTCTCCTCGGATATTCCGAGGTTCCTCAGGGATTTAACCACATACGATGTGTATGTTCCTACTATGAAATAGTGATCCGCCTTGATCCTCTTGCCTAACACCTTTGCAAAGCTTTCCGTCCTTTGAGGCCTATCCTTCCGCAGCGTTAAAACGAGCAACTTCTTACCCTTTCTCCTATTGATGGCCATGTTCCATATTATTTCGGTGGAATCCGGATCGTTGGCCGCAAAGGCGTTAAATAGGTAAATCTTTTTACCTTGGAATTCAATTATCCTTTCAACGAGAACGCCGGGATCAGGTTTAACCTTATACATACCGTTTAAAGCAACGCTTCTATCTATCCCAAAGTATCGTGCAACCGCCAATGCCAAGGATACATTTTCCTTATGCTCTATATAAGGGAATCTTAGAAGTTCCTCATCTTTGATTTCATCAGGCGAAACTTTATATATAACCGAGTTTTTTCTTTTCGCCTCCTCCTCAAATACCCAGAACCATTTATCCTCAGCGGTAAAAACTACCCCATTCTTAGGTATTGATAAGGCCAGATTCTTAGCCACATCGTACAATGTTGGACCCATAATATCAAGGTGATCCTCGCGAACGTTGGTTATGACACCTACGGTGCTTTGAATTATTCTATCTTCAAGTATGCGTATATAGTCGGGTGTTATAGCCATGCACTCCACAACCAACACATTGGCCCCGGCCTTAACGGCGCGCTTAACGATTCTGAGTTGCTCTATTATATTCGGTTTCCCCGCACGGAATACGGGTACCTCCTTACCATCAGGATATATGAATCTCGGTACGGTTCCCGTGGTTTTCACTGCCACCTCATATCCTCCCTCCCTTAAAGCCGCCCCTATCAACCTCGTAACCGATGATTTACCGCGAGATCCATTCACATGGATTCTATTTGGTATCTTCCTTAAATTCCTAAGGTGGTTCTTATATCTTAAAAGCTCAATTATACCAAAACCCACCAACGCACCACCTACGCTCATAGTAAATGGATCCATAAACTAATTATTTTATAGTTGAATAAAATTTCTCTACGACATCTCACAATGTCAAATAAGGCTTATGAGGAGGGAGAGGTTAGAGAAAAGGCGAACCAAGAAGACAAGCTTCATGCTTCTTTTCATAAAGTTTGCCCTGAGGCTTCCTACATTACAGGTTCAAAACTATGAACATAGATTTACCCGATGACTTTGTAATAGTTAAGGGCAAGAAAAGTATGGATAAAGCTTCATATAGCCCTTGACCTGAAAGAGATTGAGTATGGTAAAAGATGGCTTACGGAGAGCTTCTTTTCAGTTGCAGAAAGAATCTAAAACTGTTTTTGGAAAAAGCAGTATTCCACGACCTTAAAATACTTGTTATCATGCTGTTTGTTATGTTGAAAGGTTTTGTTCCTTATGATAGGTTGGATAGCATAAACGCCCTTGTGTTAAAGGGTCATAATATGCGACTTTCAGATGTTCAAACGAATGAAGGCGCATCTTTTATGATATTTTATAAGAAAGTTCTTATGGGCGAATGGGATAGGGATATGATGCCTACCGATACGCTGATCATCGGAGATACACCCGCCGAAACTTTAAGAATAACGGGGATATGGTCCCATGATGGTCCAATCTTCGTGATGAACGATGGTGTTTTGATTGTTGATAACGCTTATATAACTATAAACGGGAACTTGTACATTCTGAATAGCGGAAAGGTTCTGATTGATAGCTCGTATGTCCTTTATCCTCAGGTTTATTTTTATCAATATGGAATAATAGTTGCTCAGAACGGTGAGTATGTTATTCAAAACAGCACCACGGATTTTGGAGGTTTCACATTTGGAACGGCGGTTATGGATTCGGCGAGGTACATAGAAAGAAGTGTTATAAACCGCAACTTCACGACATTAGTAGCCTTAGGAGATAATCCATACATAGAAATATCAAATACGGACAATGTCGGTGAGATAGTGGTGTCTCAAAGAGGAAGGTATATAATTAAGAATTCAGATACGATTCTCGTATGGTTTAGGATGCCTCGCGGATGCACGGTTTCCGTATCTTTACCTTATGCTGACACTGTTTGGCATTTTTCATTTGATTCAACCTTATCGGGAGTAAGTGGGATAGAATATTCCGTAATCATAGATACCACTACATCGGTTATGTGGGGAATGATAGTGGAAGACTCATCCTATGTGATGCTTACAAATTCCTATATCAGATCCATAGGCTTGCTCTTTATGGGTAGAGATACCGTAAATGTGTCCGGAATAGTGGGGGATAATACCTATTCATCCTATACCCTACCCGTTTCTGATCGTTATATCTACCTTGATAATACCTATGTTAGAACTTTCAGTTTATATCCAACGGATACGAGTGTCGTTTATGTTAGGGGTTCAATCTTGGGGGAGATTCTAACTATGGGGAATTCTTATGCTGAGATTACGAGTAGTTATGTTGATGGTTCCGGGGGTTATCTCGGCAGTTCGGAAAATTCGGTCAGTTTATCCGCATTTGTATCCATTACCGCGAATATAAAGTCATTTGATAATTCTATATTGTTCTTCATATACTCATCTCAGGCCGGATTGTTTGGCCAAAATGTGGCATCGGGCAAATCCATATTGGTTATAGGTCAAAGCTCACTTCTGGACTATCCCACCGTTTATGATAGTGCATTCGCATGGGTTAGCAATATAAAGTCTCCTGCGACGGCACCGATAAATTCTCTGGTTGATATAGAGGGGGACGCTTACGGAGAATCCGGGCCACTCGGAAGCTTCCTTAGGTTTGTGCATTATAGTTTGCGTTATCAAAAACTCGGCGATTCAACATGGTATCCTATAATAGAAGGTGTTTCCACACCAGCGAAGGATGGCGTTTTGGCCACTTGGAATACCACAGGTCTGGAACCAGGGGCATACCTGCTAAGCCTAACAACCAAGGTATCAACGGGGGATAGTATAACGGTTTTGAAGGTTATAAATCTGACGGCGGTTAATGTGCAGGAGAAATTGGTAAAACTGAAAGAAGGGGAAACGATATACGATGTTGCGGGCAGATCTATATCTCATATACTCAAACCTGGCATATACTTTATAAAAAGAGGAAAGGAATTCAAGAAAGTAATCATACGATGGTGAAAAGTGATATACCTGAGGATAAGCATGGATGAGATCTTTATCTTGCACACAGACTCCGGATATATTTCGGATTCCCACAAATGCGGTTCTTAAACCACCTTATAATACCAAGTATGGGAAGGAAGATTTGGAGTATAGTATTAGGGAGCTATCTTCTGTTGAACTGCGCCCCTCAGGGTCCAAGCGATTTCATGAATATACCTGAGCCCTCCGAATATATGCGAGGCTTCTTTCCCTTAAAGGTGGTTTTTGATTCCAAGAAACCCAATGAGATGATCGTTCTAATGGCCAGGGGAGGGAGATTCAACGAGATGCGACTCCTGGCTCTATCCATGCCCGTAGGTCAAAAACTATGGGAGTTTAGCATAACCAACAAGGTCGTTAAAGATATATATCCCGATCCCGATGGTGGTGTATGGGTATTCGTTGAAGATACGAAGGTTAGAGGAAGAAGGAGGGTTAGAGATTTTAGGCTTTTGAAAATAGTAGATGGAAATAACACAACATCCGTTGATATTCCAGATACTATATACACCGATTGGTACACCTTCATAGCCACCAAGGATATGTTCATAGGAAAACCCGTATCCCCTCCTCTCTATTTTGGGGTGTGCTCTAAGACTGGTGATCTCATCAAGGGGGAACCCAAGTTTAGGAATCTGAGGGAATACTACGAGGAATTTAAAAAATATGCCTCAAAATACAACTTTAAAAAGTTTGTGGCTTATGCCAACGGCAAAATCTATTCGGTTTCGGAGGCTTTGGACACAATGGAGATATACGATCTTTCCAGTGGAAACATAGTATCCAAGGTGCATCTTGGTCCCCCTCAAATTATACCGAAAGGTCCTGGCAAGGCTGTGATTATGAACAGGGTTATGGCGGTAGGTACCAAGGGAGACACCTTATGGATTCTAACCCTTAAAGATATAAGATACTACTTGGATGGCAAACTTATATACCTTATAGACTTCGGAGATAAGAGATTTCTAACGGGAACGGTTAAGAAGGATACTTTTTATTGGATAACTTATGATAAATCCGTTAGGTTGGCTGCTGTAAGCAGATACAAAATGGTAAAAGCCGAAGAACTCAATGAGACAAGATGAATACTGGATGCTTCTGGCCATATGTGAGGCCAAAAAGGGATTGAGAAAAGGTGAGATACCGGTTGGTGTCGTTATAGTTAAGGATGATAGGATAATAGCGAAGGAGCATAATCAAACATCAAAAAACCCCGTATTCCACGCGGAAATGCTCGCCATACTCAAATCTAAACCTGAGGATCTCGTAGGATCAAGCGTGTATATAACTATGGAACCTTGTATAATGTGCAGTGGGGCTTTGGTTTTAAGCAGGGTTAAGGAGATAATATTCTCGGTTGAGAATGAAAAGTTTGGTGGCGCATATTCCCTGTATCAGATACCTCTGGATAGTAGGTTGAATCACACCATAATCATAAGGAAAGGCCCCTATGAGGATGAGATTAGGAGTCTTCTAAGTAGATATTTTCTTGGAAAGAGAAGGAGAGGTTGAGAGGTTGATCAGTCTCCTTCTGTATATTGATACCCATCTCGCCTTGGTCTTTATCCTTTTCTTTTCCAAGATGGGAAATGTCGCATCGGTTGATTCCGCATGCCTCCTGTACTTATACAGCACCCTATGTATCCTTCCAACTTTGTACCTTTCAACTATTCTCAATACGAGATCGTAATCCTCTCCAAAATATGGGTAGTTATACTCATCAAATCCACCTACCCTCTCCAGAACCTCCCTTTTATAGGACCTAACCGCTCCCGCACCTTCAACCCTTAATATGTTGTTTATGGAAAATTCCAGATGCTTAACCGTCTCAATATCGTCAATCTTCCTTCCGGCATCATCAATCACATCGTAATAGGATATTGCCAGACCCACATCGTGTTCTCTATGATATTCGTATATCGTTCGCAACGCATCGGGTGTGTAAAGGTCATCGGAATCCAGCTGGGAAACTATCCACCCCCTTGAATGTCTCAAACCTATGTTCAAACACTCAGTCAAACTCTTTCCCGAAACCTCAACAAGATTTATCCTTCTATCCTCATTTGAGAACCTCCTGACTATATCCCGGGTACCATCCTTTGAACCATTATCCACGACTATGCATTCCCAGTGATCAAAATCATTATCAAGAAGGGACTCCAAGGTCTTTCCTATGTACCTTTCACGATCCTTAACTGGGATAATCACGGAAATATACGGCTTATGAGGTTTTTCGTACAATGGAAGATTTAAAGGCCTTCTGATGTATCCGTTCAATCTTTTGAGAAAATCTATAAAAATCTTTTCTATCAATATCTCATCCTCGTTCGTATATTGCAAATACTGAAATGCCTCGGTGTGAAGTTTTCCATGGGACCTCTTAAACGCTTTCTTACTCAAAACATCCTTTAAAACCAAATGATTTTTCCCAGAAGCGTAAAGATTCAATCTCGCATAATATTCCCAGAATTTCCCATATTTAAACGCCTCAATTCTTTCAAGGAAGTCCCAATCGTATATCCTTACAGGACCGATCTCGGCCCTTTCGGTTATATCGGGAAAATCGGCCACCTTGCAAACCCTATCTCCAAGTGCATAGTACCCCACCACCAAGGGGTATTTCGGTACGGATCTCAAATCTCCAACTATGGATGTGCCCGGATCATAAACCAAGAGCATATCCCCCACCCTATCGGGTATAGGTTTTCCTGATTCTAATAGCTGGAAATTCATTGACCCGTCAGAGATTGCACATAACGATTTCTCATATCCGTTGCAACGGTTCTTATGGCATTGGATAAATTCAGACCCATCTGAATGTTGTTTAAGGTTTGGGTTAAGGGTGTTCCATTCACCTTGTAAGGTTCTCCCGTCTTCGCATCGTATATCGTTATCGTAAAACTTACGAGATCGCTTTTATAGGAAACGCTGCCAAATACATAAATATCCGTGCCGAGGGTTTGGGCCATGTTATAAACATCCTTCTCGGTTATGGTTCTCTTCGTAAGACCCCTGGAAGATATTAACATCTTCGCAGCATTTTTATCATAAACCCTGAACCTCGTACTCTGATTAAAGACATCAAATATGTAGTTCATAAGGGTATCACCTAAGGCGTAGGAAAATGCTTGATCATCCTCTTCCCTAAATGGGAAAACTATAACCTTCTTTTGGAGAAATTCAACCCCTTTGTATGCTTTGTTCAGTTCATCCAGTACCAAAGGGGTTATATCATGCTTGGGATCGTACCATACAGCGTTGGATACATCAAGAACGATCTCATAACCCATGTTCCTCGCTATTTTCTCCACAGTTTCCCTCAACTTCTTAATATACGGTGACATTATCTCTCTACTCTTTGCCTCAACTTTCCTTATTATATCGGCGGAAATACTGTCAAGTTGTTTTTCATAATTCTCTATCTCCCTTTGCCTTAAAATCCTTTCGGCATCCGTAAGCATAGGCCACTGTTTTTCAAATTCTTTCCTCAGAGAATCTATCTTTCTCTTCAAGGAATCCCTTTTCAATTCAAGTGTCGCTTTGTATCTCATAACCTGCTCTTTTGCATCTTTGAGATCAATGTACTCCTTATAAACCCTATCCATATTTATAAAAGCGACCTTTGGTGTTTGGGAGAATATCAATACAAAAGCCATTTCAGCCTGCTGATTCTATGATACCATACGCTCATATAAACTTTTATGGAATCCCTCGTATAATCCCCGAAGAGTATTGAATCAACGGTGATTTTTCCAAGTATATCAACCTTATCAAACTCGTTCTCTATTCCTAAATCAATCCATAAGGCTACGGTATCACCTATGTTTATGCTCATACTTCGGGTATAACCGTTGGGAGGTACAGGAAAGCTTCCCGTAAAGGGTTTAAACTGGGTTATCCTTTGACCGAATTTATCGCTATTCTCGGAAGGTGATATTAACTTTAAACTATCAAGAACAAAAAGCAACTTGGGTTGTTCATCCCCATCCTCAGGATTGCAAAGATATAAGGAATCCGCGAAGCATACCCCCGAAAAATTGCCCGAACCGTAGGAAAAAACCTCGAGATCGGAGGAATAAGGTTCTATATTTATAGTATCGCTTGCCCTTGAATCGGAAGGCGCATAAGCATAAACCAGATAATTCTTATAAGGTCGTCTTATAAGAACGGATGTATCCGATGTTGAAGTTATCCTATGTAAAACCGATGAGTCTATGCCAAAAACCACGAAGCTGTCCGCACCTTCAATGCTGTACCAATGTACATATATACCGTTGGCATCCTCAGAACCATACACCTCCGTTATCTTAGGATTTGAAGGTAGCATACCACCCCCACACGAAACTAAAACCAACAGATAAATTAACCTTCTCATACCTTTATCCTTATAGCATACCCAAGGGCATCTCTTGCGAGACTCTCTATTTCTCTTATGATATTCTCATCGCTCGTTCCTTCCAAACCGACTTCAACGAATACCGGCGAGGTACTTTCAAATATGAAGTTTTTGGTGTACGGAGAGAAAGTCCTAACGAGTTTCTCATCAATGATAACCAGGGCGTACTCACCGCTTCCAGCAAGACTTCTAACATGCTTTTCGGCTAAGGAAGAGTCATCCGTTTCAAAGACATCGCATCCCGCTATGAGAAAACCCGGCGCAAACTGGGGTCTGACTATGGCCAAAACCTTGTTCATAAGTCGGGAATTTTAAAGTTGTTTGAATATCCACATTAAAATAACCTGTTTTGAGTATATTCCTTATACTTCTGGGACCAGCTGTTGCCTTATACTATCTGCTTAGGGATGGAGTCGGAATATCAACGGGGGATTCCGTCGCATATTTGCAGATGGCCGAAATAATGAGGAATTATGGATGCGTGTGTATATACGGGGTAAAAGGGAGGCTCATACCCATCGGCCATTGGCCCCCAGGCTATCCTTTGTTCTTAGTGTTCTTTAATCCCTTAGCGTTAAACCTCCTACTGTTTTCAATTATGAATTTGCTGATATACCGCCTGCTTAAAGATAGTGGTGCCAAACACTTTGAAGCTTTGTTTTGGGTACTCCTTATATCCCTATCACCAACGACTATATCGGTTTTCACGCATGTGTGGAGTGAAACTCTCTTTATACCGTTTATGCTACTCGCTTTGCATTTTTTAGTCAGAGGGGATAAAATATTAACCGCACCTCTGCTCGGATTTCTACCGATGATAAGATATTCATCAGTTTTCATGCTTCCCTTGATATTCATAACCGAAAGACTCACACTTAGATTGAAGATACTTATAGGTTTTCTTTCCGCTCTACCCTTCTTAGTATGGAGAATACGCAATGTTATAACCGATTCCTTGGTTTGGAGGGATGTAGTTATTCATTTTCCTATGCAATATCACATTGACATACTGTCAAACACCGTATATTCATATCTCGGCATAAACTGGTTATGGACACCCCATTCTACGAAGATACGAATTGTGATCTTCACCCTTTCTGTGATAATTTTTATCCTTATCTCACGCAGGTGCAATTTAACCAAATATCTATCGGCGAGCTTGGGATTATATGGGATTCTGCTAACCCTGAGTGTATCTTTCTATGATCACTCAACCATACCCGATATCCGCATAATGACACCCGTTTATATATCTTTCGTATTACTTTATGCGTTATCCGCTATAAGATCGCGCTGGATTTACATTTTGATTCCGCTTACATCGTATGGATACATCCGGGAACTGAAACATTACAGGGTCTTGGGATACAACCTGCCCGAATGGAAGAATCTGGATATACTCAAAGTCATCCCAAAATATTCCCAAAGACCTATATATTCCAACGCGCACGACCTTATATGGTGGGCAACGGGGATACCTTCGGGTATGATACCGAGAAAATACGAACCGCACAATGCCCGACCCAATCCGAACTTTCATAAAGAAATGAACCGATTCCATTATGAACTTAGAAAAGACTGCGGACTTTTGGTCTGGGTTGATAAGATAAAGCGGAATTTCTATCCGGATAAGAAGGAGCTGATTGGGGATTTAAATCTCGTACCTTTGATCAAAACCGAGGATGGTTCAATATGGACTGTAAAAGATTGTCAGGGATTAAAATGAGCATTTGTAAAGGGCAAATCTTCTTGGATTTTGGGGATGTATCAGAATACATCCCTTATGAACCTTTTCGCACCTCTTTACATCAACCAATGTGTATTCTTTCCATCCAAAAACGAAGGCCCATTTTAAATATCTTTGGGCTATGGCCACGGTTTCCCATTGAGAGTATAAGTCATCCGGACATATTCCTACGGTTCTATGCTTTCTTTCCATATGGGGTGGATTTATCACGAAATCGTAATAGAAAGGATTATTTGAAAAGACTTTACCTTTGAATAGGAAAGTTAGGAGAAGAGTCATTCCCATAAGGATGCCGATGAGGGCGACTTTGAATGAGCATTTCAGTCTATTAAACATACTTTCAACATAGTTCAAACCCATTATTTCCGAAAAGAAAAGAGCATAAAAAGGCAAGGAGGGAACTATATAAAATCTGCTCTGCTTTGCACTTATTACGAAAGGGAAGCTTGAAAATATACCTAAGGTAAGGTATAAAACCGAAGCTCTGGTTATAGATATATCGTTTCTAAGAAAGGAATACACCAAAAGCATAATGAGAAAGGATGATAATTCTTCCAGTGTCGCGATTACTATATAACTCCTCGTAGGGGCTTTATCCAATTTCCCTGATATACCTGCTATTATCTGGTGATTTATATAGGCTTTGAATAATTCCTGAAACTCGTTGAATCTCCAAAGAATCATAAATGGTAGAATGAAACCTATAAAAAGTCCCAAATACGATGATGCGGTTTTTCGTATTTGTTCCCTGTAAAGCAAACTGTAAATGAGAGGATAAATAATTGGGAAGAGACCAACGGGTCCCTTTGTCATGAAACCACAAAATATAAAAAACCCAGCAAATATAGAAAATATCCACCTTCTGAATCCAAGTGTAAAGAACAATAAGGACAATGCATTCCAAAGCATTATAAAGTTTTCAAGCAGATTATTCGGCATCGCCCAGAGAAAATTTGTAAAGATCAGCAGAATCACCCATATCCAACTGACCTTACCTGTAAGAAGCCTTATCCAGATGAACATGCTAACCAACGAAACGATCACAACACCGATACTTACCAGTTTCTCCACATAATAATGATCCCCCAAAACTTTAAAAAATACGGATTCAATCCAAAAGCCCATAGGTAGATGTCCATAAGAAGGATTCCCAAAGGACAATGTATAAGCGGGTTTAAAAGCCGTACCCAATCCTTCCGATAGATTCCTTGAAATGCTCGCGTATGTCAAACCATCAAAGAAGGTGCCATGGGAAAATATCTTTGGAGATATGACCACCAAAAGTGTAAGCAGGGATACTATGTACCCGCTTAACTTTTTACACATATAACCGAAAACACACCGAGTATCTCCACCGTTGCAACAACCTTGAAATTCTCATATATTTCGCGCCCGATTATATACGGGGTTATTTGGTTTTCATCCTCAGCCAAAAGAACGCAGATCTCTCCACTTTCATCTTTGAATGTTTTAAGCCCTCTACTCTCCTCTTCAAGATAGTTTTCAACGGATGAGTATGTTAAGGATATGATCTTAGCGAGTTTCTTATCGTTGGCTGCCAGACGAAACGAGTCTTCCAGAGAATAGAATATCCTGCGTATGATCTTTCTCGGGACATTATCAAGCGTAGCATAAAGTTTATCAAGCTTCATAACGCTGAGTCTTCTTAAACTCTCGTCAAAGTCCCTTAAAGACGGAACAAACTCGCGGATAATATCCTTTATGGTGCGATAAACTTCCTCCTGATTGTTGAACATTAACATATTAGGAGAGGTCTGAAAGATGAGAATATTTACCTTTTTATCCCTGTTCTTCTTTGTCGTTATCTTGGGCGATTGGAAGGTGAATCCTTTATTCGTGAATTTCTCCGTAAGCTTCATAGTTATATCTTCGGAAAACTCCCCTACCAGTATAACCCTGAGTATTGGCCTTTGGGGATCGTTTTCCTCAGGAAATATCAAGAGTTGGTTTATGCCGGTGTTTGTATATTCGTCTATGAGTCTTGGAACTATAACCCTCCCTATGATTTCAAGCCCGAACTTTATATCTACGAATCTCCTCTGCTTGGGTTTATTTAAAGTATCTTCAAGATACCTCGCTATCCTTGACAGTTTTCCTATTGGAACTTCAAGCGTCTCAACCCTAACGACGGATATACCCTCAGGATAAATGAATTCCTTCTCATACACTTTGTTTATCCCCTCCTCGGAGAGCACGGAAAGAACGCTGTCAAGAGAAACGTACCTGTCAAGACCCACAACGGTTATACCTGACATCCTTAAACCCTTCGTAGTTATAAAGTTATGTATAAAGGTTTTCACTTTGGAAGGATCTTCTTTAACCTCCCTGTACAGTCTATTTTGCCAAACTATTATCTCGGCTAAGGTTTTAGCATCCCTTTCTTCAAGATATGCTTCCGTCCTTGATCTTACGAACTTTATAACTTCCCCCTCCTCACCGAGAAGATATTTCCATTCATTTTTTGGAACGGATTCCATTATCTCATCAAGTATCTCCTTGTATTTACGGATTTTCACCCCGCTTATGGATATGAGGGATTTCAATCCAACACCACCCTTAGCGGCCGTCCTTAAAAGCTCTATCATAGTCTGTCTGTCTTTGAGTATATCTTTCCCCCGTTTAACATCATAAATTGACAGCAATATAAAAGCATAAGATGTTGGTTCCAGTGTAGTGGCAAAAATTCTATTTATATTATACCCTTTATCGTGTATCACGCTTGAAACGGCATCAAGCAAACCCGCCCAATCCTCCGCAACTATCACGAAAAAAACCTCCTTATTATCCACGAATACATCGGTTTGAGGTTCCTTCGTCTTTTCAAGCTTATCCAAAAGGGAGTAGGTGAGTTTTTTCAATTTATCCGAAAGATTTATCCATTTATCTTCAAGTAACCTCTCCCAATTCACAATGCTGAAAATTATAAAACTGAAAAAGTTTTGGCGGGAGATCGGTTGCAAGAATTTCATCCTTATAATACCTGACTAAGTTGGTCAAAATAAAAAAGGAGGTGAAACATGGCATTCAGGAAATACGAAGGCGTAGATTGGGAAAAAGCAAACCCAAGCATATTTAAGCTTGATGGTATATCTGAAAGGAGCGTGAGGGAGCATATAAAACTTTATAACGGCTATGTCTCCAAGTATAACGAGGTTCAGGAAACCATAGAGAAACTCAGCAAAGAGGATTTATCCAAGGCGAATCCTACATACAGCCTCATCCGAGCCCTTAAAGTTGATCTGACCCGAGCCATAGGCGGTATAAAGAATCACGAGATATACTTCTTCAACCTCGGAGGTAAGGGTGGAAAGCCTTCCGGAGACTTGCTGAAACAGATAGAAAGGGATTTTGGCTCTTATGAGAGATTTGAGGATGAGCTTAGGGCAACCGCAACCGCCGCAAGAGGTTGGGCTTGGGTGGCATACGATTTTAATTTTGATAGGTTGTTCATAGCGATAGGGGATGAGCAGAATACATATCCTTTCTGGAACGCCTATGTGATACTCGCCCTTGATGTTTTTGAGCACGCCTTCTTCATGGATTACGGTGCGGCTAAGGGTAAGTACATAGACGCATTTTTCAGGAATCTTAACTGGGATGATGTTGCCCAAAGATTTGAAAAGGCGATGAAAATCAAGGAATCCCTGTGATAAGTTGCACGGCCATAATTGATACGATTGAAAGTGTAAAACTTCTGGGGGAGTGGGAGATAGTTGAGATCCTACAAAAGGAAGGTTTATTACACTATCCCAAACCTTTGTGCGAAGGAGGAAGAATTGTGCGAATAAGAAGAACAAAGTACAAATGTCTTCCCTGCGGTAAAGAATTTTCGCCGAAGAAGAACTCCAAACTTGAATCCGTAAGGCTACCCTATTGGAAGATACTCGCCGCATACAGACTTTATCTTAATGGTACCCCCACAGACTTTATTTCCCAGGTCCTCAACATATCAAAACCCACGGTGATGAAGCTTGAAGCTATCTTTAAAAATTTGAACGAAAGATTTTACCCGGAAGCTCCTGTATATAACCCTTGATCTGCAAATTGACGAGCAAGGAATAAGCATCATCCCCCACCAACTCAACTATCTCGTCCAAATGTTTCTCCTCTTTTAGAATCTCAAGGATATAACTCTCCTTCTCATTTAAATCTGTGGGATGAGATGCGGTGAAATGCGTGTTATTATCCGAAATATCCTTTAAGAATTCCGATATATCATAGAGTGGTCTCGCCCCTTCATATATAAGCTTGTTAGATCCATAGTTCCTTGAATCGTAAGGATCTCCAGGGATTACCCATATATCTTTACCTTGATCCAAAGCCCACCTCGCTGTTATCAGAGCCCCAGACTTTGAAGGAGACTGGGATATTACTACCACATCACTGAGAGCACTGATAACCCTATTCCTCGCAGGAAAGTTACCGGGATTCGGTAATGTACCGAGAGGGAATTCAGAAAGTATCAATCCACCCTTATTCAAAATCTCCCTGAATAAACCCCTGTTTTCCTTTGGATAGGTTTTATCTAAACCGCATCCCATAACTACCACCGTTCTACCGTTAGCCCCTTTATGCGCAGCAGTATCTATACCTATTGCGCCTCCCGATACAACAACCATCCCATTCTGGGAAAGAGCTTGGGATAATCTGTAAGTGAAATTTGATGCGGAAACGGATGGATACCTTGTACCAACTATACCCACGGTTTTATTGTTCAGGATGTTAAGATTCCCTTTGTAATAAATGACTTTTGGAAGATAGCTGAAAGTTTTTAATCTTTCGGGAAATTCTGGATTGAGAAAGGTAATTATGTTGATACCCAGTTTTTTAACCTTGCCAACATACTTTTCAACATGGTCAAGCGAGGGCATATTTGGATTTATGTGATGGAGATTCTCATAAGCGGATTTAAAAGATCCGAACTCCTTCAAAATCTTCTCTATCCTTACAGGCCCTATTCTATGCGTTAAATGAAATGATAACAAATAGATCTCCTCTTCCAACAGATGCATAACAGAAAATTATAACCTTGAAAAGGATTTTAATTAAGGTGGGTCGCAGTAAATTATTAAGCGATAATACAAATTAGCGGGTTTTTAATGGTTATAATGAAGGGCCTATAAGCAGGGACTGGAGTAGATACAACAGGGAACTTATAAGAAGGGCAAAATACTCATAAGTCTTGCGGATTTCGGACTGAAGTAAGCCTTTCTCCAACTCATCCCTTTCTTCTCCTTTTGGACAAGGCACTCTGTATCCGTAGAACCCACTTATGTAAAAAGTCCCTCCTATCAGCACGATACATTCAATTTATGGTATTTCGTTGATTAAATGAGACAAAGGACGGGATTAGAATAGAAGCGAGCAACAAGATAAGGCTAAAAGTAAGGGGAACGAGGTGGTGTGGGTCCTGTACCTATGCAAAGAGTGTGGGAGGCAGATGGTGGAGAGGCCGAAGTATAAGATGAGTTATTCAGCGATAGCGAGGGTATATATTGGCTTTGATGAGGGTTTAAGCAGGCTTAAAAAGGTTTTCAAGCGGCGAAGACGAAATGGAGAGAGTTTGCAAAACATAATTGACCTTCTACCTGAAGCGGAGGAATTCCATACGGACGGGTGGAAGGGATATGAAAGAAGACCTCGTCAATCTTAATTAGGGTTTTCACAACAGATTGCGGTAGAGAAAAAACTGGCTCTTGGATCATAAGAACCCTATCATTCTATCAACACGATACCTTCAATTTACTCAGCTTCTACTTCAACCTCCTCCGCTTGAAATCCCACCTTCGCGTGGGAGCCATCGCAGAAGGGTTTATTATTTGAATGACCACACCTACACAGCGCAAGAACCTTCGCATCCATTTCCTCTTCTTTGCCACCCTTTATCACTTTTATCTTTCCCTTTATCTCTACTATATATGGACCGTTTTTCAATGCTTTGACTTTCATGGTACGAGTATAATAACCTTGAAAATTATCCGAGGGAAAAATATATGCCACTAAAAGATTTCTTTCAGATCAACTTCAAGACCTTTCAGAATCTTACTCTTAACTTTACCCTCACCACTCGCTATACTGTAAAGTTCATACTTGCCTTCCTTTAATACCCACACCTCCACTGCTTTTTCACCCGGATACACAAGCCAATACTCTTTAATCCCAGCTTTCTCGTATATCTTGAACTTCTCATACCTATCTCTGTAATAGCTCGTCGGTGAGACTATCTCAACAACCAAGTCAGGAGGACCGAATAACCTACCTCCCCTTATATTCTTTAAGTTCTCCTTGGATATGAACACTATATCAGGCTGAACAACGGTTTCTTCACTCAATATCACATCAAAGGGGGATAGTATGACCTCACCTGACCTAAGATTGATTTCTAACAGTGATATTAAAATGTATGTTAGTTTTTTTAATATCTTTTGATGCTCAAAGTGAGGTGCAGGCATTTCATATAACCTCCCTTTTATAACCTCATACCTTTTATCGTCGTTAAGCTCCAAGTAGTCCCTATAAGTCCAAATCTTCTCCTTAACCTTCATCAAAAACCTCCTTTAAATCAACTTCAAAGCCTTTCAGAACTTTACTCTTAACCTTACCTTCACTACTCGCTATACTGTAAAGCTCATACTTGTCTTCCTTCAAAACCCACACCTCTATCGCTTTCTCGCCTGGATACACAAGCCAATACTCTTTAATTCCTGCTTCCTCGTATATCCTAAACTTCTCATATCTGTCCCTATAATAACTCGCAGGTGATACTACCTCTACAACTAAATCAGGAGGGCCATAGATACGGTCCTTAATTATCTCCTTCCTATCCTTGGATATAAACACCAGATCAGGTTGAACAATGGAGATTTCGGATAGGATTATATCCACAGGTGATATAATAACTTCTCCCCAGAAAGGATTAACAAAGTTGTCAAATTTTTTATATAATCTACCTACAATTCTTTGATGAAACACAAAAGGCGCGGGCATTTCATATAACCTCCCGTTTATGACCTCATACCTTTTGTCATCGTTGAGTTTTAAGTAATCCTCATAAGTCCAAAGCTTCTCTTTAGCCGGCGCTTTCATAACCAACCTCCTTCAATAGATCTCTTAACCTGAACTTAACCCCCTCTAAAAGCTCAACCTCCTCATCCTTGCTGAAAAGTTTAACCCCTTTATCGTCTATAACGATAATCTCTTTGGTCTTCGGATAAATCCAAACCTGCTTGAAAACTCCCCAGGTTTTATAATCCTTAATCTTACCTTGAACATATTCGGCGCTGTCAGAAGGTGAAACTATTTCAATAATAAGCTCAGGAGGTATATCAATTGAACCTTCTGGTATATCTCTCATCCTCCCCTTTGATATAACCACTATATCTGCACCCCTTAAAATCAAAGGGTCTCGTGAAATGAGCAAGCCTACTTCACCTACGAATATATAAAATTTATCCTTTAACTTACTATAAAGAAGCCTATAAACTGCTCCCTCCAAAAACCCATGGAATCCACCTACTGGCATTCTTCTGACCTCCTTACCGTTTATGATCTCTGAAACATCGGGAGGTATCTTACCAGATATGTAATCCTCATAAGTCCATAGTTTTTCTTTAACCGTTGCTTTCATAATCTACCTCCTTCAACAAATCCCTTAACCTAAGCTTAACCCCCTCCAAAAGCTCAACATCCTCATCTTTACTGTACAATTCCATACCTTTGCTGCTTATGACGATAACGACACCATCCTCCGGAAACATCCAAACCTGTCTATTCACACCCCATCTCCTGTAATCTTCCATCTTCTCCAGAACATATACGACACTTTCTCCCGGAGATACGATTTCAATAACGAGTTCTGGCGGTATGTTTAAAGCACCCTTGGGTATATCCTTTAACCTTTCCTTGGAAATGACCACTATATCAGCCCCACGAAGATGTAAGGGTTCTTTGGATAAAATCAAAGCCACTTCCCCTAAGCTGATCCAATATCTATCCCTTAGGTAATTATACAAAATCACAAATATTTTACCTTCAATATTTCCATGAAAAAATCCCGCGGGCATTTTTTTAACCTCCTTACCGTTTATGATCTCTGAAACATCGGGAGGTATCCTACCAAAGATATAATCTTCATAAGTCCAAATCTTCTCCTTAACTGTTGCCTTCATAACCAACCTCCTTCAGTAGATCACTTAACCTAAACTTAACCCCCTCCAAAAGCTCAACCTCATCATATTCACTAAAAATCTCCGTTTTTTCTGATGTTAATATTATTATTTTTTTCGATTTAAGAAATACCCATACCTGACGATTTGTACCCCAACGGCGATAATCTTCCATCTTTTCAAGTATATATACGGCATCTTCGTCAGTTGAAATTATCTCAACTATTAAATTCGGAGGTTCGTTTATTATCTCATTTTTAAGATTCCATCTGTCCCTGGATATAACAACTATATCCGCTCCTCGTAAGGTAAATGGATACTTTGAGATCATCAAGGATACTTCTCCAACAAAAATTAGATATTTTCTTCTATCAAGGTGTTTTCTAAGAAGATAAGATATTTCCATTTCCAACCAAGCAAGCAAATCTCTTGCAGGCATTTTTTTGACCTCCTTACCGTTGATAATATCCGAAACGTCGTGAGGTATTCTACCAGATATGTAATCTTCATAGGTCCAGATTTTCTCTTTAACCGTCATAAGGAACCTCCAATACAAATATTATAAACTTGAAAGGTTCGTCATACACGGTCATTTTTCTATATTTCCTGAAATCCCCAAATTTCCAAGTATAGCTGGTGTGCTTGCTCTGTTAAGACCAGTATCATAAAATCTTTCAATATTTAAAAATCCGTATATTCTTAAATCTTCTCCAATATAACCTCTCAGGGTGAATCCTCCGAAAGGATGCAATCCGTACTTTGATATATCTACTTTTATATACGCTACAAAGTATCGCGTGGATAAGTTTCCTCCTACCGAAGCTATTAAATTCTTCAAAGAAAATCTATCAATATCGGGATATGCTTTGTCATATCTTATCGGATAGAAATCAACATATATGCTTATATCATTTAATAGAGTGTAAATCCTTGGCCCTGAGAGAATCAACGTTCTATTTAAAGCATCCACATCGTGCTTACACCTATGGATATATCCTATGCCGAACTTCTTAAAGTAATAAACTAAACCTTCTGAGAAATATATCCCTCTAGGTCTGAAAAATATGGGACTATACGGATCCGCTATAAATTCCATATGAGCCATAAAGCTTAATCCCTTAACGATATTTATCTCACCCCCAAACCTCGCTTGCCACATATGATCCCGATCTCTTAGCAAATAAACCGCAAAGGACATATAAAACTTCGCCTTTTTCAATAGACCCGAGTTACCTTGTAAGGGAATCTGATCCCTATCTGGGAATGAAAAGGAGATCACAAAAATCATATCATGTATTTTAAGGTTGATGGTAAAAGTTTCCACTTTAAAATATCTTCTTCGCCGGGGTGGCGGAATTGGCAGACGCAGGGGACTTAAAATCCTCTGGGGTAAATCCCCGTGCGGGTTCGAGTCCCGCCCCCGGCATTTGTTTCACAAACCTCTGGTGTTTTATATATTTCTGTTTATACTTGGTTTCATAGCAGGGGAAATGCTAAGTGCCCTCCTACCCATGGTCCTACCCCGCAGTGGCGCATTGGATGTTATCACATATAAGGTTAGCGTAGGATTGGAAAACATCAGGTTGGATCTGCTGTTTTTGGTGTTAGGTTTCACCATAAAGTTTAAAATATCCCTACTTGGAATAATCACATCGCTTATATTTGTGGTGATAGGAAGGATGTTATGATAGCATTCATAGGTGGGGATAGGTTCATTCTCGTTAATTCTGAAAAGGAGATAAGTTTGAATCGTGAAAATATAAGCGGTTGGATAGTCTTACATCCGAAAGAGTTAATTTACATAAATTATATGGGTAAGAGGGTTCCGTTCTGTGGAAACGCTGCGAGAGTTATAGGGTATTTAAATGCTTCAAAACGCGGTTTAAAAGAGTACATAATAGATGCCAAGGGACCAAAGAAGGTTATAATAAATGGTAAATCCGTGGGAATAGAGATACCCGTGATTTATAAAAATTTCGGTGAATTTTCATTGGTGGAAATGGAAGGGGTGAAACATATAGTTTTCAGAAAAAGAACGAAAGATTTACCTTTAAAACCCTTAGCAGAATCCATTCAGAAGGTTTGGAATGATATTCATTTCAATGTGTATGAGTATATCGGTGGAAAAATTTTTGTTCGCACTTGGGAATATGGATATATTTATGAACCTGGCGGGTGCGCCACGGGAACGCTCGCTTGCGGTGTTGATTATATACTAAGAACAAGCAGAAGCGAAATTAAAACCTCCACTCTATCCGGAGATGAGGGAAGGGTCTATGTTAGAGGTGATTCGTTCGTTTTAGAGAATACCATAAAACTCTACGATGAAAGTATTTCGTGAAGTCTCTTATAAACCTCCGTTATATCTCTCTGCGTATTTCTAAAAACATCCTTATCTAAGCTCTCCCCCTCGCTCGTCCATACTCTAAAAGTATCCGGACTTATCTCATCCGCTATCACCAACCTCCCATCCTCGGTGTATCCAAATTCATACTTTATATCCACGAGTTTTAAAGATTTTTTGGAAAAGAAATCGGTTAAGATGTATGTCGCTTCCAGCGCCAAACTCTCAACCCTGTCTATCTCTTCCTCTCTCATCCAGCCAAATCTAATAATATGACTTTTACACACCAAGGGATCTCCGAGTTCATCGGACTTATAAAAATATTCAACAAGAGGAGGATTAAACTCGTAACCTTTGTTTATTCCAAGTCTTTTAACTATGCTCCCGGTAGCTATATTCCTTACAACGACCTCCACCGGTATAATCCTTACCATATAAGCCTTGAAACCGTTCGTATCCTCTTCTATGAAGTGTGTGGGTATCCCATTATCTTTGAGCAGTTTGAACAACAAACTTGAAATCTTGAAGCAATAATAACCCTTTCCCTTAAATTCAGCCTTGAACTGGGCATTAAAAGCCGTAACCTCATCTTTAAACTCTAGAAAGACCTTCCCATCACCGATGTCATAAACCTTCTTTGATTTTCCCTCATAAATGAGCTTCATAGCTGGGAATTATACGATCGTAAATTTTCTATCGTCTATCTCCTTTGGAACGGGAGTTTCATCCGCATATCCTAAGTTCAAAGCGAAAGCTATATTTAAATCCTGTTCTCCAAGAAATTCCTTCATCTCCTTCTCCACGGTGATATTATGGAAAGTAAAGCTCCCCGTATCCAAGCCGTTCTTCTTGGCTTCAAGCATTATGACCTCTGCTATCATCCAAGCGACTTTCCAATTGTATAAGGTTTCCTCATCCCATTTATCCTTATCCCAGCTGTCAAGTTTGGTTAAACCTATAAGGGTTATAGGTGCCCCTCCCAAATCTTTTAGGAACTCCCTCATAAGGTTATTTAAATGTTCCTTGAATTCCTCTGGAACGATTCTCCCTAAGATGGCTATGTCTTTTACGATGCTATAATTGAGTCTCATGATGCTCAACGACTCTTCCCTCGCCTTTCCCATAAGTATATACAGTTTGAACGGTATTGGAAAGGGTTTTAAAACTTCTTCAACCGACCTCAATATACTTTGTATTACCTCATCGGAAGGTGTATCGGGTTTATACTTTCTTATAGTTCGGCGATTCTTTATGAACTTCAAAACCTCCATATCTCACCTCCTTATTACATAATCAAGTTTTCCACCGAGATCCAGCGGATTTCCTTCTGGATAGCCAACGAGTATCACGAAAGGTAAATCGTAATTGGTTTCCGATAATCCAGAAATAGAAAAGCATAAATACTTCACTTCATCGGATACATTTGGCTCAATATAAACACCGAGATCCATACTTTCAGCCTGATAAGCTATATTCACCGCTATCGCGGAGGCGCTTCCTATGTTTGCCAAATGGTTGGGAAGCATGATACCCTTGACCACAAAGGGCAGAATCACCACCGGTGCATATATACCGAGCTTATCGGTTATTTCCTTTCTTCTATCCGAAACTACCGCCACTATATGCCAGGGCTGAGGTGGATTGTATCCGTAGGGCGCGTAAAAACCCGCTCTTATTAAAACATCTACCGCATCCTTATCAACATCCTTCGCTTTAAACTTATTATATATCCTCATAATGTGATATTATAAGGTTGAAAGATCACCATTTAAATCTCACCACGGGTAGCGTCGTATCCCTTGACCAAACCGCAAAACTTCCATCAAATACCTTCAACTTCTTCTTATCGTAGCCCATAAGCCTGAAAATGAAATAACCCAACGATGCTTCCCTGCCTGTATTGCAATAAAATATATATTTTGAGTTCGGATTAACTAAGAACTTCAATATACTGTCTATCTTCTCGGCGCTTTTTATCACATAATAACCATCTTTTGTTCTCTCAAAGAAGAATTCATAAGGTAACGGAATGGATTCTGGTATATGTCCGTACCTTGAATAGAAAGGTTGGCCTTTTACACCAAAGTAATATCCGATCGGTCTTACATCAAATATCTGATATTCCGGATTCCCTAAGACCTTTAATACGAACTCCTTGGTCGCTATTATAGAACTGTCGGGTTTAACTTTCAGCCTCCTTCTGGGTCTCAGACCCTTCTTTTTACTCGTAGGAAGTTTATATCTTTTCCAAGCCTCAAACCCCCCGTTAAGTATATAAACATTTTTAAATCCTAAGAATTCAAGAACGAAAAAAAGCCTCGCAGGGTTAGCGTAAAATACAGGCATGGCGGCCGATGAATAAATGAGTATGGGATCATTCTGCCTTATTCCCAATGAGGATAATACCTTAACCAAGGTGTCAAGATCCTTCATCTGAAAAGGAATGTTATCCTTCGCCATTAGGAACCTTTCAATAGGCAAATTGACCGCTCCAACTATATGTCCTTTCTTGTATTCAGATGGGGGTCTTAAATCTATGATGGTTTGCACTCTTAACCTTTTAACATCCTTTGGCTCAACGAGTATATTTACAGGATACGCGCATAGGATCATGACCATAAGCCTATATTCTAAGGTCGTAATTTCATAAACCACCTTATAATACTTAGATTATGTTAGGTCTTATATTGCTGAGTAGTTCGGCTCTTACAACCGTTCCTTCATCCGGTATAAGTATAGGGATAGTCATAGGTGATCCTACCGGCTTATCTCTGAAATTCTGGGGTGTTGGACAAAACTCAGCCTTACAGCTGCATGTCGGCGGAGGTGGGTTTGTCGCACCTGCGGATCTATCCGTCAGTGGCTCCCTACTCTTCCATGCTTTGCTCACGAGGGAAACTCCTGTAAATGGTTACCTTGGAGTTGGCGCATTCCTCGGTATGGAGACGGGGAAGAATGACCAAGCGGTTATTGGGATAATAATTCCTCTGGGTCTTGAATTTATATTTACCGAGGTCCCATTGGACCTGTTCATAGAGGTTCCTCCTGCCATAGGATTCACAACGAACGGCGAGGTCAGGGCAGGATTGACCTTCGGTATAGGTTTAAGGTTCATCCTGAAATAGTGTTTTCGGGTATAGTTGAAGGTAGATGTAGGGTTAAAAAGATTGATAAACATTTGAGGGGTTGGAAAGTATCCTTCCAGTTTGAAGATGATGTGAAGCTGAATGTCGGACAGTCGGTTAGCATAGATGGTGTGTGTCTTACGGTTGAGGAGTATAAGGATAAAGTTGCGAAATTTTTCCTTTCCGATGAGACCTTGAATAGAACCAAGTTTGGTAAGGTCTTACACGAAGGGTATGTATGCAATTATGAAAGGGGACTCAAAGTGGGAAGTAGAATTGACGGGCATTTTGTTTTGGGGCATGTTGATGGTGTTGGTGAGATAGTTGAAATTGAAGATTACGGCGAGGATGGATGGGAGGTTTGGGTTAGGGTGCCCGAGAGGTTGGAGGCGTATCTATCTCCCAAGGGATCAATAGCATTGGATGGTGTGAGTTTGACCATAAACGAGGTGCAGAGAAACATCATAAGTATAAGATTGATTCCTCATACTCTGCGGATAACATCCTTGGGACTTAGAAAGAAAGGGGATCTACTCAATGTTGAGGTTGATGTCATAGCGAGATATATCGTTTCCTATCTTGAAAAATATGGTAAAGGTTGAGTTTCTTTTTTGGAGGGAATGTCCATCTCATGAGATGTGTTTGCAGAGGCTTAAAAGGGTTTTGGATTCTATGAAGGTGGAATATAATCTTAAAATCATAGAGGTTAAAACCGAAGAAGATGCTAAGAAGTTCAAGTTCCCGGGTTCCCCCACGATCAGAATAAACGGAATTGATATACAACCCGAAAGTTCAAAGGGACCATACGGTTTGAGTTGTAGGGCGTATATCATAGAGGGAAGAGTCCTACCTGTGCCTACGGAAAAGTATATTGAGGAAAGTATAAGGAGGATTTTAAAAATTAGTGATATAAAGTAAGATGAAGTAGGGATTGGCGTTGAAGATGAGGACGGAAGTAAGGTTATCAGCATATCAGTATAATACCCCAAAGGCTTGCTAAAACACCCTCGTTGGAGTGTTTGACTACCTAACTATAACCTTAAAGACCTTATCCTTAAACTTAACGAAATAAACACCTCTTGGAAGAACAACTCTGCCCTTGCCCCTAAAAACCAACCTTCCATCAATAGAATAAACCTCACCAACATCTTTGAGCTCAATTAAACCTTTACTAACATTCAAAACTCCATCAACTTCACCTCTAACAACCTCCTTAACCCCAGTTATCTTACTGATTATCCCCCTGAAAAACCAAGCATTGCCTCCTAATCCCTATATGCTATCAAACTAC
>WGFI01000020.1 GCA_015492295.1 Caldifarciminota bacterium
TGGCTTGAACTCCATAAAGCATCCTCAATCAGTTCAACTCTAAGCATATTTATCTCTTTCGCTATATCACTTGTGTTATTTATTACCGTGTCCAGTTTGTTGCTCACTGTGTCCAACTTGTCGCTCAGGTTGGTGTTTATCGTGTCTAACTTGTTGCTCACCGTGTCCAGTTTATTGCTCAGGTTGGTGTTCATCCTGTCCAGCTTGTTGCTCAGGTTGGTGTTTATCGTGTCTAACTTGTTGCTTATCGTGTTCAGGCTGTCTCTCATCTCCTTTAATATCTCTATCATTATCCGTTGGGGATCCTGCTGGGACTTGTCTTTGTTCCTTCTTCTCCAATTCATCCCTTGAATTTTAAGGTTGTTTTGTTTATGAGAAGTAGCGTTTTGAATCTCATATTCAATCCGAGCTATGCGAAGGGCGGAGTTTTAAACTGCCTGCACCTATTCATTATGCCGACAGATTTTTAAAAGCGGTGAGAAGAGGATGGGAGGTGGATCAGGATTTACTGAGCGAAGGTTGTTTATATTTTATATGAATGCCACAAAACTTTTCACCCTTATAATATCCGTCAAAAGTATGTAGGGGGGTTATATAGGTTAAATGGTAAGGAGCGCATCGTTCAAGTGGAGAGTCTCGTATATAATTGCGTATCCGTTTTTTAGATATGTTATAGATGTTGAAAGTTATGGGAAGGATAATGTTCCTTTAAGTGGCCCCGTTATAATCGCTTCAAACCATAGAAGCGCTTGGGATCCTCCCGTTTTGGGTTTCGCATCTCCCCGGGAGATACACTTCATAGCCAAGAGGGAGCTTTTTAACCCTTTTCTGGGGCCTATCATAAAGCTCTACAATGCTCACCCTATAAACAGATCAGCGGGAGCGCGGGGAGCATTGATTAAGGCCCTTGAACTCCTTAGAAAGAACCTCGCTATAATAATTTTCCCAGAAGGCACGAGGAACAGAACTCAAAAGCCTTTACTTCCCCTTCGCCGCGGCATAGAATGGTTGTCCTATCAACCGGACATATCACATAAGTTGGCCATAGTTCCCGCATGGATCTATCACAAGGGTGGATGGAGAGGTTTTAAAGTGCTCTTTGGAAAACCTCTATACCCCAAGGATATAAGGAGAGAAGATTTTCTTGGGGTTTTAAAGTATAAAATGTTGGAACTTTATGAGAAAAAAAAGGAGGTGGAGTATGGAACTTGATATTTTTAAGGATATTGAGGATTTGCCAAAGGATTTGCTTGAGGAAAATGTTAAGAATCTGGATCTTCCCCAGGAGGGGGAGCTGGTTGAAGGGGTCGTAGTGTCCATACAGGGTGATCAGGTCTTCATAGATATAGGTGGAAAAGCTGAAGGAACGATACACATAAGCGAGTTCAAGAACGAACCCGTAAAGGTCGGTGATAAGGTGATGGTTTATGTGGAAAAGGCCGATGGTACAAAGGGCATAAAACTGTCCAAACATAAGGCCGACTTTGAAAGGGCGTGGGATAAGGTTAATGATGCTTTTCAGAATGGCGAACTCGTTGAAGGTAGGATAACCAAGCGCGTAAGAGCGGGGTATATGGTGGATATATTCGGTGTTGAGGCCTTCATGCCGAGATCCTTATCCGGAGATGTAGGAAAGACACGTACTCTGTCAGTTGGAAAACTCATAAAAGTCAAGATAGTAAAAGCGGATAGAGAAAGAAAAACCATCGTGGTTTCCAGAAAGGATGCACTTGAAGAAGAGGAGATCGCGATAAAGAGGAGACTTTCGGAGTTGAAGCCCGGAATGATCATAAAGGGTAGGGTAAGCGGAATAATAGAGTCTGGTGTGTTCGTTGATATAGGAGGAGTTGATGGATTCGTACATATAAGCGAACTGGCTTGGCATAGACCTCAGAAGATAGAGGATGTGGTTAAAAAGGGTGAGGAGATAACCGCCAAGGTTCTTGATGTTGACCCCGAAAAGAAGAGAGTATCGCTTTCTATAAAACAACTCCTTCCTCACCCTTGGGAGAGCGTAGCGGAGAAATATCCTGTTGGATCAAGAGTTAAAGGTAAGGTAACCCGCCTGGTTGATTTCGGTGCTTTCGTGGAGCTTGAACCTGGGGTTGAAGGATTGGTATATATAAGCGAAATCCGTTGGGGAAGGCCTCCCGCTCATCCCTCGGAAGTTCTGAGAGAGGGACAGGAGATAGAAGCGATAGTTTTAAATGTGGATGTTGAAAGGCAGAGGATCTCCTTAGGCATCAAACAGACGCAACCTGATCCATGGACAACCGTGAGGGAAAGGTATAAAGTCGGGGATGTGGTATCCGGAAGGATCTACGATTTTGATCAGTACGGGGCATTCGTGGAATTGGACGATGGACTCATAGGGTATCTTCATGTATCAAACATATCTTGGGTAGCGAAGTATAAACATCCTTCTGATGTTTTAAGGAAGGGCAAAAAGTACGATTTCTATATTCTTGGGATAAATGATAAGGATCACTTCGTTGAGCTATCACTCAAACATCTATTACCGAATCCTTGGGAGAAACTCAAGAAAGAGGTTCCCGAAGGTACGCCCGTGAATATAAGAGTGAAGGGAGCTTCAAGCAGGGGCCTCATAGTTGAGCTGCCGGATTATCGTATAGAAGGGTTCATACCCGCCTCCCAGCTACTGAAAAAGTCCCCCTTTGATTACGAAAGCGGTAAGGAATTGACCGCCTGCGTTTTATCAATAGAACCGGAGAGGAAGCGCCTGATCCTTTCCGAAAAGGAATACGACAGATTGAGGAAGGCCCAAGAAAAGGAGATGGAGAAGAAAGAGTTGGAGAAGAGAAAGGCCATGGAAAAGAAACCCACTTTGAGTCTTGGAGATATACTGAAACAGGAAATGGAGAGATTGAAGAAACTCAAGGAGTGAGAATTGTTCGGGCGGGGGTTTATATTCGCCGTATTCCAGATTTATCATCCGGATAGTATTTTGGTTTATGCAAAGATGATAGCTCCCGCCCGAATATTTATATCCAAGAAGGATACCATAAGATGGAAGCTCGCCTTGGATGTTGAAGGCATATGCACGAGGGTTGAGTATAGGGAGCTACCTACACCAAAAAAGATGGATAGTATAATTCATGACAGCACGCTCTGCGTGATAAAGGGAGAAAAGAGATTTCATATATACGCGGAGATTATGGATAACAACTCAGGCAAATCCCTACGAAAGATCGTTCAGAATGAATTGAAAAATAAAAAGGATCTCTTAGTTTCCTCGCTTATGTATGAATATACTCCTAAGGGTGTGAATCTAAAACTCAACATCGTGGCCTTGAGGAAAAAGAAGGTAAGTGTGTCCTTCGGTTTCAAAAATCAGTGGGAAAGGTGGAGATACTTTGATAAGATGGATTTGGAATTGTACGGGGATACGATGATAGAATTTACCATACCCAAGAGATTTTTATCTTTCGGGGAGATAACATTTGCCGCGGAAATTGATGGTATAAAAAGGGAAACCCAGACCCTGTTCAACGAGTTCAATATAGAAAATGATAGGGATTTCAAAGTTCTCCTATCCGTGTTGGATTTCGTATATGGTAAAAAAACCGATATATTGAAGAAGGCGAAGCGGGAGGATAGGTTGAAGTATTGGGAAAAATTCTGGAATAGTATCGGTGGGAATAAGGTCAAAGAGATCTTCTTTGAAAGGCTATATACGGCTATGCAACTTTATCCTAGTAATATAAGAAATCGTGTTTCTGATAGGGCTATGGTATATACCAAGTTCGGACCGCCGGATGAGATCATATACGAGCCTTATAGACTGGAAGGAAAACCCTATGAGATTTGGTACTATTATAGGTTGGGATTGAGGTTTATATTCGTTGATTTTGATGGTACGGGTGATTATAGGTTGGTTCCGGAGGGTTATCTGGATATAATAAGGTGAAGTTAGGCATAATATCCTATTTCTTCCCACCTAACAATTCATCAGGAGCGCAAAGGTGGTCCAAAATGTCCTTGTACCTCGCAAAGAAGGGTTTTGATGTTTTCGTAATATCGTCCATAGGTGATAAGTTCGGCGGCGAGGACTTTGAAAGATATCAGTATCTAAAAAAACACATGAGAATCTATCCTTTGAGGACATACGGGAGTTATAGAAGTCCGAAATTTGATATTATATCACGAATCATAAAACTTTTCCTAATACCCGATAGTCGCATACTCTTTTTCTTGCGATATAGAAACAGAATCAAAGATATATTGATTTCCGAAAATCCCAATGTCGTAATAATAACCGTACCTCCATTTTCAGCCTCCATCCTCTCGCCTCTTTTCACTAATCTCGGAATACCATACATAGTTGATTTACGGGATGTGTGGTTTTTAGATCCCAGGAGGTTGAACAAGCTCGCGGATTTTCTGATGGAAAGGGAATTTCTGAAAAATGCTAAGGGAGTTATTTGTATAAACGATCATGCTCTTAGTGAGGCTAAAAGATTCAACGAAAATGCCATTCTAATACCGCATTTCTTTGATCCCGAAGAATACGATTTGGAACCTATAAAACATAATAAAGTTTGGATCTCCCATATAGGAAGCATATTCTCTGAGAGAGATATAGGTATATTGAAGAATGTTGCCGATCGTCTGGGATGCGTTTTAAGGCTTGTTGGCCCGGGATCCGAAAGATTCGGAGGATTGGGGCCGGTTAAGCGCAGGTACGCGCTGAGGGAGATGCTCTCGGCGGATGTCTTGGTGGTCATTCTCGGTAAAGGTAAGGATCAAAGGTTGGTTTCTTCGGTGAAGCTCTTTGAATACTTGGGTGCCAAAAAGCCTGTGATAGTAGTATCTAAGGATGGATATATAAGGAAGGTGGCCGAGGAGCTTGGGTTGGGAGTGTGTGATTTTTCGGAGGAGGATATATTAAGTAAGATCCGCAATGCTTTGAAAGGGGAGTTTAAACCCAAGAATCACGATAGGTTCTCAATAGATAGGGTGGGGGAAAATCTTATATCTTATCTGATGGAAAATCTTTCGTCCGTATAATATATCGTATGCGTTATATAATCCTGTTTATTTTACTGTTAATATTGGGGTGTAAAAACGAAGAGGAGCAACCTCCCGCGGGAGGACAGCAGGGAACACCCACAAGTATAGATCTATTTCATGGTACGGTGGATGTCGGACCTAGGAGCTATTTATGGATCAAGTTTGAGGCCTTTGATGGGGATACGCTTTACTTTGAAGCGAGAGTCAGAACGGGAGACGGGGATATAAGCTACGCCTTCTGGGCTGACAGCGTAAATTATGCCAAGTGGGAGAACAATGAAAGTGCCCAGCTTAACGGGTATGTTGAAGCCGTTCCTACGGTTTCCTATTCTCCCGTATTATCAGCAGGGACTTACTATGTGGTTCTTGGAAATACCGCGTACCTGAGTACGAAGAACTACTGGGTAAGGGCGTATTTAAGGGGGTTGAGATGATGTTTCTCATCACTTTTCTAAGGCCCTATGTTGATGAAAGGATAGACTGGGTTAAGATAGAACAGCTCAGGGAGCACTACATGTCTCTCTACTCAAACTTACGAATCCACAGATGGTATGAAGCTTATAAAGACGATCCGAATTATTGGGAAAATTGGGATGGTAAGCATATCATAGTGAGAATCAAAGCGGGTAAAAGTTTCCCCCATATTCTCAAAGGGTACGCTTATAGGAAGCTCAGATATTCGCCTTCCTACTTGGTTGAGATTCCCGAAAGTAAAAGAAACAAAAGCTATGTTAAATCCTTACTTGATCAACTTAACTCCGACCCTTCCGTTGAATACGCCGAACCCAATTTGATATACAGGATCTCCTATTGGCCCAACGATCCTTACTTAGGCACGGATCTCTGGGGTATGTGGGTTATATACGCTGATAAGGCTTGGGATATAACCGTCGGAAACGGTTCTGTAAAAGTTTGTGTTGTGGATCAAGGCGTTGATTATCTGCATGAGGACTTAGCGGGTAATTACGGTTACGGTAAAGATATGGTTCAGGGTGATAACGACCCGTATCCCGTAAGTCCTATGGAATTTCACGGAACCCATGTCGCGGGAACGATAGCGGGGGTTATGAACAACGGCAAGGGTGTGGTTGGGGTCTCCCAATCCCTCATACTTTCATGTAGGGCGCTGAACGATAGCGGAACGGGTTCAACGGCGGATGTTGCCCAATGCATAAGATGGTGCGCCGATACGGGTGCAAATGTTATAAATATGAGTCTTGGGGGTTCGATGCCCGCGAGTGAGCTTGAAAGCGCCGTAAATTACGCCGTTGATACCCAGGGAGTGGTTGTCGTAGCTGCATCAGGGAACGATGGCGCCTCATCCGTGAATTTTCCCGCAGCGTATGATGCGAGTATAGCCGTTGGAGCGCTGGATACATCGGGATCCAAGGCTTATTTCAGTAATTATGGACCTGAGTTGGATGTCGTGGCGCCGGGGGTATTCATACTATCAACCGTCCCATTTACGAATCAATATCAGTACCTTGACGGAACCTCTATGGCTACACCTCATGTAAGTGGGGTTGTGGCCCTGATTCTTTCAAAGAATCCCAATTTATCGCCGGCGGATGTTAGAAGCATAATCAACGGTACAGCGATAGACATGGGTGAAATCGGTAAGGATTGGTTTTACGGGTACGGACTCGTTAATGCTTACAGGGCTCTTTTGGCCACACCATCCCCAACACTTGCATCCTCGCATAAATACGATGGATTGAATCTGAGAATTTCCAAGGGTAGCGTCTATATTGAATCCGATAAAGTTTTCAGCATATACGATGTTAAAGGGGCGAATATATTCACAGGAAAAAGGTTTAAAGGAAAGTTGAAGGAGGGTGCATACTTCGTATCTTTTGGTAGGAAGGTTCGTAAGTTAATAGTATGGTGAGTAGAGATGATCTCAATATAAGGGTAGGGGAGTATGAGGTGGTTTGCGTTAAGGAGGATGAGGGTAGGTTCGTATGGGAAAGGAATTACACTTTGAACCTCAGAAAAGGCGGTAAGGAAGATTTTCTGATGTTCCTGAAGGTGTTCAAGGGTTACGATTACTATAAACCTTGGGTGGAGATGTTTTCAATAAATCCAAAACCTCTGGATATTATATACTTTGGAAGTGAAATAGAAAGGAAGATTCTGCAAAGGATTTATAGTTTGCTTCCAAGGGGTGGAAGAATCTATGTGGAATACTTTGAGGATAGGGAGAGCTTTGATGTGCTGAAAAGGGATAGGAAACCAGAGGAAAGTAGGATAGGAAAGGTTCTAAGTAGCGTAGGTTTCAGGAATTTAAGGAATTGGTATTACCCCGAGGGATTAAGGGAAGGGGGGCAGAAGATAAGTGGAGAGAAAGTATGAATATGACCCTTTGGGGAAAGGTTTTGGGATATTTTCTTCTCGTTTTGGGCTGCTTTATGGTTTTTGTATTCTTAGGTGCATCGGTTATTATCGTCTTAACACCTTCCTCTCCATTGGATAAATCGGAAGGGATACTGACATTTGCTTCTATTACCTTCTTCCTTTTCCTCGTGTCCTTTTTCATCCTCAAGGGCTTTTATACCGCTGATAGACTCCTTCATAACATGGATAATCAAGTGTTTGAGAGCTTCCTAACTTATATGGACAGGTTCTTCATATCCGTCCTTCCCTTATTTGCCCTCTCTTTTGATACCTCCCTTACCTCTTTTATTCTTATCCTTTCCCTCTTTCTCTCCCCACTTATTAAAAGCCGTGACCGTTTTGGGAATCGTATGATCCTCTTCACCCTTTCAGCTTGCAGAAGCGATATTTCTTATAGCAGCATTCCTTATATCGGCTATTGCATATATGAGGATATGGGAAGCTTCAACTCACAGGATGAAGCTGAATGAGTATAAAAAGGATGCATTCCTCTCCTTTCTGTCTTCTATCAACTCCTACGCCAAGCTCACCCTAATCTCATACGCTTTTATCTTTCTATCCACATTCGCAGCAGGTATATCTGAAATTCTGGAGAGGCTCAAATCCTTACAAATATAGCATCAAGTTGGCGAATTGTGGCACTATACCTTCTACAACCATAGAATAAGGAGTTTTATGAAGTTGAGGTTCGTAAAATTGCATCCTATGGCCAAGCCTCCGACGAAGGCTTATGAAGGGGATCTCGGATACGATCTGTTTTCCATTGAGGATGTTGTATTGGAGCCTTTGAAACCTAAGGCGATAAGGACGGGGATAGCGGTTGAACTTCCGGATGGTTGGGGAGCATTTGTAAAAGACAGATCTTCAATGGCGCTGAAAGGTGTTCATACCTTGGGAGGAGTCATAGACAACGGATACAGGGGGGAGATAAGAGTAATTATGATCTCCTTGAGCGATGAGTTCAGAATAAATTCGGGCGATAAGATAGCGCAGCTTGTACCTGTTCCTTTGGTGAATTGGGAAGTTGAGGAGGTTGAGGAATTAGCGGAAACCGAGAGGAACCGTAGGGGTTTTGGAAGTTCGGGAAAATGATTGAAATCCGCCTTAGAATAGTCGCTTGATTATGGACTTAATGTTGTACCTCTATCTGTTTCTACTTTTCATATTCACTTTAATCGCCCTCAGGTATCTTTATCTGGTGATTTCATTTTTTAACCACAGAAAGAGTTGGCATCTTGAAGTTCCCAAACTTAGAAGATTCCCAAAGGTATGTGTGCAGCTACCCGTATTCAATGAGCCTTTCGTTGTTGAGAGGATAATAAGGGCTTGTTCGGAGCTGGAATGGCCCAAGGATAAACTTGAAATTCAGGTTCTTGACGATTCAACAGATGAAACTCCAGAGATAGTGAGGAGGGTCATTGAAGAATTGAAGCCAAAGGGTTTAAACATAAAGCATGTAAGGAGGGGGAGTAGGAAAGGATTTAAGGCGGGAGCATTGAGCTATGGAATGGATCTAAGCGATGCCGATTACTTTGTTATATTTGATGCGGATTTCATTCCCAGGAAAGATTTTCTGTTAAAGACCATTCCATTCCTTGAAGATGATCCTAAACTCGGAGCCGTTCAGACTCGTTGGGATTTTATAAACGGTGAGGATAACATATTCGCTAAGGCTCAGAAGTTCATGTTAAATGTTCATTTCGTTTTAGAACAGTTCGTTAGAAGCAGGGAAGGTCTATGGATGACATTCAATGGCACCGCTGGGGTTTTGAAGAGATCGGCGATTGAGTGGGCGGGTGGTTGGGAAACTGACACACTTACCGAGGATGCGGATCTATCTTTCAGACTTTATAAGAAGGGTTATAAGATCCTCTACCTACCCAATATCAGCACACCATCGGAATTACCGAATTCCCCCCTTGCATTTAAGTCTCAGCAGAGGAGATGGGCGAAGGGAGGGGTTCAGGTTTTTAAAAAGTACTGGAAAGACCTTTTTAAAAACGAAATTCCCTTGGGTTGGAAGATTGAATTCCTCTTTCAAACCGTCGGGAACTTGGGTTATCCGTTGGGAATACTGTTGCTTATACTTTTGCCGGCGATCTTACACCTAAAATTCAGCGGGTATAAGCCCGAGATATTCCTATTTATGGGTATAATAGCGGTTTTTGATCTTTTAATGGTATGGAGCACATTCGCGATAGCCAACTTTTATATCAGCAAGGATGTCAAGGATATACTCTTTACACCGCTATGTATGGCCATAGTAAGCTCCTTGGGTATAAATAATACGGTTGCCGTTATTGAAGGTTTCATTGGGGATACGGGTGTTTTTGAGAGGACCCCCAAGGCGGGTGATAGAGGTATCGTTGTAAATAAGGATATAAGCAGACGGATTTACCTGTCAAAACTTGAAATAATCTGGGGAGCATATCTGATAGTAATAGCCATAGTTTCCG
This sequence comes from Caldifarciminota bacterium, assembly GCA_015492295.1. GTDB lineage: Bacteria > Hydrothermota > Hydrothermia > LBFQ01 > LBFQ01 > Caldipriscus. The sequence goes on from WGFI01000020.1 coordinate 9,882, forward strand.
TGTTTATAAATCAGCTTATATTAGGTGTAGCCGTAAGTACCACCGCTTTGGGTCTTCTTTGGCTTGGTACCTCCTCCTATTTCCAGAGTGTTGGCTATGAGGTTCCCGATATGATCTTTTACGAGCAGACCCATACATGACATGAAAAACCATTGAAAATTCGGGTACAGAAAAGAACTTGTGGTAAGACCCCCCACATAGGCGAAAGACAGCGCGGGAATTATATAGAAAAGTTTATCGCTCCTTATACGGAAAACCGTTATAAATATGAATACACTCCACACCGTGAATACAACGGCACCAAGGATTCCATAATCAAAGAGGAAAACCAAGAACAAATTATGTAGGAAGAGTCCCAAAGGCCTTCCTACTATACTGACCCCGAAGAACATCTCCGCGGGATTAAGATTCAGAAACCTTTGAAGTCCTATCATCCACAGCTGTATTCTCCCGTTAAAGGATTCGGGATCCGTACCAACCCCCCTTTCCGAAAACCTCAATATAATTTCATCAATGTTTATAATGGAGAATATTAGAGCACCCAGCAGGACATACCTTGAAAACCTTCCTTTAAAGGATGTTATCAATATAGCCAAAGCGGCGCTCATCCATAATGCCCTGGTATAGGTTTTATATAGCAGGTATGATGATGTGGCGAATAGAACAAATTCCACCAGGTTAAACCTTTTATTTAAACGATAAAGCAACACGGACCACATAGGTACCAGCTCAAAACCATAAGCAGTAGCATCGTAATACACCGCTTTCAATCTATGGAGTTCTTCCCAGTGAAATGCATCACTTATAAGACCCATAAGCGATAAAACGCCGACTATGGTAGGATATATACCCGATAAGATGAAAATGCTCTCTATAAGACCTTCCTCCTTCTTCGTGGTTTCCCTCGCAAGCCAATAGAATCCCCACCCCGAGAGCAATCTGAAAACCGATTCAAATACGGGAAATCCAGGAGATAACATAAGCGGAACCGGAATGAGAATAAGCAGGAGTATATTCACATAGTCCGCTGCTGTAAAGGGTGATGAAAATCTTCTCTTTATGAATATATAAGATGCCCACACTACGACGGCATAAACTGATGTTATTTGGGTTATTCTTAAAGGACCTATGTACAGGTTATAGTACGCGTCTATTACGGGTTTGATCACATTTAGGACGCAGTATGATGCGAACGGATAGATGAATGTCAGAATCACTATTATCAGAAAAGCGAGGGGGGCTGTGCTTTTTATAACTCCAAAATAAACGATTATAACTGTGAATAGAACCGCAAGGGCCCCTCCAATAAATAGGTAAGTTAAACCTTCCAAATCCCCTTCTCGGATATTATGTAATCTACGAGCTCAGGAGGTGTTATATCAAACGCATAATATAAATAATCCTCACTAGGGGTGTCCTTTCTGATCTCAACCGTGGTATCCTCCGAAAATGGTTTTGAGTCAAATGTGGTTGATGGGGCTGCAACGATAAAAGGAACATTGAACTTCTTACAGGCCAACGATATACTCAAAGTTCCGATCTTATTAAAGACATATCCATCCTTCGTTATCCTGTCCGCTCCCACTATGGCAATATCAACCATTCCACGATATATTAGAAATGGCATGTGGTTGTCCGGAACCACAGTATAGGGTATCCCTTCCTTTCTAAGTTCATAAGCCGTGATCCGTGCCCCTTGCATGTAAGGGGAGGTTTCACCGACGAAAACTTTATCCACAAGACCGTTCCTAAATGCCAGTTTTATTATACCCAAAGCGGTTCCAATTCCGGGTGTGGCTAAGGAGCCGGTATTACAATAGGTTAGGACTCTTTTCGGTTTATCAAAGAACAACAATCCGTACTTCGCTATCTTTTCGTTTATCTCTATCTCCCTACGCTCAACATATTGGGCAAATTCATAAAATTCTTCGGGTGATGCACCCCTTTCAATTAGAGGTTTAATCTCTTCAAGCACATTATGTAAATTTACACCCGTTGGCCTGGAATTCTTCAAGCTTTCCCACGCACTTTTGAGTGTATCCGGATGTTTTTTCCTATGGATGTAGAGGCAGTAAGCGGCAAATACGGCTATTATAGGCGCCCCCCTTATGAGCATGTTTTTTATAGCATCCGCCCCCTCAAAAGCATCATGCACATCAACCCATTCCTCCCTTGGTAAAACACGCTGATTCAGAACCTTTATTTTATCATCTTCTAAGATGAAGGGTCGCATTTACATGATTTCTATGTCCGACAGTATAACAGGTTTTCTGAGAGGCTTAACATTGATTATGGTATGTTTCCTTCCTATGCCCTTAGTAGGCAGCATTTCAGCGTCCTCTATTTTTTCAAGGTTTATAACTATGGTGTGATTTCCGGGGTCATAGTTGAAAACTTTCTGCCAGTACTCACCATCCCTCCAAAATCTTATGGTTATTACGAACTTTCCGGAGGATTTAGCCGTAAATCGGAAACTCCTATATTCAGCGGGTATGCTTTCATATACCTCATCGTAAGCCACAAACCCTTTACCCTTACCATCAATAGGTGCCCCATTTACAGCGACCCATGTTATTATAGCCAACATATCTCACCTCCTTATTATTTTCTCAACCTTCTTTCCTGAAACAACTATATAAACGCCCTTTTTAAGGCTATTGAGACTCTCCCTCCCTTTCGCGATCATCCTACCGCTTACATCATAGACCTTAACATCCTCTTCCATCGTTGTATAACCTTTCTCCGAAACCCGAAGATAGGGTATGGGAGCATAGGCAAACCATATATGCCAGTAATTTCTACCTCCTGATACTATCCTATTATCGGACCAAACAACATACACATGATTACTATCCGCCCAAGCATCTATGTAATGCCCTGGCCAGCAATCGTTGGTGTAATCAACTCCTCCAACCCCTCCGCACCCACTTCTTTCAACGAATGGGAACAAAGTATCAGAAACCCTTATAGGGCTGGACCATGTACTTCCTCCGTCCGTTGAATACGAATAGTAAAGCCCCCACTTTGCATAACCGGCGCTATTGTCATACCAGAACGCATGAAGACCCCCGTAGGGATCAGCAGCCAAAGCGGGCATATATTCCGCAACCGAGGAAGGATTCGTTGTTATTCTTACGGGTGATGACCATGTTGCTCCTCCATCGTTGGATTTTACGAATTCAACTTTTAAATTGGTTAGAGAACCCGCCATATATATTATTCCTATGTTTCCCTTACCCCAACCTACTGGTTGGTATCCAACAGGATAAGGGTTCGGTGATATGTCAGGTGTCATGCATGCGGCGTTCGTTGCAGCTGACCATGTCGCCCCATTGGTGGATCTTGAAACGTAGAGATATATACACGAACCTCCCGATCTCCACCAGACCGCATAGAACAGAGAATCATCGTTTGCCGCCATGGGAACGCCTCCACTGGGATACACCGCGCTTCTTGACCATGTATTACCGTTGTCATAAGAATATGCTGAATATATCGTTGATGATGTGCAGAAGTTGGAATATATGATAACAACCGTGTCGTTTCTAACCGCCATCCATGGATGATCCGTTGAACTGCAACCCCCAGCGTTTTTTACGGATCCCCAGGTGCTTCCTCCATCCGATGAACCCATATAGTATGTCTGATAAGTGCCCAACCACACTAAATGCACATTGTTCCCCCATACTCTAACTACGGGATCACAGCATGCGGCTCCTGGATCTCCGAAATGCGGCTCCCAAGTTATACCACCATCATGCGTCAAAGAAAATGCGTTTTCACTTGATAAATCCATATCTATCCACCCTGAGCCTCCTAAGGTGTATTCTACAGCCATAGATACTTCCGCATGACTCGTATTATCCGCAAAATCATCAACTCTAACATTCACAAAAGGAAAATCAGTTAAAATTATTCCTAACATATCCGATATTATAAGGTTGTTATAGTTTCTGTGGGAATTTTCATAGGGAATATTCTCCTGCGGGAGTTTGTTTAGTTTTTGTTGGGAAAGGCAAATAGGTGAAGCGTAAAGTTATCTAACCACGACTGCCTTGGCCCTATCCCTGACCTTCACATAATAGACCCCCTTCCTCAGCCTTATGAACCTCTTGCCTTTAACTATTCCTCCGAAGACCATCTTCCCATCAGTAGTGTATATCTTAACCAATTCCTCCTTAACATCCACCCATAAACCTCCCCTATCACCTCTGATATTGAGAACGAGAGCCCCTTTACCTTCCTCAACTTTCACGGGATCATCATACCCAAGAACTCCACAGGTATCATTATACGGATAATAACCACACCCAGAACCTGTGCCATCAAGCACAACTATATTACTACTTCCGCAGCAGGAAGGAAGAAGCATAAGCTCTGCGCACATATCTCCATCAACATCGGCCATAGATGCACCTTCCGCATCAACACCATAAGTGTATGTCCATTCAACGGTGCCAGTCAAAGCATTGAACATCCTAAAAACGCCATCACCGTTGCACCAAGAACCGTAAGGAACTCCCGCTATTTCAAGTTGCCCATCCCCATCAAAGTCCGCAACCA
>WGFI01000021.1 GCA_015492295.1 Caldifarciminota bacterium
GAGATAAGGTATATGTATCCTGCAAAAATGGGGAAGTTATAGCGATAGATACGAGTGGGAATGTTTTATGGGAGGTTAGATTGAACAGGAGAATTATGGATAGGGTTATCGTACATAGCGATACTCTGAACGATTATGCCTTATATGTTAGGTATATACAAACTTGATAAGGAAGGGAACATTATGAAAATGATTCCGGGAAGCTACGAGAATTTCCTTATTGATAAATATGGCAGGGTATATACGGATATACTGGCCTTAGGTGGGGATTTTGTAATTGAAGGTGGGGATGCCATAGCCAGTTTTAAGAGCATAGATGGAAATGAGGTTATGTCTGCGGAAGTGAAAGGGTATGGGGATTGGTATGTGAATATGGGTTTCAGTAGGGCTTGGATCGTGAGGGGAGATGGTAAGGTGAAAGTTATATGGATAGGATACAACTTTGATAATACATATTGGGGGGTTAGGCACCACGACAGGGCGAACACGGGTTGTGGTTGCGATCCATAAGAAAACAAGGAGGTGAGATATGATTTATTTGTTAAGTGCCTTAGGTTATCCTGATAGTGTAGTTAGGTATATAGAGAATGGGGCGCTTAGGATGATATGTATAAACTGCACAAATCTATACTTCTATAACAAAGAGGACAGCCTATACAAGCGACACTGCGCGGGTTTTGAGGAGCAGTACAAAAAGAGGATAGGTTCAAAGAGGGTATGCATCCAGATAATAGGTAAGGAAGCCGTTGGAGAACCATCAGAAGAAACGAGTCCGGATTGGCATTGCCATGTGGAAATCTATACGATAGGTAGCAACTGGCGACATGATCTATGCAAAAAAATATCAAATGAGAATATATTTACATATATAGAAGACTACAAGAAGGTATATCTACCAGCAACCGTAATGTTGGTAATGAATCCAACGAATTCTATCGCGCGAGCGATAATATCATCTTACGGTCCCATCAACCACATACTCAGGGAAGATTATGTAACACACAGGGTTATGGATAAACTGATGTTCTATATCAAAATTGATAAAGTTCCTAATATAAAAGGATACTATTCAGGACGATCACCCTCCTCCACCATAATGATGTTTCTGGATTTCCCCCATCCTAGTATGATAGGCGAGGATGCAGTGGATAATATAGGTTCTATAGGTCTTAGCTTGATCAGGAAATGTGAGTTTAATGAGGCGGTCAATGGTTGCGGTATTGAAGGTGGATGGAGCGATATATTTTCAGGTAGTCCGAACCTTAGACAAGTGCCTTGGGGCTTCTCCGTTCCCGCTGCTGGTGTAATGTTTGAGATTCCACCGCATGATACCGTGAAGATTTATATTTCGCCTTTATATGGAAAATGATGCTATACTTTATAATAGGCGAATTTGAGGCTATAAAGGTCATAAATCACATGTGGTATGAGGATAGCGATTTAAGAGAGGTTAGCATCGCAGCCGATCCACCCTTTGTAGGTGTAGCATACATGGATATTACGGACAAAGAGATAGAGGTCGCGATAAGCAACGATTATGGAAACACTTTCAAATGGATTATATCCTTTACAGCCTATTCCGCTTACCCTCCACCTACATACTCTGAATGCAAAGTTGGAGATCCTTGGATAACGAGGAGTGGTGCGAAAGGCGGATTTTATATAGCTTATGCATCATATTGTTATACTACCAAATTATTCAAAGAAGTCGGAGATTATATTATGCTATGTTGATACTCTTACCGACAGTTGTAGATATGTAGATTATGAAAACTTCGCTTACCTCAAAGATAGACCGACCCTTGATTATAATCTGGCTGATCTATGGATAGCGTATATCAAGGCAGAAAGCGAAAACCCGTATGTTTCCCCACCGGATCTGATCGCAAAATCACTAACATTTGGTCGGGTATTTAGAGATACGGGTATTCATGATCCAACGAAGGGTTTGGTTAAAAGGGCGAACTGTGGAGAGGATGTATGGATCGCGTACAACGATTTGCACGATTTCCTTTCCAGCGATTCCTTGTATATGATTCTAAGGGTTGTAAAAAGTCGGGATGGAGGATGGAGTTGGGGACGATATAAAAACCCTGTTAAATTAAGGCTTTATAGTCGCACAAAATTACACTGTATGGACACTTTAATGAGAAGAGCTTATGTTAATCTGGTCAGTTTTGATGCTTGTAATAACGCATGCGATGTGGTAGTTGCCTATACCATACCCTCACCTGATGATAGTTCAATATGCAATATAGCACTCATGTACACTAGAAAGGGGGATTCTTCGGGTATATGGAGCGTAAA
>WGFI01000022.1 GCA_015492295.1 Caldifarciminota bacterium
CGCTTTTATCTCGGATTTCAGTGTTTCAAACATCTGTATATACTCTCTCCTATTAGCCCTTATTTCGGCCTTTAAAGTCTCAAATATGCTCGTAGCTTCCTTCCTAACTATGTCTATCTTCTCATCCAGCGTCTCAAACCAGTGTATAGCCTCATACTTGGTTAGAAACTTACTCGTTAGATCCTCCTTAACATCTTCAAGATAATCGGTTAAAACCTTCGCAGTGTCCTCTCCAAGCTTTTCCCTTAACTTTAAGAACAATTCAGCTGTGCTTTGCCTCATATTCGTATTCTAAGGGTGAAAGGGTTTTAGTGGAAAACCGCCTATTTAATCACCTTCTTCACCTTACCCCCTTTAAACACTACAAAGTATATTCCTCTTAGCGAGCATTCACATTATCTTGATACGCCCAATATTTGATCTTTTTAATATAATCCTTGGAAGGTCTTTTATTCCTCCTTTTCATAACCCTTATCGCTATCTCCACGGCCTTATCAATGTGCATCCTCTTTCCACCTGTCCAATAGAAATCGGGTATGAATTTGGGCGTAGGTGAATCGGCGGCGGTTATATTGGCGAAAATACCTATGACCGTTCCAGTTGAGATGGTGGTATTTATTCCCACCTTACAGTGATCGCCCGCAAATACACCGAGGAACTGCCTCTTCGTATCTATCAATTCTCCTTTCTCATAGGAATAAACTTTAACATGGCCATAAGTATTTTTAAGATTACTGACCTCAACACCCGCACCGAGATTAACCCAACTTCCCACATAGGAATGTCCTATGAATCCCGAGTGTTGTTTATTCGCGTAGCCTTCAAAGATCGTATGTGATATTTCCCCACTGACTTTACATACGGGTCCTATTACGGACGAAGATATATAGGTGAAGGGTTTCACGAGAGATTCCTCTCCGATGTAGGTCGGCCCATCAATGACGACAAAAGGTTTCACGGTTGCACCTCTATCCACGATCCCCCATCCTGAGAAGTGGGTTTTGAGCGATACTTCGGCGGTTTTATGAACCAAGAAATCCCCTATGGTATAATATTCGTCCTTGTGCAGGAATCTCATGTCAAATTCCAAAACCCTTTCTATGTATTCGGGCATCTGCCAGAATTCCGATATATATATACCCTCTATCTCCTCGCAGCTTCCCTTCTCAATGAGTTTGAACACTTGGTCATAGGATAGACCTTTCTTATAAATTACGGGTTTTCCGGAAACAGCTATCACGGGCTCTTTGAACTTCGGCTTCTCAAAAGGTATGAAATTGGGAATTATGATATATTCCTTCGGAAAAGCATCGGATAGAATCATCCTTATCCTCTCTCCGAATGTGTATATCCCCACCCTCAGCTCTTCAACACCTTTGAGTTTAGAAAAAGGATAAAACCTCCTCTCTATCAACCTATTATCAAACCTCATAGTCCCCATCTTGTTCTTATGAACCATAGGAATGACCACGATGGTTTGAGTTTCCCATCAACTATATCAAAACCCAGCCTACCCGCCAACCTTACCAATGCAAAACCCAAATCCCTTTCTAACCGATTTACGCCCAAGCCGAATCTGTACCATTTACTCAAAGGCCTGCGAGGAAAAGCATCGGTTGGGGGCATTCCGGAGAGTTCAAATGGGAGACCGAAGGGCACCCTTCCATGCTCTATATACTCGGCGTCCAAGAAAAGGGAACCGTAGGAGTAGAATGCATAAACCGCCATATAATCCTGTCCCAAGTATGTCGCCATTGGCAATCCCAAAGCATCAAATGTGTTCTTTTGTGTGAAATGGGCATAAGTAAAAGGCAGAACCAAGGAACCTTCCACATTGAAGAAATTTTTATCCTTTTCAAACCTCAAACCCGATGTGAAACCCATAAGCGGAGCCTGACCTTCCCCGTAGAAAACCGAAGGATCATCTCCCATAAATTCCCCGTATATCTCAAATCCGAATATATTCAAGGATGCATCAATATGCAGAAATAGATTGTCGTCATTGTCGGATTCCCTCCTCTGAACCACATAATAAAGCACGAAAGGATTTGCATATTTCCAAGTATCGTCCCTCGTATATATCACCATTTCGGTCAAACCTATGTTCAGGAATCCCAGATTTATCTCCATTCTCTGGAAGGATAACCTCTTGTTCTCGTACCTGGATGGAACCCTTGAAAATCCGGTATAACCTTTTATGAATTTGTATCTCCCTTCAAGTAAGTAATACCAGTCTAATGGATATCCGTAGCCGGAGAACAGAAGAGGGTATCTGAGTGATCTTGAAATCCTTAAAAAATCTCTACCAACCTTAACCGTAAAATCCTCATAAGAAAACCATCCAAATGCCCTATACTGCAAGGTTTCAAATAGAGGATATTTACTTATTACGGGTTCTTCAGACCAATCAACTATCTCCAAATGATACTCACGGTAAGGATTCCAGTCCTCAGAGTTCAACAAACGTGATCTCCCATTGAAAGCATCCATGCTGACATAAACGCCAAGGTGTTTCATGATTAAGGATATATCGGGATAAAACTCAACGAAACCAGCGTAAGGATTGTTCCTACTGTAAAGGTTTAAAGAGAATTGAGATGAATCGGGTATGAATGAACAGAAACCGAAGCACATTATGATACGAGGATCCAAGACAGGTATCATTTCTTAGGGATCCCTTTGGAATATTCTTCCAACATTTGAGCCCCCAAGGTATCTCCTTGCCTCAGTAATACATTTTTCAGCGTCTCGTAAAGTCTGGGAAGCTCCCCTTTCCATTCACCTGCACCCGTGGTATCAAATGGTGTGTATGCTAAGAGGGATCTGAACATATCCTCGTCCTGCTTTCGCAAAGAGTTCAAAAGCAAAGAGATCCAGGTCTTTGTGCTACTTGGGGCGGAGGATCTCTCAATGAGCTTCATGGCTATGTCAAGCTGTCCCTTCTGAAAAGCTTTGTATGCGACATTTAAGCTGTTCTCCGGGGGTATCAGTGTAATTAGGGTATCCAATCCCAATCCCCATACGGGATCTATCTCGGGAAACTCCTTCCCGAAGGACTCCAATAACATCTTAGCGGAATCAACCTTACCCTCATACAGCTTTACTAGGGCGAGTCTCCAATCGTACTCGTTCTTCGGCAAATTCCTTGAATATTTTCTCAGTATTTTCTCCGCTTCTTTTGTATCACCTCGCATCATCTTTATATAAGCCGTTGAAAGTCTTATGGCGAATATTTGAGGATCCCTCTCCGGATCCCTCTGCAAGCCTTCAACGGATTTTCTGACGAACTTCTCACCTAAGGCAAAGAGCTTCTCGGCCCTGGTATAATTTCCTTCATGGGTGTAATACGCTGCAAGGGTCAATATAGCGGAAGCGTAATTCCTCATCACTCTTAAATGATCCTCGTTCTTTGGAACCCTATCATCAAATATACTCCTATAAGACCATCTGTTTATCTTGGGTGGATTTTTATAATCAACCGATTTTTCCATCACATATTTAACGGGATCATCTGAACCACCGGTAATAAGTTTGTCCGTCCATTCGGCATCAACCGCTCCCAATGCTATAACCTTCTGCCTTTCTCCCGTCAATCTCAAAAGCATACCTTCAAGTACCATATACTGCTCCCAACCCGAAAACACCTCCGGATCGCATGTCAAAGAGAAATATATAGGCATGGAAAACTCCTTACCCACGAAAACCTCATTCGCAAATGTTAGATTATCGGCCAAATATATTGCGGGTATCCTTATGGGTTTTCCATCAATGCCTATTATTTCGGTGTATCTATCCGTTTCGTATCCAACGGCCGTCGCTATCATATCCCTTATTACGAGATCCCTGAGATATAGGAAGCCTCGCCTCCCACCTCCCTCAATTATAGGGGGAAGCCTGTAAATATCCTCATCCTTAAAGCTTATAGGTGCTCCCCAATGTTTCAATTCCCTGACATACCAATTGGTGTTCAAAAGCGATAGGTTCGCGTTTATCAACCCCCATTTTCTCCCCAAAACTTCCTGAACGAACCAAACGGGAAATGTGTCATTATCTCCATTTGTCATAAATACACCTTTGTCCGATTTTGCCGAGACCAAGATGTTGTGCGCAAAATCCTCAGGTATGTAGTTAGCCGTGCGATCGTTTAGGAAATAATGTTGCTTGATCTGGGCATATACCATTATGATACCTAACGCCGCAATTCCCACGGTTGTGAATACGGCGTTCTTTATATAATCCACGAAAATCCTTCCCAAGTAGAATAAACCTAAGGATATATACACCCCCCAGAGTTGGTAGAAGGGATGATAGAAATAATCCCTGTTTCTGACCTCAACATTGCCCAATTGGGCATTTATTGGATTGACTGGATGCGTGGGAGAATCTTTAAAATTGAACGCTATAAAGAAACCTATACCTGCGAGAAGGGTACCAAGACCCACAAGCCAGAATGTGCCTTTATCTTTATTGTCTCTTGATAGATGCTCCCATATTCCGAGTATTCCGAGAGCGATAGCGAACAATCCGAGGGGACCGACATGATCAAACATAGTCATTCTCGCTATCTGTTGAGGGTCCATAACATTGTAAGTTGATGCGTTAAACTGCCATCCGAACCACATCAGAAAAACCTTTATCTGATCAATCAGATCTATCCTCCTGGGCAATATATTCGCGGGTTCGTATTGCTTTCTCAAAAGAACATCCATAAATGCACTCCATGTATATGGATCACCTTCATTTATTCGGGCATCCAAGGGATGAAGATGTAAATAGTATGCCCTCGCTATTATCCAAAATTCTATTGAAAATCCGAGGATTATGACCAAGAAAACCCAACCCTTCCAATCCTGCCACATCTTACCCGATACGAACATAGTTATGACGGATAGAAATGTGCCGGATACGAGAAATGTGGAATTTTTTTGTATAAGTCCGAATATGGACAAACCTATACCCAATAGGAAGGCCAATGTCAAAGGTTCGGTTAAATTCTTAAACTTACCATCGGAGTACATGTATATAAACATCAGAAAGAGGGAAAATCCGTAGAGTAGGGGAACACTTCCACCGCTCTCATAAGTTAGAAACATGAGGAAAAACAAAGAGAAGAATGCTCCAAAAAGACCGACGGAAAATCTATCCCAAATTAGCTCCCTTCTAACGAACATAACCATGAAAAACAGGGCGGGTAGCGCGAAGAGTACGGTCAAGTGTATGCCTGTACCGAGCATTATTGAATAAACGCCGAGTATAATCCACTTTAAAGCATCCTTATCATCCTTGTTCTTATACCAGATCAAACCGAAATATAAAGCCAATATACCGAAAAACGCCCCAGGTGCGTAGGTTTCAACTTCAATTGAATCAAACCATACTATCCGCGCGAACGCCGTAGTTAATGATCCAAGAACGGCGAGGATATGATAGGCATATTCGGGTAGCTTTTTCTCTTTGTCTATTATAAGCATAAGCTCGTAGGCAAGGAGATATACGAGAGCTGCATTCGCTCCGCCCATCAATATGGGTATTAGTGTCATTTTTAATACCGTAGGTTCCGCCTTTATTCCTCCGTTTATGAGGGAATATAGTTCAGCAGCAGGTATGGGTAGGAGATCAAAAAACTTGGCCAAGATAACATAGAAAGGTGTTCCGGGAGGATGCGGGACTCCCAGGATATAAGCAGCCGCCAAGAACTCCCCAACATCCCAAAATGCTGTGGTTGGCGCGGTGGTTTTAAAATACACAAAGGATACGAATATAAACACGGCAAGGAACACGATCCACTTCATCCGATTCTTTACCATAAGCGGTGATTGTAAGGTTGAATTACCAGTTTATTTGTGCCCCTTTCGGATAGGTTATGGTGATCGTCCTTTTTATCAGAAAAGACTTCTTCCTTTCCAACTTGACCTTCCACCTTAAAAGACCTTCACCGAGATCCTCGTAATTTCTGGGTTCAAATCTGATTCTTTCTATATTAACACGACCCTTGGCAAAAGGTTTCCTCGCATATACGAGTATTTCCACATCCCTGTCTTTATAGTTCCTTATGGAGATTTCATGGACCCGTGTTTCTTTGGTTAAGAGTTGCTTTCTGATACCTTTAACATCACGTTTCTTCTGGGATAGCAGTTTAATTTCGCATCTTATTGAGGGATCAAAGCCGAGGAATAATGTATCTTCCTTACCCCTTCTGGACCCATCGTACATATAATTCGCCGAGTATTCGCCATTGTAAAGTATATCTATCTGACCTTTCGGTAAATCAACATCGGGTGTGAAGATGAACTTTATCAGCCCCTTATCGGATATTTCTGGATAAGCTTCAATCAGTTCCCTACCTTTATAAGTTTTTTTGAAAAGCTTCACTACGGAACTCCTCTCCCTATCAAGCACGACTTTTCTATTTATTATGTACTTCGTGGATATTTCCGTGAATACAACCTTGGGCTTTTGAGGTTTTCGCTTAGGTGGCGCCAATCTCGACTTTTTGGATAAGGAAGCGGGTAAGACCGTTTCCCTTTCAAGTTCAAGACTAACATACGGATAGAAGTCCGATATATACCATTTTTTATGCTCAGGTTTATAGAATGCTGGAAGAAGATTTGTGATTATAATTTTATTTGTGGTTAGCTTCTTCGGCAATGCGGAAATAATTTCCGCATAAGATAGTATATAAATCTTCCCCTTAGAATACTCCGCCATGTATTTTGGTTTCCAACCCAACATGCCGGGGAAATAGGTTATATACAGATTCAGGGTTGGATTCTTACACTGAGAGAGATAAAGATGCATTTCTCCTTGTTCAGTTAGATTCATATTCTTGATGGACACCAAACTATCAACATTTTTCTTTATACTGTCTATCAGGATTTGCAGAGAATCTCTTACCATTTCGTCCTTTTCTATGGCTCGGGAGAGTTTTAAGAGTAGGGAAGGATTTCCCAATCTACCGCTCTTCATGCCTTCTATGGCCGCGTTAATTAACTTCAACCTGTAATCCACGCTTTTGAGTTTTGAGTTTAATAGCGACAATCTGGAATTGATTCGCTTCAACTCCTCGTTTATCTTCCTATCCTTTTCGGGATCATAGGGCA
>WGFI01000023.1 GCA_015492295.1 Caldifarciminota bacterium
AAGTTGTTGGTGGGGTTGTGAGTTTGCATCATTTTGAGGGTGGGATACCTGTGAGTGGTCCTATGGGTTTAGGTTCCAATGGGGGAGTGAGTTTAATTGTGGGTAAGGATTACATAAGGGTAGAAGGCAGCGGTGAGTTGAGGGTATATGATGCTGTTGGTAGGTTGGTTAAGTATCAGGTGATAAGGGGGAAGGGTAAGGTAAGTGTTAAGGAGCTTCCGAGAGGTGTTTATTTTGTGAAGTTTAAGGGTAAGGTATTGAAGTTCATAAGGAGGTGAGGGGTGATATTGGTATTGGGACAGTTTAGTGTTATATGGCAGGTGAATAGTTATACAGTCTTGCCCTTTGAGATAAAAGACTTTGATAAAGATGGGAAGTTAGAGATGATATTAACTTCAAAAGGTCTTTTACTTGAATGGCAAGGGGATATATGGACTGAACAGGATACCTTTCGTATGTATTTCCTCGGCGTATATGACAGTGATGGGGATGGTAGGTTGGAGATGTATTTTTATAGGATGACGAGGACAGGACCTGACACATTTTACATATTTGAAGCGGATAGTTTGGGAAGGTTTGAGATTGATAAAAGTAAAGCGGTATATATAGATACAGTTTATTTAGGTTCAATAAGGAATTTACCCTTACCACCGACTTGTTATGTAGGGGATGCGGACAGGGATGGGATGAAGGATTTGGTATGTGTTCCTTATGAAGTTGAGGAGGACAGTATAGGGTTAGTTGCGATGATGTTTGAGGTGATGGGGGACAATGAATGGGAAAAGAAGAGGTTGATAGAGAGGGTGGGTGCTTATGTATCACCCAACATGTTGGACAGTGATGGGGATGGGAAGTTGGAGTTTGCGTTTTTATCCAATTTTGGTGATTATTACGGTATAGTTGAGATAGTGGGGAATGATAGTGCAGAAATAGCAAAACTATGGACAGCATCGGTAGGACATATCCCCCTAATGCTTCCAGATATAGACAATGATGGAAAACCTGAGATATTATTTCACACCTTTCAAGGTTATGGAACGTTTATGCAAGATTATGTAAGGATATACGAGGCTAATGGGGATAATAATTGGAGGTTAATAAGTAATTTTAGCACAATGAGGATTCCTGGTTTATCGGCGGGCATAGGGTTCAGCACATATGGGGACATAGACTTAGATGGGCAGTATGAGATAATATTGAACACATTGAGGGCTATTGTGATAATAAAGTCTTTCGGTGATAATAACTTCCAGGTAGTTGATACTTTGCCTATAAACAGCGATTGGATAACCTTAGGGAAGGAATTATACGACATAAACGGCAATGGGTATAAGGAGATAGCTGTGAGTATAAGTTATGGTAGTGGTTCTGGTATAACGAGGGGGTATGAGTATAGGCCTTTGGGTGTAGGTGAGGGTGTTGCTGAGGGTGAGGGTTTAATTGTGGGTAAGGATTACATGAAGGTGGAAGGTAGAGGTGAGTTAAGGGTATATGACGCTTTGGGAAGGTTGGTTAAAGCAGAGAAGGTTGAGGGGAAGGGTAAGGTAAGTGTTAAAGATCTTCGGAGAGGTGTTTATTTCATAAGGTTTAGGGGTAAAGTGTTGAAGTTTATAAGGATAGAGTAATCGGATATGAAGATGCTAAGAGCTGTTTGGAAGATAAAGTATATCCAGCACTGCTGATTTCAGGATGGACAACATAGCAACAACAAGCATAAGAAAGCGATAAGATTGCGGGATAAACTTGGCATAAGAAATGGGACATTCGTCATCGCTGGCTAACTCAAAGAAATTACCTCTTACTGAAAACTCTCACATATAGTCTGCATTTTGATTTTAAGGGACAGTCATCGCATAGAGGTTTCCTCTTACAATATCTTTTCCCCAATTCGTCCAAAAGCGCGTGCATCTCCTTTAAATAGAATGTATCCTCAAAGTGCAGGTATGACCTCAACATACGATCTCCAACATTTAAACCGAAAAATCTGAGAAACCACCTTCTTGCGTACTCATCAATGACGATCGTGGGTATATCATAGGCGTAGAGTAGTATGACATCCGCCGTTTCCTCACCGATCCCTTCCACCTCCAAAAGCTTTTCCCTACTTGGAACCCCGTATTTTACCGTTTCCCAAAGTCTTTTGATCGTCCTTATCTTTCTCCTTCTGAAAGGTACGCTTTTCAGCAACCTTTCAATATATCCCTCATCCGTATCGTAAAACTTTGCGATGGATGTTATACCATAATCTTCAAGTTTTTTCAGCGCATTTTCAACATTTTTCCAGAGTGTTCTCTGGGTCAAAACCGCCCCTATTATGATCTCATCTCTATGATTTCCCTCCTTCCAGATCCTCGGCCACCATCTCTGAGGCCCAAAATGGCACAGGAGTCTCAGGAATACTGAATAAACCTCCTCCTTAATATCCATATCAGAATACTAACAATTACGCATAGATAGGGGAATAGAAATCCGAACCTAACATAAGGCGTTTTGTATTTGTAAATATCAACATAGGACACTATACTACCGCGGGTGTATAAAGGCAGACTTTTCAGAACCTTTCCATCCGGAGATATTATCGCCGATATGCCCGTCTTCGCCGCCCTTATCATCGTCCTACCTGTTTCCACAGCCCTAAATATACCCAAGTAAAAATGTTCAATTGGTCCTATACTCCTTCCGAACCAACCATCACTCGTCATAACTATCAGAACATCCGCCCCGCGTGATACCAGCTTCCTTCCTATTCCGCTGAATATGGACTCATAACATATCATAACGCCCAGTTTGAGATTCCCAAGTTTTATAGGATAAAATCCCCTTCCCCTCGTATAATTGCCCTGACCTATATCTATGTCCTTTATAAATTCGGGTAGGAACTCGTAAAAAGGTAGATTTTCTCCGAAAGGAACCAACCTGACCTTATCGTAATAACCCAGAATATTGGTATCCCTATCAATCAACATCGCCCTGTTAAAGAACCTGTATCTCTTTGGAGTTTTCTCCACTCCCGCCGTGCCGAACAACAAAGGGGAGTTCGTCGTCTTGGTTATTTCATATACCAGTCTTTTGGAGTTTTGCGAGAATCTGTAAGCACCGGGAAACGCGGATTCCGACGACACTATGAGATCAACATCCTTTATACCCCTTATTATCTCATGGTAAGCCTTGAATGTCTCCTCCCATTCTTTGGGATCAAAAGCGAGTTTCGGCATTACATTGGGTTGGAGGACACCCACTTTTATTCTACTGTAAGGTTTGGGAGGTTTGTAAAGCATGTGCCATGCCAAGGATAGAGCCAGAACCATGGCGACGAGTCTGTACATCCTTAGAAATAGTAAGCCCCCCACGAATACGGCGAGAAAGGAGAGCAAATATATCCCACCGATGGAGGCCAGTTTCAGGAAAGGACTTTTCACAAAACTCTCACCTATCAAAGCCCAGGGGTACGATAAATCGTGAAGGTACTCCCCTCTTATGAACTCCAACGATACCCAAGATAAGCTTCCGAATATAACCATATAAAACCCCTTGAACTTGGATGTTAAATATCCCCAGATGCCCCATATGAAAGAGAGCGCCAATGACAGGAAAACCACACCTAAAAGCAACAAAGCCCTTAACCTATCAGGCACATCCAAATTGTATATCCAGAATGAGTGATAGAACCAGTAAGGTAAGCCTATTAGGAAGGACCATAGAAATGCTCTCCTTGATCCTTCAATCGTGTAAAACCAAAGCCAGAAACCTATGAAAGTTATAAAAGGGAAGAAAAAAGGCGAATTTCCGAGTATCAGGGATAATGCCGCACCTATGAAAGAGTATATTTTACTTTTCGGAAGCGATGTTCTCCATATTGACACTCTTGTAAGGTATAAGGTTATTCTTTATGAGATAATCCGTGAATTTGCGGAAGTCGGTGTCATCGGACGACAGCTTGTAATTCGGCAAATTGAAATCAAAGCCCAAATGTTTTTGTAATATCTTCTTAGCCTCCTGAGGGTTCTTGTTTATATAATCAATGGCATCTTTGAGTGCGGATCTGATCCTCTTTATAGCCTCCTTCCTCAAAGATAGATTCACGGCCGATGAGAGACCCATACCCAAAATTATGGGAACATCCTTGCTGAAAATCACATCCTCCGCTATAACCTTATATCCCTTTTCCTTCATATAGGATAGGTAAGGCTCAACGACATATATGGCATCAACCCTGTTGTTATCAAGCGCGCTTTCCATCTCCTCAAGCGTCAGCCCTATTAAATCCACCGAGGTATCCCCCTTGGATGAAAGTACAGCTTGTAAAAGCACATTGTGCCTTGTGTTATCATAATAACCTATCCTTTTCCCATTCAAACTATCAAACTTCACCGATGTGTCCTTTACAACTATGCCATCACCCGATGATGTCGCATAATATAGCACCCTGAGGAGTTTCAGATCCCCGGCGGACTTGAATAAAGCGTAGGAATAATCTATCCCGAAGGATGCGTAAAGCGCCCCTTTCAATGTGTTCTCATATTCATCCAAGGGACGACTGACCTCGTTGGGCTTGAACTTTATGCCGTACTTATCAAACAGACCGAGGTCATAAGCCACCCAGAATGGTAGGCTTGATATATCCTCAATCGTAGCGAGTTTTACCTCTATCTCGCCTTTCTTCTGACCTGGACGGGCGAGTATGATAAAGAGGATTATCGCAAGAATTATGTTAATTACGGTTATAATGACATTTTGCAACCTGATGTTCATAACTGGGTATTGTAAGGTTGTTTTCAGCCGTAGAATGAAAAGTTATGACGGAGGTAAAATTCTCAAAAGGTTTGGAAGGAGTACCAGCAACCGAAACGGTTTTAAGTTATATAAACGGTAAGGAAGGTAAGCTTTATTACCTTGGGATCCCCATAGAGGAGTGGGCAGAGCATTCAACCTATGAGGAAGTGGCTTTCGCTCTACTTAAAAGGAAGCTCCCGACGAAGGATGAGCTGGAAATCTTTGATGCTGCACTGAAAAACAGCAGGGAAATCCCCGATGATGTTATAGACTTCATATACGACACCTATGACATTTCTCCGGATGCGCACCCAATGAGCGTTCTTCGCAGCACCGTATCCCTACTTGAATCTTATGATGACGATGCCAAGAAGGATGACCTGCAAGCGAAATTCAGAATATCAATCAGGCTCATATCCAGATTTCCAACCATAGTGGCTTACATAGATAGGGCGAGGAAGGGTTTGGATCCGATACCTCCC
Source organism: Caldifarciminota bacterium (assembly GCA_015492295.1). Lineage (GTDB taxonomy): Bacteria > Hydrothermota > Hydrothermia > LBFQ01 > LBFQ01 > Caldipriscus. The sequence goes on from WGFI01000023.1 coordinate 5,256, forward strand.
GATCATTCCTTGGGACATGCGGCGAACTTCCTCTATATGCTTACGGGAAAAAGACCCTCCGATTATGAGGCGAGGGTTATGGATGTGGCGCTGATCCTTCATGCGGATCACGGTATGAACGCCTCAACATTCACATCCTTGGTGATAGCATCAACCCTATCCGATATGTATTCGGCTATCGTAGGTGGAATAGGCGCCCTCAAAGGGCCGCTTCATGGGGGAGCGAACGAGAGGGTGTTAAGGATGCTTGAGGAGATCGGATCCGAGGGAAATGTTGAGAGTTATATAGATAACGCCTTATCTCAGAAGAAGAAGATATTCGGCTTCGGGCATAGGGTTTATAAGGCCTACGATCCGAGAGCAAGGATATTGAAGAGTATAGCAGAGGAACTTTCAAAGAACAGTAAATATTACAACATAGCGGTGAAGGTTGAAGATTATATGATGAAGAAACTCTCCCATAAAGGTATATTCCCAAATGTTGATTTCTACTCCGGTATGGTCTATAACGCTCTCGGAATAAGCACGGATCTATTCACACCGATATTCGCCATAGGCAGGGTGGCTGGATGGTGCGCCCATATACTTGAATACCTTGAAGACAACAGGATATTTAGGCCAAAATCAATATACAAAGGGGAACTTGACAAACCGTACGTGCCCATAGAGCAAAGGAAGTAGTTGAAGGTCCTACATATAATAACCGCCGCACCTTATGATGAGAGGGAGGTTATTACGCCTTGGCTTTGGGAGGTTTTAAAGGGACTGAGGGATAGGGGTGTGGATGTTCATATCCTCTGTCCATCGTTTAAGGGTAGGAGAGGAGATCGTATATACGGTTTTAAGGTTCATAGGTACAGGTATTTTTTGGCGGAGTATGAAAGGCTTAGTTATGAGACGGCCATACCCGAGCTTTTAAAATCCGACAGGAGATATTACCTTTTGATACCCTTCTATCTGGTTTCAGGAATCTTAAAAGCCATATCCTTACTTGATGAAAATTACAATATAGTGCATGTTCATTGGCCATTTCCTATGGCATTGCTCTCCCTGCCGTTTAAACTTAGATTCGTACCCATCGTGCATTCTTACTATACCGCCGAAATAAAGCTGGCAAAGAGTCTCGGGATATTGGGAGGTATGATCAAAATCCTGATGCATACCGCTAATGTGAAAACCGCCATATCATCCTATGTCAAAACCTTGCTCGGGCGAGAGGATATTAAGGTAATACCTTATGCGTCTTCAATAAGACTCACGAAATTCCATAAACCGAAGGATAGGGTCAAAGAGCCTATTATACTCTTCGTTGGTAGGTTGGTTGAGAGAAAAGGGGTTGATTATCTTTTAAAGGCCGCCCGTATATTGAAGGATAGAGGCTTGAGATTCAAGGTGCATATAGTCGGTGATGGTCCTGAAAGGGGAAAACTCGTGAGATTAAAACGGGAATTGGGTTTGGAAGATGAGGTTATATTTAAGGGTAAGGTGGATAGTGAAAGCCTTGTGAATGAGTATATGAGTTCCGATATTTTCGTTCTGCCTTCAATAGTTGATAGTAGAGGGGATACGGAGGGCTTAGGTGTGGTTTTGATAGAGGCTTTGAGCTTCGGTTTGCCCGTTATCGCCACGAATGTCGGTGGAATTCCGGATATAGTTATAAACGGTGAGACGGGTATCTTGGTACCTCAAAAGGACCCAGAAGAACTATCTTCTGCCGTAGAATATCTACTCAAAAATTGGGAGGAGGCGAAGAAGTTGGTCATAAATGGACAGAAAAGGATAAGGGAGTATTTCAGCACCGAGAGCGTGGTTTCAAAGATTTTGGAGATATATGAGGGTTTGGTATGAGGAGATGCAACTTCAAAGGTATAATTTTCACCGTCATTCCGCCTCCCGCGGATTGGGACATTGAGAAGGTTAAAAGGAAGTCCTTTGAGATAGCGTCAATATCAAACATGCTGAACATAAAAAGTATAAATATTCCTGAGGTGATTGAGGAGAAGGGGGGTGTGGGTAGAATAGTTCCTTATAAACCCAAGGTGGATAATGTTCTGTTTGGAAATATGCTTAAAGAGTTCAATCCGGGGGCGGAGATCATCATAGACAAGGTCATACCCCTTATACCCAAAGAGGAACTCGTAAGCAGCCTTGATAAAATATCCAAGGATTTTAGATCCATAACCCTAGTTGGTGGTGAATCAAGTAAGAGAAAATACCCCGGATACTCTCCCGTTGAGGCCATAAGGTTCGCAAAGGATAGGTTTTCAAACATCTACGGCATAACCATATTCACACGCAGAAACGAACCTGAAAGGCTGATCGCTAAAACGAGGGCGGGATTCAAGGCCTTTATATCCCAGATAGTCTTTGAAACGGATAATATGAGAAGGGTTTTGAAGGAATATTATCTGCTGTGCGAAAAGGAAGGTTTGAAACCTTCACCTATATATGTTAGCCTCGCCCCCGCTTCAAGGAGAAAGGATATACACTTCATGGAGTGGCTTGGTGTTTATATTCCTGAGAATATAAAGAATTACCTGCTTGAAGATGAGAGGCTGATTGAAAAGAGGAGCATAGAGATAGTTGAAAGGCTGGCCCTTGATATTTCAACCACTTATGGTGAATTGGGTATAAATGTGGAGCATGTTATGTATAACAACCTTCAAGTCGCAGGTTATACTTTGCATAGAATAAAGGAGGTTTGCGGATGGAGATAGGAGTATCTTTAAACGGCAAGTATCCGAGAGGTGAGGAGGTTATAAAGGTGAGTAGGGATTACGAGAGGGGGAGGGCGAGTTGGGAGGAGTTGGAAAGGGCATACCGTAGGGATTACGAGGAACTGAGGGATCTTCAAAAGGATTTCGGTATAGTATCGGATGGCCTCCTCGTGTGGGATGATATATTAAGACCCCTATCCACCTTCGTTAAAGGTACGGAAGTTGATGGACTCATAAGGTACTTTGAGACTAACACATTCGTTCGTAAGTTAAAATTCAAATCAAAGGATGTTGATACGGAAGAAATCGGGCGATTTTTTAGATTCGGGAACCTTGCTATACTCCCAGGCCCTTATACGGTGAAAACCTTCTCGGAGGGTTTGAGTATGTTAGAGATAAGCGAGGTTATATCCGATGTGATTGGGAATCTCAAAGGTTATGAGTACATATATCTTCAAGAGCCTTCATTGGTGTTTCATCCCGATGGGAGCATTCGGAACGAGTACGGAAGATGCGTTGATACGATCAAATCCGGATGTGGAGATACCAAACTCATTATAAATACTTACTTCGCACCTATAAATCCCGTACTTGAGTTTCTCCTGTCTTTGAACATAGATGGTGTGGGGGTTGATTTCACTTTCAACGATATTGAGTATATAAGGAAGGTATGGAGAAAGGATGTGGGCATAGTCGCGGGTATAGTGGATACTACGAATTCCCTCATTGAAGAGTACAGGGATGTTGAGAAGGTTATAAAGGGTATATTGGATATGGATGTGCCCTTTGCGATATTCACGGGTTCGGCCGATTTTGAACTTCTTCCAAGGAGCATCGCGGATATAAAGGTTAAGAATTTGAAAAGATTCTTGGAGGTTTCCTATGATTAAACCTCTGATGACGCATGAGATAGGCTCATTGGCGAAGCCGAATTGGAGGGTTAAGGCGTTTAGGAACATGCCCATAAGCGATGAGGATATATCCTACGCCCAAAAGTGGGGTAAATTTTTGGGTGAGGATGTTTCGGAACTCGTAGATATATTGAGGAAAAGAAGCGGATTTTCAAAGGAGGATAAGGAAAGGATTTTATATTACTCCTCCTTACTCGCGACTAGGCTTCTTGAAAAGGCGGGTTTGGATATAGTGTATGATGGGGAACAGCACAGGGTTGAGATGTACGAGTATCCCATAAAGAGGATAGAGGGTTTTAAGTTTTACGGGCATGTCAGGAGTTTTGATAATAAGTATTATAGAAAGGCCGCCGTGGTTGATAAGCCGAGGTTGAAGGAGAACTATCATGTGAAGGAATATAGGACCATATCTTCCTTCGCGAGGAAACCCGTGAAGATACCCATGACGGGAGCATACACATTGGTTGATTGGTCTTTTGATGAGTACTATATAAAAGGTGCGGAGATAGGAACGCTCGGAGGGATTGAGAAGCGTAAGGAGGCGAGGAAGGAGTTTTTAAAGGATATGTCGGAGAGTGTTATTAAGCCAAATATAGAGGCGTTGATAAGCGAAGGTGCGAGGTTCATTCAGATTGATGAACCGGCGGCAACCACCAAGAGGAACGAGATCGGTTTGTTCGTTGATTCTCTTATAATGTCCGTAGGTGAGAACAAAGGTAAGGCCTTCTTCGGTGTGCATATATGCTTTTCCGATTATTCGCTTCTGTTTCCGGAGATTGAAAGGGCGGAAGGGTATATAAGGGAATTGCATTTTGAGTATGCCAATAGGGATACCAAGGAGCTGGGGGTATCGGAGGGGAAAAGGAGGGGATACGAGATATTGCGCACTTTGAAGGATTACGATTTCATAGTTGGTCTCGGCGTTCTTGATGTCCATACGGATTTTATAGAGCCTTCCGAGCTTATAAGGGATAGGGTACTGTATGCTATTGAAATTTTACAGGATCCAGGGCGTATATTCGTCGCCCCGGATTGCGGACTTAGGACGAGGACATGGGAGGTGGCTTATGAGAAGCTTTGTCGTATGGTTGAGGGGGTGGAGATGGCAAAGCGCAAATCCCTATGAAGGCGATTAAGGGAGTTGATATATCCACGCTTGAAAACTGGTTATGGGAGGCGGCGTGTAGTATCAGAGGGCAGATAGACGCACCCAAGTATAAAGACTATATAATACCTCTGATTTTCTATAAAAGGCTCTGCGATGTCTTTGAGGATGAGATCATGGAACTTTCTGAGAAGTTAGGGAGCGAGGAAATCGCTAAGAAGCTCGCATTCAAAGATAGAAGAACTATAAGGTTTTACATTCCCGAGGAATATCTCTGGGAGAATGTGAGAAAGATTACGACGAACATAGGGGAAAAGCTGACGGAGGCTTTAAGGAAGATCGCTGAGGAAAATCCCAAGCTGAAAGGTATAATAGACATAGTTGATTTTAACGCCACTCAGGCGGGTCAGAGAATAATAAGCGATGCGCATATTCAGAATCTTATGCAGATTTTAAGCAAATACAGGCTCGGGTTAAAAGATGTTGAGCCGGATATTCTAGGAAGGGCCTATGAATATCTTTTGAGAAAGTTCGCGGAGGGTTCGGGGCAATCGGCAGGTGAATTTTATACGCCCAGGGAGGTTGGATTTCTTATGGCTTATATACTTGATCCCGAGGAGGGGGAGGAGGTCTATGATCCGGCGTGTGGGTCAGGTGGATTACTCATAAAGGCACGATTAGTGTTAAAGGAGAAGGTGAAGGAGGAAAAGAAACCTTTAAAACTCTATGGTCAGGAGATAAATCCTTTTACCTACGCCATGGCCAAGATGAACGCTTTCATCCATGATATGGATGCGGATATAAGGGTTGGGGATACGATAAGAAATCCAAAGTTCATTGATGGGGGAAGGGTTAAACGGTTTGATAAGGTGATAGCGAACCCTATGTGGAACCAAAAGTTCCCTCAGGATGTATTTGAAAATGATCCTTACAACAGATTCACCTTTGGAATACCTCCCTCAAATCAAAGCTCCGATTGGGGATGGATTCAGCATATGTATGCATCTTTGAAAGAAAACGGAAAGTTAGTCGTTGTGATTGATACGGGTGCGGTGACGAGGGGTTCGGGAAGTTATGGAACTGATAGAGAGAAAGAGATAAGAAAGAGATTCGTTGAAAACGATTTGATTGAGGCCGTGATTTTGCTTGCAGATAACCTCTTTTACAACACAACCGCCCCAGGGAATATAATCGTAATAAACAAGGCGAAAAAGCGCAAAGGTGAAATACTGCTTATAAATGCGTCCAAGGAATTCGCAAAGGGAAGACCGAAAAATTACTTAACCGAGGAAAATATAAAGAAAATTCTTGATGCATACTTTGGATGGAAGGAGATTGAAGGATTTTCAAAGATTATAAGCATAGAGGAAGCGAGGAAGAACGATTATAATCTCAGCCCTTCAAGATATGTCTCCTTGAATGAGAAGGAAGAAATCCAGCCCGTTGAGGATATTTTGGTTGAGCTTGCAAATGTTGAGGAGGAGAGAGCAAAGGTTGATAGGGAATTAAAGGAGATATTGAGTAAAATGGGGTTTGAGGTATGAAGGTTGAAAGAATTATCAAAAGGTTAGAGGAGTTAAAACCTATACTTCGGGAAAAATATAAAGTTGTAAAAATAGGTGTTTTCGGATCTGTTGCGAGAGGAGAAGACAGAGAAGAAAGCGATATTGATATTCTCGTCGTTTTTTCCGAACCCATAGGATTGAAGTTTTTTGACCTCGTTGAACTCCTCGAAAAGGTTCTTGAAAGAAAGGTTGATTTGGTGTCAGACAAGGCAATAAGCCCCTATATTAAACCTTACATAGATAAGGAGGTGATATTTATATGAAGGATATAAAACCATTTCTTAAACACATAATTGATGAATGTGAATATTTGGAAAACACTTCAAAGAATATGGACTTTGAAGAGTTCATCAGCAATGAACACCTAAAAAGGGCTTTCGTTAGAAGTTTGGAAATAATCGGTGAAGCATGCAAAAATATTCCGGAAGAGTTTAGAAGGAAGCATGAATATATACCATTGAGAAAAATAGCGGGTTTGAGAGATATTCTAATCCATAAATATTTTGGAGTGGATTACGCAAATGTTTGGAAAATAATAAAGGATGATATTCCAGAATTGAAAATGAATATAAGCAAGATACTGGAGGAATTGGAATGAAAGGATTCAAACAAACTGAAATCGGGTTGATTCCTGAGGATTGGGATGTGGTGAGATTGGGGGAGGTGGCGGAGGTTAAATCAGGTCAATCAGCCCCACAAGGAGAGAAATATTTTCAAAATGGAAAATATCCTTTTATTAGAGTTCAACATATTGATAGTACAGACTACAAAATCACAAACTGGGATTTAATAAACGATTTGGCTATAAGGGATTATCGGTTAAAACTCTTCTCCAAAGGAACAATAATATTTCCCAAAAGTGGTGCAGCGGTTTATTTAGAGAAAAGGGCAATTTTACCTTTTGATGCTTATATTGTCAGTCATTTATGCGCTGTGAATTCAAAAAGCCATAAAGTGCTTCAAAAGTTTTTATTCTATTTTTTAACCTATACAAAGTTGGCAAAAAAGAAGGTAGCGGGATACCCGACATTAAATTTAAGTGAAATTAAACAAATCCAAATCCCCCTCCCTCCTCTCCCCGAACAACGCAAAATCGCCAAAGTTCTTGATAAAATCCAGCAGGCGATTGAGTTGCAGGATAGGATCATTGAAAAGTTAAAAGCACTTAAAAAATCTCTTATGCAAAAACTATTTACGGAAGGGCTTTACGGTGAGGAGCAGAAGGAGACGGAAATTGGAAGGATTCCGAGGAGTTGGAAGGTGGTGAGGTTTGAAAATGCCGTTCTAAAAAAGAAAATTAAGGTTGGGAAAATAAAACAGCGAGAATATAAAAATCATGGGAAATATCCTGTAATTGATCAAAGTCAAAACTATATTGCAGGATTTTGTGATGATGACGAAAAAGCGTATTATGGCCCGCTACCAGTTATTATATTTGGAGATCATACAAGAGTTTTTAAATTTGTAGATTTTCCGTTTGTAGTGGGGGCGGATGGTGTTAAAATACTTATTCCAAATCAAAGCATTTTTGATCCTAAATTTCTATTTTTTGCTTTACTTACTTTGAATATTCCAAGTCGTGGATATAATAGACATTACCCACTATTAAAAGAAAAGAAACTCCCCCTCCCCCCTCTTGAAGAACAAAAACAAATCGCCCATATACTTAGCGTTGTGGATAGGAAGATAGAGGTTGAGCAGAGGAGAAAGCGGGTTTTGAAGGAACTATTTAAGACGATGCTTCACAAGTTGATGAGTGGGGAGATAAGATTAAAGGAGGTGGAGGTATGAGCAAGGAGGAAGTTATAAAGAAGTTGAGGGAAAATATGGACAAAATAAGGGGTTTTGGGGTTAAAAGAATTGGGATCTTTGGTTCAATTGTAAGGGGGGAAGCAACGGAAAAGAGCGATATAGATTTAGTTGTTGAGTTTGAGGAAGGAAAAGCGACTTTTAAAAATTTTAGCGGCCTTGTAGATTTTCTTGAAGGGTTGTTTGGTAGAAAGGTTGATATTCTTACACCCGGCGGTATTGAAACGATAAGAATAAAGCATGTGAAGGAAAGAATAAAAAAGGAGGTTGAATATGTTGATGGCATGTGAGAGAATTTTGGAATACACTAAGAACCTTTCTTATAAGGATTTTTGTCAAAATCAAATGATTATTGATGCAATAGCTATGAATATGGATATTCTTGGGGAGGCTACGAAAGATGAACTGAAAAACAAATATTTCAGAAGTTGAATGGAAGGAGATCACTAAAACAGGAGATAAAATCATTCATTTCCACGTTGATGTTTAGCACTAAAAATTATACCAGTAGTTTCGCGGTTAAATGGAGAAAAGGGGATTACGTTGAGGCTGAAGTGCGGCTCTACCGAGCCATCGTAATCGTTGCTGAAGTTGATGAGGGGAGATACCTTTGATGACATTAAGTTTCTCAAGGAGGGAGAAGCTTTGAAAGGCAAAGGTGATAAAGCCGAGTATGGCGATAGGAACTCTAACGAAGAAAGTGTTA
>WGFI01000024.1 GCA_015492295.1 Caldifarciminota bacterium
CAAGGGATTTAAGTCGCAAACTTAAAAAGGTTGATATGTACGATTATTATTTGAAGAATGTGATGAGGATAGGGAAAGATAAAGATCTCATTCGTGGTCTTTTCAGTGATGTATATGAGTTGCTACATCTCGGTGGATATTACAGGGAATTGCAAGATAAAAAGGCCATAGACAGTGGATTTGAAAAAGTTGAGAAGATGATTCGCATAGTTGAGAAACATATAAACGGGCGCTCTTAGAACATAATATTGAAGGTAAAAAATTCAGTTGGCTTTAAAGATGGGGATGAGTTAATACTGCTAAGCTTTCTTCATATAGAAAACCAGAGATGTATCACCTCCTTTTATCGCTTTGATAACTTCCATACCCTCACATTGAGGGAATTCTCTTCTGCTTGATATTTCAAGCACGAATATTCCTTCAATCCTTAAAGTATTCTTAACCATTTCAAGTAATTTACTATGCTCCTTCCAATTGTAAGGGGGATCCGCGAAAATTAAGTCAAACTTTTCGTCTGATAAACTTGACAAGAACTTTGAATAATCACTTTTAAATACTTTCGTTTGGTTTTCCAATCCAAGTTTCTTTATATTCTCCGAAACCACCTTTATGCTCTCGCTTCTTATATCAACGAAAGTGCAACTTCTTGCCCCTCTTGAAAGCGCCTCAATACCTAATATACCACTACCGCAAAACAGATCTAAAACTTCAAGATTCTCAACATTCCTCAAAATATCAAAAATCCTTTTCCTGTTAAATGAACTCGTTGGTCTCGTTTTCTTGGGGACTTTGATTTTAAATCCTTTGAATTTTCCACCAGTGATTTGCATCACTCTCCTTCCAACTTTTTAAAGGCCTTTTTTAAATTCCAATTCGTGCTTTCCAGAATTTTAATAGCTTCATCCTTACTTATATTGAACTCCTCCATCAATGTTTTTATCGCTCTCGCTTTTAGTTTCCAAGATGTAGGCTTCAATTCCACCATCCTCCCTTTATACACCTTACCAGAAATCACAGCACCTATTAACGAAATGGTATTTAAAATAACCTTTTGGACAGTTGCGGACTTCATACGAGTTGAACCCGGAAGTATTTCGCTCCCAACATCAACGCATATATTTATATCGGCCTTAATTAAAACTCTATCCTCTGGATTGGTAGATATAATAACCGTTTTACATTTTAAATCCTTGGCTTTTTCTATCGCTCCTTTCACATAAGGTGTCCTTCCGGATGCCGAAAGTCCTATAAGCATATCCTTTTTGCCAAGTCTCAGCCTGCTTACCAACGCCTTACCATACTTCTCATGGTCCTCAGCCCCCTCTTTTGAAGAAAACACCGAGTTTCTACCCCCCGCTATAAATCCCTTTATCCTCCATTTCTCTATACCAAAGGTTGGATACATTTCAGCGGCCTCCATAATAGCCAATCTACCAGAAGTTCCAGCACCCACCATAACTATTCTACCGTTTGATGTTAAAGTTCTGGCCCAAAGCTTGCCGGCTTCTATGATCTTATCTAACACATCTTCAATCTTACTTATCCCATATATATTGTCCATAATGGAGAGTTTAACTATATCGGCGGGGCTGAGCGTAGTAATATCCACCTCCTTCTTTTCGGTTCTAAGAGCCGATATTTGTTTTAAAACTTCATCCACTTTCATTTTATCAGATTATCGGCCAGGTTCTTCTCCCTCGGTATATGTATAATTCGCGCGCCGATCTCTTCAACCATCCTTTTACACGCATTGTAAAGTTCCTTTAAATTCTCAGATTTGACCTTGTACTTTCCGTTTATATGACCAACCACCAGCTTTGAATCCATATAAATCAAAGGATTTGAAATGGAATTCTTTTTAAGCCAGTTTAAAGATTTCTTTAAGGCCATATACTCGGCTTCGTTATTGGTACCAAAGCCCACGCTTTCCATCTCCTCATAAACCTTTTTCCCATTGATAAATACGACGAACCCCACCTTCATAACTCCCGGATTCCCTTTACAGGCTCCATCAACGAACACCTCAACCTTACTAACATCCCTGTAAAGTTGATGATATTCAATATAGCGGATTATGTTTTCATCGGTTAAACCTTTTATACTCTTCCCTTTACTCAACCTCTTCCTTATCTCCGAAGATGATATTTCTATATTTCGGTAAGATATAAATCGGGGCTTAAAGATTTCAACTATTTCAGGAGGAATCCTTATATCTCCCCTTGAAAGTACAACAAACTTCGCTATGCTGGGCAATTCTTTATAATTTTTCCACGAAGTTATATTCATCATTTGATCGGCGCCGACTATGAAGTGTATCTCCCCCTTGAATCTCCTCTTATAAGCTTTAAGAACATCGTAGGTGTAGGAGGGTGAGATACTCATATCACCCTCAAATGTATCAACCTCCAACCCATCTTCACCACTTAGAAGTATCTTTAACATTCTAACGCGATGTATATATGATGCAACCGCCTTTTTGTGAGGGGGATCATAATTCACTAGATATCTGATCTCATCAAATTCACCCTTCTCTATAAGATCCCTACAAAGTATAAGATGCCCAAAATGGGGAGGATCAAATCTTCCTCCAAATAGCGCTATTCTCATTTGTAATTTTCCAACAGTTTTTTTATGGAATCCGCTCTGGGATCGTCGGGATACAATTTCAGAAACTCGGACAGATATAATTTCCAGGATTTGAGTATTTTCAATTTATAATAAACATCCGCTTCAAGCAAGAGTTTGGTGGCCTTTTTATAGCGTATGTCCCTAAGCACTTCCATAGCACTATCCGTAAATATCCCCATATCCAACACCTTCTTAGCGTAATATATTCCGTTATCAATTTCAGATATATCAAGGTAAAGATTCTTATGCTTTTCGTTGTAAGCCTTTGCCAATCCCAAATACACTTTGGCCAAAATCGTATCGGACTTACCTGCTGAATTTTCCAAGAAAGACATGTATTCCATTATAGCTTCATCATAATTCCCCATAAGAAGGTAGGATTCGGCTATGTATAACTGAGCGCTATCCGCTATATCCCCGTACCCCTTAATATAGAGAACCTCCTTGAACTTCTTTATAGCATCCTTGTATTTACCATTATTAAACAACTCTTTTCCGACCTTAAAAGATTCCTCAGGTATTATTACATTCACCTCCTCACCTTTCCTAAAAAGAGTTGAACACGCGGAGATTAAAAGTATAAAAATCATAATCTTACGCATATGAAGGATGGAATTCTAAGGCGGAAAGGTTCTAACCTTAGAATATTCACATTATGAAAGTGGCATTAATCACAGGTGCAACATCGGGTATAGGTCTTGCAACTGCCGAGGTATTAAAAAGGGAAGGATGGAATCTTTCTCTCGTGGGTAGAAATACGGAAAAAATTGAGGTTAAGTTCAAAGATGACTTGATAATAAAGGCCGATATATCCGATTACGATAATCTGCGTAGAATCGTTGATGAAACCGTAAAGAGATTCGGGAGGTTGGATGCTCTAATAAACAACGCGGGTCAGACGCTTGATAAACCCCTTATAAGGATAAATCCGGATGATCTTGAAAAGATATATCGCGTGAATTTGTTCTCAACCTATATTCTTTCAAAAATGGCTTTAAGACATATGAAGGGTGGAGTTATAATAAATGTATCTTCCGTCGTCGGTATAGTTGGGAACGCTTGGCAAACCGCTTATGCAGGAACGAAGGCAGCGCTCATAGCTTTTACAAAATCCTTAGCAAAGGAAATGGGCTCACGGGGTGTAAGGGTTATAGCGGTGGCACCAGGTTATATAGAAACGAGGATGACAGAAAATCTCCCCGAGAGCGTGAAGAAAAAGTATCTTGATAATATAGCACTAAGGCGTTTTGGAAAACCGGAGGAAGTTGCGGAAGTTATAGCCTTCTTAGTATCCGATAAGGCTTCTTATATAACAGGTCAGGTGATAGTGGTTGATGGAGGATTGATATAAGGCTACTTTATTAACTCGCTCAACTTGACTCTAATACCTTCCAAGAATTCAAACTCATCGCCCCAATCAAGTATTTTTCCTATTCTTCTAGCTTCAAATACAATCACCCTCTCAGGCTTTGTTAGGATATAGGCGATTTTCTTAACGCCAAAATTTATCAAATCCTCACTTTTTTATATCGGCTTTCACATCCACTTCAATAACCATAATCGGCGGTACATCGGCATATTTCTCAGAAATCTCCACCTCATCCTTCTTAAATATGGCTATGTCTGCTGATCGTAGCGTATTTTTGTCAATTATTATTCCCGCCTCATTTATGGCTGTCAAATAACTTTTATCTTCCAGTGGGAAAAGCAGTTTGGCAATTCTTCCTATGATATACCATTGCAAAGTGCTGCTTCCCATAACTTCCTCCGGTTGTTTTCTACCTTTAAGAACTTCCTTATATCCACAGTAGTATATAGGCTTTCCATCAACAACTTCGTAGGTCAAAACCTCTAAGAGCTTTTTCCTGTCAATCCTCTTCTTCCTACCCTTCCTTGCCTTTTCAACCGTCGGCATAAGTGATATTCTAAGGTCGTTTGATTAACTCCTTAATGTTCAGTTTCAAGGCTTCAATAAGTTCAATGTCATCATCCCAATTAACTATAACCCAATCCTTTCCTTCCTCGGCAACTAATACCTTTTCCACCTCGGTAAATATCCAGATAACTTTACCAACTCCACTTTCAAGTAAATCCTTAACCTTGTTCGTTATATACCCGACTTCACTTTCAACATCCCCGTGCGTGTCTATTTCCACGACCAAAACAGGGGGAACATCTATATAACTCCTGCTTTTGAGCTTATCCTTAACATCCTCATACCTGAAAACCGCTATATCAAGACTCCTCCAACCCCCTTCAACCGTATATCCCAATTC
>WGFI01000025.1 GCA_015492295.1 Caldifarciminota bacterium
GGTTTATTCTTATCTCTAACCACGATGAGTTAAGAGTTTGGATAACAAAGAAACCCCTACAATACTTCTGATATACAACCAAACCACCTATATCATACCTCCCTCTTCCCCTGATATAAAACACGAGATACTTTCCCCAGTCAAGCAGGTCAAGAGGATAGCCTTTAAGAGTTGAACCGAGAATTGGCATAAGCAATTCAGTTTTCCAACTCCTGTCCTTATACTCCCACACATCCTTAACATGCAACGCTTTATACCCGTTTATCACTCTGTATTCACCCTTTGGAACTGGTATCCTCTCGCTCACCTGTAAAGTGTCAAAGTTCGTTATCTCCCACCCTCTGTATTGATATTTCACAACTCCAAAGGCTTTAAATATACTATCCATCTGCCTGCTCTCATCCAACTGCATAAGAAAATACATAAGCATCAACATACAGATACATTATAAGGCTGAAACATTGTACTTGGGGTGGTTAAATCCCATCTCTTTCGCCCTGTTTATCCATAATTCGTTTCCACTCATCATTATCTCATCCCTGAGTTTTAATAAGCTCTCATAACTTCCCAATTTTTTCAACGCTTCCCAGAATACTCGTGATATGGGGTATATATGCTCGGAGTAAAAGTATTCCCCGAAAAGATACTCAAAGTCCCCTATGAGTAAAGGGTGTATCTCCTCAAAACTCAGGAGTTTATCAACCAACCTACTTATATATGGCTCGTATCTTAAATCCCTTGGATTCTCCAATGCGGCGAATTTCATAACCTCAAAAGCCATATACCTATATTCAAGGGGATCCGCTTTCAAATTCAAAAACCTTTCAAACTCCAAAAGGACCTTTTCATAACCTTCTTCATTGTCCCTATATTCCCTCAAAAGTTTGAGAAGTCTTTTCAAAATATCCCCCTTAAAACTATTGAAGATATGGGATACGCCGCGGTTAAATTGGCGAAGTCCGCATCGGGATTGGTAGGATCAAAGGTTATATTCTTATTAGGGAAAAGGTTTATAACGGAAAATGCTATTTCAAATTTTGCATCTCCGATATTTACAGGTATCGGAGCCCTGCTGAAAATATCTATACGGGCATAGGGGGGCAACTTTAACCTGTTTGTGGTATCCTGTATATAAACCTCACCGTAAAAGGGTGTCCTGTAATGACTGACATATCCTCTGTAAGGTCTGCCAACGAGATAAGCGACCGATACACCGAGTATAACCACATAATCCCCCCTTATCAGATGGAAGGAGGCCGTGGTGTTAAGCGTATGACTAACATCCCAAGGTGTGGGCATCCAGGATGAAGTATCCCTCAGTTTGATCCTTGAAAGCATGAAGGTATAAGACAGATCGGCCGTCAGAGGTATCGGCACCTTGCTCTCCTTCCTTATCCAAACATCAAATCCAACCGAATTCATTCTCCCGACATTTTCCTTCAAGTCATTATCTATATAAACGAACTGAGGATAAAACTTCTCAAAGAAGTTTATCTCCGCTATACCCCATGAGAATATCCTCTCACCCCCCGATATAAACTGGAAGGATAGGATCTCATTACTCCTTACAGGAGAATAGAAGAAGAATTGGGGTGGGAATGCGTAAAGGGATGTTATAAATTGCCTATAAATTCCACCTTGAAACTTTATAGCGTTCTTTGAGTTGAAATAGTACTTGAAGTATCCAGATGGGGAGAACCTCACCCCTAAACCTTGGAAATAGTCAAGCCTTCCACCGAATTCAGAAAGTATATTTCTATTCTCAAACCTGTACTTGATATAATAGCCCGCAAAGACCCTATCAAGGTTCAACCTCTGCGTATCCTTACTTATGGATGTTTTATAAAGGTACGCCTCAAAACCCGAGGTGAAATTTCCGAAGAGTACATCGTTTTTAAGACCCAAGGTATTAAAACCCGATTCTACAAACTTGGGCTGTATTCTCGGGTTGAAAGGGTCTTTCCTTGAACTATCCCAGGATGAAAATCCATTGTACGAGTATATCAACTTGGGCTTCAACATCAAATTCCCGTAAGAATACCTTCCTCTTAAAGAGAACCCATAGTTAAATGCTCCCGCCCTGTAATATAATCCTCTGTAATCGTTTAGATATATGTTGTCCGAAATGTTCCCAATGAAAGAGAATGCTGCTCCTCTTAAACTGTTTCCGAAATCCACTTTACCCGAAATATCTCCCAGCCTTATTCCGACCTTTTTCCAGTATTTTAATGGGGCAAATAACCCTACCCTTCCCGAAATCAGCCAATTCCTTCTTATTATTGATATTCCCGTATTGGTTCTGCTGAGTCTGAATACGACCTTCCCGCTGTCCCTATCCTTACTTTTGAAGTTTATCAATGATCCTGATAGATTTCCGATATCGGGAGTGAAGGCTCCTCTTAGAAACTCTACACCGCCTATTATATCAAGATTTATAGGCGTGTACATTCCGTAATAGCTGAAAGCATTGTAAAGCGGTATGTTATCGTATGTTATAAGGTTTTCAAAAGGAGACGAACCTCTTACCGAGAAGTAGGCGAGTCCATAAACGGGAACCACACCAGGCGCTATTGATATAAAATAACCCACATCCTGATCACCCACGAAAGGTAAGGCTTCTAAGAATTTCGGCTCGGAGGATTCGAACGCGCTCAGCGTTTTTGGAGATACCTCAATCTCCTTCAATGTGTATTCCAAAGGTTTCAGATTGAATATCAAATTCGTATCCGAAGATATATTTATATGGAACTTTCCCACCCTGAAACCCAAAGACTGAACTATAAAGGTATATCTACCATCCCTCAATTTCAATGAGAATCTCCCTTTATCATCCGTATAAGCCCTTATCCCCAGCTCCTTAACATATACCAAAGCATCGGAAACCCCCTCCCCCGAACTTACAACCTTACCCTCTATTACATAAGAAAGTAAAATCCCTATCAACGATCTACATCACCGAGAACTATATCTATGGTTCCTATGAGAACTATAACATCGGCCACGAGATGTCCGGGTGCGAGATGCTCCAAGGATTGCAGATTTACGAATGATGGTGTTCTTATACCCAATCTCCAAGGTCTTGAACTCCCATCCGACACTATATAGAAACCCAACTCCCCTCTCGGACTTTCAACCGCAGCATAAGCCTCCCCGGGTGGAACCTTAAAACCTTCCGACATGAGTTTGAAATGATGTATGAGTTCCTCTATGGATCCGTACGTGCGACTCTTAGGCGGAGGAACGATCTTGTAATCATCTATTAGGATCTTTCCATCCGGAATATCTTTCAAAGCCTGTCTTATTATTCTTACGGATTGCCTAACCTCCTCCATCCTAACGAGATACCTGTCATAGCTGTCTCCCCTCTCACCGATGGGAATCTCAAAATCAAACCTATCATAAACGGAATAGGGTTCATCCTTCCTTATATCCCTTTTGATTCCGGAACCTCTGAGCATGGGTCCTGTGATACCCAAACTCAGAGCATCCTCCTTCGTTAATACACCTATGTCCCTCGTTCTTTGAATGAATATAGGATTCTTCGTTATCAGCTTGTCCATCTCGGCGAATGCCCTTTCAAACTGATCAAGAAAATCCGAAACCTTGTTTAACCAACCATCCGGAGCATCAGCTGCCACACCTCCTATTCTAAGATAGCTGTTGTTCATCCTCTGACCGCTTATCTCCTCCAATAGATCGTATATTAGCTCCCTCTGCTTAAATGCATGGAGAAACGGCGTCCAAGCTCCTATATCCATAACATGCGTTCCGAACCAGACCAAATGACTCGCTATCCTACTCAACTCGGCCGTTATAACCCTGAGATACTCCGCCCTTTCCGGTATATCCTTGGATATTCCGAGCAGTTTTTCAACCGCAAGAACATAAGCGAAGTTGTTATTTATCGGGGACAGGTAGTCAAGGCGATCCGTGTATGGCAAAATCTGATAATAATTCCTGTTTTCGGCCGTTTTTTCCGTACCCCTATGCAGGTATCCTATTACGCATTTGGCATTCACAACGGTTTCCCCATCAAGTTCAAGTTTAACCCTTAAAACCCCATGTGTGGCCGGATGCTGGGGTCCAACATTCAGCACAAAGGTCTCCGTTCTTACTCCACCTGCTGCCATAGTGGATATTTTAAAGTTGAAAATCCACGCGATACATTTTTCCATCTTATAATAACCACTATGCGTAAATTCATAATCATAGTTTTTCCTTCATTGCTTCTTGCACAGGAGGCGGAGGAGATATATCGCGAGGAGCAACCGACGAGAGTACAGGTAAGCGCTGAGGTGTTTGGAGCCAGCGTTCTCATAGGAACACCTATAAACGATTTAAGCGGCCGGTCCGCCGCTGCGACCGGGGATCTCCTCAACATACTCAGAGCGAGGTCGGGAGTATCCGTGACATTCGCCAACAAATTCACCTTAGCGATTGCCGGGATATATGTGGGGGAGGCTGCAAGCGAATTCAGAAGACTTCCGATAGGCCTTTCCGAGGCTTATGTGCAACTTGACACATTCGTTCTACCGATAGGTGGATTGGGTGAATTGCGTATAGGAAGACAGATAATCAACTACGGTATGGGTTTGGCATTCGGCGATTATCACGGTTTGGGAACTAATGCCATAAGATTCAATTACAGGTTCAGCCCCGCTTGGGATTGGTATCTCCATATACTTTACGCGAAGTCAAACGAGGGAGGAGCCAGACAGGTTGAACTATTCTATTATCCATTCGCTTATTATGATCAGACAACGAATCAGCAGGCTTTCAAATGGATATATACAAAGTACGATATTGAGACCTGGGCGCTGATCTTCGGAAAACACAGGGGAGACAGAGGGATATACGATTTCTTCATATACGGTGCCGCTATGACGGAGGATAGAGGTTTAAGCGGGGGATTTAACCCCTACTGGGTTGGAGGATACATAAACATCGGTCCCATAGGAAACTTCTATATGGAAGGTGAGTTGGGATATATGACGGGACAGTGGGGATCAAGGCAAGAGGTTTGTTATGATTTCTGCGATCAGATATATAACATTACAGGAGGTGAGACCCAGCAGTTGAACGCCTACGCCATAGGGATTGAAGCGTCCTACGATTTTACGGATCAAATAACAGGAGGCTTGTCCTTCTTCACTTTCAGTGGGGATAACCCAAATACAACCGGAATGTACGAGTCTTGGATTTCCCCCTTGCCCAGATCCGGTATAAGTACTTACAGCGCATGGACGCACTGGACGGGTATGGGGGAGGTATTTATATGGAACTATCGTCCCGACAATTGGAGAAGCATATACTTCTTCAATCCTACCAACTTCGTGGTTGCCAACCTCAACTTCATATACAAGGCTTTCCCCATACAACAATCCCTGATAATAAGAGTTGATGGTTTCATGTTCGCCGAGGCGGCTTCACCCAGCGGCATAGATTCCTACCTGGGTAGTGAGTTTGATCTCGCTTTGAAGTTCTCCTATGCGGATATAGCCGACATAGGAATAACCTTCGGATATTTCTTACCTGGGGCGAGATTTCAGAACACGGGATGGTCAAGACCTTCAAGGTTGGATCTGTTTCTGGAGGGGTTTGTTCCGGACTATCAGTATTTGAAAGTTTCAGGAGCATCGTATGTGGTCAGACTTTGGATATATCGCTCAATAAACTTCTTCTGAGTTGATATACTTGATTTTGGGGCAAAAGGTGGTTCAAAGGCCGGAGGTTGGTTATGCTTTCTATTGGAATTACATATCAAAACAAGGATTTTCGGTGCTTTCCTACAAACCCGAGGAGATGAGTTTAAAGGAAAAGGTGTATCTGAACCTGAAAGTTGATAGGTTCCTTATTGTAAATGATACCATACTGGTTCTGAGCGATGGGAAGTGTTATATGTACCTCATAGCGTACGGTTCGGAAAACCCTATAAAACTCTTAGAATTCAAAGAATGCAACGAAAAGACATTTTTCGCTTATGATACGGGAGGGTTGTACATAGGTGTCCCTCAACCGAGGAGCTTGAAGATTTATAAGTATAAAGATGGGAAATTCACATTATACGAGATTAAGAGGTTTAAGCGGGAGATAACGATGTGCGATGCCGTTAAAGGAAAATTCTACTGTGTATATGGGAAATATCATGGAGAAACCGGGGATTTCGTTTATGATAGCGTTTATTACCTCATAGACGGCTATGCCGTTAAGGTTTTTGAGAATGATAGGAAAATATACGAGAAGACATTGAAGAAAAAGCCTCTTTCGGTTTCCATATCACATGGATTCCTTTATATATCAACTGCCGAAGGGATACACTGCATAGACCTCAACACCAAAGCCGAAGGTTTCGTTGAATTCCCTTCCGTAAAAGTCTATTCTTCAAAGTATTCCTTCATAGTTCTGGTTGAGGATATGGATGGGTGTATAAATCTGTTCAAGCCGATATTCCGCCCACCCTCTCTAAAATTCATAAAAAAGGCCGATACGAGGTTTTGCAAGTGAAGGCATCGTTCCGCAGTATAATTTCCAGCACATGAGAATCTGGATAGAGAGTATAAGGGATTATAAGGGCAAGGATGTTGAAATAAGAGGATGGCTGTTTAACAAGAGATCCTCGGGTAAGATACACTTTCTCATAGTTCGTGATGGCACGGGTTTCGTTCAGTGCGTAGTCGTTAAAGGGGAGGTAAGGGAAGAAGTCTTCAACTTGTACGATAAGATCAGTATGGAAGATGCGTTGATAGTCATAGGTACCGTACGGGAGGATAAAAGGGCCATAGGAGGATACGAACTGCAAGTTAAGGATATAAAGGTGTATTCAAAGTGTTCCGATAACTATCCCATACCCAAGGTTAGACCAGAGAACATACCCGATGTGGGAAAGCTGTATCATTACAGACATCTATGGCTCAGATCCCGAAAGCAGTGGGCCATAATGAGAATAAGGAGTGAAATAGAGAAGGCCATAATAGATTTCTTTGAGGATAGGGGATTCGTGAGATTTGATCCTCCCATATTCACACCCGCATCCGTTGAAGGGACAACCACCCTCTTTGAAGTTCCGTACTTTGATGAGAATAAGGTTTATCTGACACAGTCGGGACAACTGTATATGGAGGCCGGCGCCATGGCCTTGGGGAAGGTTTATTCGTTTGGGCCTACTTTCAGGGCGGAGAAATCAAAGACGAGGAGGCATTTAACGGAATTCTGGATGATTGAACCTGAGATAGCATGGGCCACGCTTGACGATATAATGGATTTGGCGGAGGATCTCATAGTCTATATAGTTGAAAGGGTGCTTGAAAATAGGAGATTTGAACTTGAGACCCTTGATAGGGATATAGGAAAATTGGAGCGCATCAAAAAGCCCTTCCCTAGGATCACCTACGATGACGCCGCTAAGATAATTGAGGAAGAGAAACTGAAAGGAAAAAAGTTGGATTTTGTTTATGGTGAAGATTTTGGAGGGGATGAGGAAACAGTTATATCCGAACGGTTTGATAAACCCGTTATTATAACCAGATATCCAAAGAAAATTAAACCTTTTTATATGAAGCTGGATCCCAATAATCCAGAAAAGGTTCTGTGTATGGATGTGCTTGCTCCTGAGGGATACGGTGAGATAATAGGTGGGAGTCAGAGGGAGGACGATTACGAGACTCTGGTTGGGAGGATCAAGGAGGAAGGATTACCTTTGGAAGTATATGAATGGTACTTGGATTTGAGAAGGTTTGGATCCGTCCCTCATTCGGGTTTCGGTCTTGGACTTGAAAGAACAGTTGCATGGATAACGGGTATAAAACATGTTAGAGAGGCTATACCTTTCGCGAGGACTATTGAAAGGTTCAGACCTTAAATGTACGATAAGAATCGTGTAATTGAAGATTTCAATTATTTCCTTAGGAAAGGTGATGTTGAGGCTTTGGATGAGATCGTTTTAAATTCAATACTTTTGGGGTGGTACGATCTCGCGATGAATTTCGCATCAAAGATGCAGGAGTCAAACCTCAATACGAGTGCGATAAATCTCGCCATGGTGGTATATCACTCAATAAGGTTGAACATGGATGAAGCTTTTAAGTACGCCGACGATGATCCTTACGCGTTGAGGTTTCTATACGAGGTGAAAGGTGAGAATAGAAAGGCTTATGATGAGTTTAAGAGGATAAAAAACATGCCAGAATTTCATAGGAAGTTAAGGGAGTTCCTTTATTATATCTACCGGGGAGAGGAACCCGATTTTGATGTACCTGAGGATGAAAATGAGTGGAGAAGAAATCTGCGGGATTTGGCCTATGGATACTTGCATTTCATAAAAGGGGATCTTGACAAAGCATTGGATATACTCCAAGAATCTGTAAATGTGGGTTTGAAAAAGGGGTACGAGCATAATGTTATATTGATGATGCGCCCACTCATACCGATAACATATAAATATTTCGGAAAAGAATCGGTATATTCATATTTAAATGCCGCCCTTAACATATCCCAAAAGAACAAGAATATATGGGCTTATGAACAATTCTGGATTTTCAGCAGATACATTGATAGGGACATTGACGATGCGCTATTTAAAGAAAAACTGGCGAGCTTTAAGAAAAAGGGATTGATAATACATCAGATACTCCTTATGGGTTTGAGGTTTGAGAAATATAAAGATGCCATTATGAAACTCGTCGAGGAACACTGGCAGCATCACACCCTACGCATGTGCGAAATGTTTAACTCTATTTGACCTTAGGTGGAAGTATAGGTGAGCCTTTCTTTCTATAATATTCATTTACGAAGTTCCTTATTTGCGATTCGTATTCCTCCGATTTCCGTAAGGAATCCCTGAGTATCTGGGCTTTTTTTCTGAGCATCTCCATCTCCTTTCTCAGTTCCGCAACCTCCCTTTCCATCTTCTCAACCCTCTTAACATACTCCGAGGGTATGCTTGAACAGCTCAACAAAATAAAGAATA
>WGFI01000026.1 GCA_015492295.1 Caldifarciminota bacterium
CAAACCACCTATATCATACCTCCCTTTTCCTCTGATATAAAACACGAGATACTTTCCCCAGTCAGGCAGGTCAAGAGGATAGCCTTTAAGAGTTGAACCGAGAAGAGGCATAAACTCCCTTGTCTTCCAGTCCCTCTTGTAATACTCCCACCTTCTTTGCATTCACCCTTCGGTTTCGGTATATCCTCGCTTACAGGTAAGGTGTCAAAGTTCTTTATGAACCAATAACATAAGGATGAATCGCCGAAATATTAGATTTACGGGTAGTTTGACTTAATATATACCAAAATTCCGACTTTATCGGTCAATTTTCAGCCTTATAATATTCGGTTCGGGCACCGGGGGTGCTGGGGTTTAATACCCCGGCTGAGAGGGCGAAAGCCCAACCCTTGGAACCTGATCCGGGTAATACCGGCGTAGGGAAGGTGCCCTTCCATCAGGTTCCAAGGCTCCCCGGGCGAAAAAACGAAAACAAAAAGGAGGGGAGCCATGAAAAACGGAAGATTTAAAAGGACATCGGAAGCAGCAATAAGCAAGGCTATATTGGAAGGTTTTTATAGGGACCTCAAAGAGGCCCTTAATGCCGATGTGTTCGTAATAGGAGCGGGTCCTTCCGGTCTCGTCGCGTCCTACGAGCTCGCAAAATCTGGCCTCAAAGTGTTCGTCATAGAGCAGAACAATTACTTGGGTGGAGGTTTCTGGCTCGGAGGATACTTTATGAACACCGTAACGGTGAGGTATCCCGCCAATGAGATCTTTGATGAGATAGGCGTGAGCTACGAGGAGGTTGAAGATGGATTGTACGCCGCGTACGGTCCTCTTGCAGCGTCAAAACTCATAGCGGCGGCTGCGGAAAGCGGAGTTAAGTTCCTTCAACTTACATTCCTTGACGATCTCATCGTGAAGGATGATAGGGTATCCGGCGTTGTAATAAATTGGAGTACCGTTAGAGCCTTACCGAGATCCATAACCTGCGTTGATCCCATATCCTTGGAAAGTAAATTCGTAATAGATGCGACGGGACATGATGCCGTGGCGGTTAAGAAGCTCGCCGATAGGGGCTTGGTTGAGGTTAAGGGTCTCGGCGCTATGAATGTAAATGCATCCGAGGATGCCGTTGTAGAATATACCCAAGAGATCTATCCGGGTCTCATAGTGTGCGGTATGGCGGTTGCGGAAACCTTCGGACTGAATAGAATGGGTCCCACATTCGGTGGAATGCTGCTTTCAGGAAGAAAAGCCGCAAATCTCGTCATTGATAAACTCGCGGTAAAGGTATAATACCATAGGGGGCGGTTTATCCGCCCCCGGGAGGTGTATAATGACGCAACTTGAAGCTGCAAAGAGGGGAATAATAACCCCTGAGATGGAGTACGTTGCTGAATCTGAGGGTCTTGACCCTAAGTATATTATGGAAGGTGTTAGAAACGGTGAGATAGTGATACCTGCCAACAGAATACATCTTTCCAAAAATCTCAGGAAACTCGTTGGCATAGGGAAGGGTTTGAAAACTAAGGTAAATGCGAATCTCGGGACATCCTACGACTATGTGGATGTTGAGGAGGAGAAGATGAAACTTAGGGTCGCGGTTGAGGCAGGTGCGGATACGGTTATGGATCTATCAACGGGTGGAGATCTTAGGTTCATAAGAAGGGAGCTGATGGAGATATGTGAGGTGCCCTTAGGCAGCGTTCCCGTATATGAGGCCGAGTTTGACGCTGCCAAAAGGAAAGGTTCGGTTTTTGATCTTGAAGAGGAGGATTTTTTGGAGGCCATAGAAACCCACGCTAAGGATGGTGTTGATTTTATGACTATACACGCGGGTATAACGCTTGAAGGATTGAGATTTATGAAAAATCAGAGAAGAACTACCTGGGTGGTCTCCCGCGGTGGAGGTCTTTTGGCCGCTTGGATGATGTATCACAACAGGGAGAATCCCCTACTTACGAGATTTGACGATATCCTTGATATAATGAGGGAGTACGATGTAACTGTGAGTCTCGGGGATTCTTTAAGGCCCGGGAGTATAGCGGATAGTTTTGATAGACCACAGATACATGAGCTTTTGATTCTTGGAGAACTCGTTGATAGATGCAGGGATGCTGGTGTGCAGGTTATGGTTGAAGGACCGGGACATGTTCCATTGAACGAAATACAGGCGCAGGTCATCGCACAGAAGAAAATAACGAAAGGGGCACCGTTCTATATCTTGGGTATGCTTCCCACCGATGTTGCAGCCGGTTGGGATCATATAGCGGGAGCGATAGGAGGAGCTTTGGCGGGATGGGCAGGAGCGGATATGCTGTGTTATATAACTCCCGCCGAACATCTGGGACTTCCCACCGTTGAGCATGTGAGGGAAGGAGTCGTGGCGTTCAAGATAGCGGCGCATGTAGCGGATATAGCGAAAGGTGTTAAGGGTGCTGCGGATTGGGATCTCGCCATGTCAAGGGCCAGATACGCCCTTGATTGGGAAACCCAACTCAAATTGGCCTTGGATCCGATAAAAGCCCGTCAGATATTCAATGAAAGGGCATCAAAAACGGTTGCATGCTCAATGTGCGGTCCATTCTGCCCGATGAATCTCGTTGAAAAGTTCGTGCAGGATGCGAAGAAGGCGAGGGAGGAGGTAAGGAGGACACTTGAAAGTCTGACAAAGTGAGATGTTTATAAATTACGGTAAGTGCGGTATAGGTAAGATCAACCTTGAACTCAAAATAATAGGTAAATGCAGCAGGTGTAGAAGGGGAAACGCTATTATAAACCTAAGATACGCAAAGCAAAGACTTTGTAAGGATTGCTTCAACGAGTTCTTTGTAAATCGTGTTAGAAAGACCGTTGAAAGGTTTAGGATGTTTAAACCCGATGAAAGGGTGGCCGTTGCCGTATCGGGAGGTAAGGATAGCGTAGCGCTGCTGCACGCCCTGAAACTCGCCTTTCCTAAGCAGGATATATACGCTTTTTATATAAACTTGGGCATAAAGTATTATTCGGACCACCTTGAAAGGAAGGTTATTGAACTGTCAGAAAATCTCAAAGTTCCCCTTGAGATATACGATCTCAGGGATGAAGGCTATACCATAGATGACTTTATGCTAACGAAATACGGGAAGAAAATGTGTTCCGTATGTGGAACGATAAAGAGAAACATCTTTACAAAGCTCGCTATGAAGGTTAAGGCCGATGCCGTCGCGACGGGGCACAACCTTGATGATACGGTCTCAACCATGCTTTCCCTTTTCTTCGCCGGAGATTTTGAAGGTATAGCGAGGCTCAAACCCGTATTAAAACCCCTGATCAAGGGACAACCACGGAAGATAAAACCTCTGATAATGACCCCCGAGATTGAGGATCTATATTATGTGGCTTTAAACGATTTACCCGTACAAGAGTGTGGATGTCCTCATGGTGAATTCACGCCCATAAAAGGTATAAAGAGATACCTTGATATGATGGAGGAAGAACAACCGGATATAAAGTTCAGATTGTTCTCGGTTTTTAGGAAGAAGTTTGTGCCACTCGTTGATAGATCAAGAGAAGAAATACAGGAGAAGGTTGTGGAATGCAAGATTTGCGGCATGCCTTCATCAAACGAAATATGTTCAAAGTGCAGAAGGGTTATGGAGCTTATGGAAATCAAAAGTGGTAAGGAGATGAAATTTGAGGTATCATTTGAAGAAGTTGAAAGCATGCTGAGGGAGGGGAATGTTATACTTTTGGATGTAAGGGATAAGAAGGAGTACGATGTATATACGCTTGAAGGTGCTATAAATATACCTGCTGATGAGATAGAAAGGAGATGGAGGGAGTTAAGGAAATACAGGAAAACCCATAAGATAGTCGTATTTTGCAACTCCGGAAGGGCGAGTTATGCGGTAACTATGAAATTACGCAACCTTGGATTTAAATCTTATAACCTGAAAGGCGGAATACTCAGTGTTCAGTCTTCTTAACCTTTTCTCCAACCTCTATAAATACCCCTTCAAATAGATGTCTCTTTATCTTCCTCGTGGTTGTCTTAGGGAACTCCTCGTACCTTAAAGCGAATCTTTTTATCCTTTTGTAAGGTGAAAGCTCCCTTGACAGTCTATCCACCTCCGATGATATAACTTCATAAATAAAATCATCATGGGGTACCCTACCCTGTTTTTTGGCTAAGATTCTAACCTCATCAAAGTTCGGATATATTAAAGCCTGCACCTCCTCATCCCCCGTATTAGGATTCTTCGCACCGAATACAAGAACCTCCTCTATGTAAGGGGATTCCAAGAGTTTGTTTTCTATCTCCTCAGGGTATATGTTCTTCCCCCCCTTACCTATTATCACGGCCTTCTTTCTACCCGTTATATACAAATATCCTTCCTCATCAATGTATCCAATATCTCCGGTTAAAAACCAACCATCTTCCGTAAATACCTCTTTCGTGGCCTTCTCATTTTTATAATATCCTTTCATAACCATAGGCCCCCTCGCCGCTATCTCACCTTCCCCATCCTCGTTTGGGTCAATTATCTTTATCTCCACACCCGGCAATGGCAATCCAACGGATTCATTCTTTGGAGCATGTATAGGGTTCATCGTAAGTATCGGCGAGGTCTCCGAAAGTCCGTATCCCTGAATCAGAGGGAAACCCAACCCTTCAAGACCCTTTGATACCCAGGTGGGAAGAGCTGCACCACCGGATACCAGATATTTAATCCTATCAAGACCCAACTTGGATCTTATACCTTTGGATAAAGCATTCTTAAAAATATTCCCAACGATGGGCAATCTTGATCCCGCCCTTAAAAGTGAAACTATCGTTTTACGGGGTTTCGGAAGATTCTCAATCTCTTTGAGGATTTTCTGATATATCTTTTCAAGTATCAGAGGGACGGTTAGCCATACAGTCGGTTTGATTTCCCTCAGTTCTTCAAGCATAGTTGAAGGTCTCAATGAGCTCGCGTAAGCCACCGTTGCACCTATATACGCCGGGGCCAGAAATCCCACCGTGCATTCATAGACATGGTGCAATGGAAGTATGGAGAAAAATACATCATCTTCGTATATGTCTATTACTTGATAAACCGCCTCTATGTCCGAGATTATGTTCCTATGTGTGAGCATAACACCTTTCGGTGAGCCCGTAGTGCCTGATGTGAATAGAATCTCAGCCAAATCGTCGGGTTGCAAATCCTCCATATCAATACCTTCCTCGTATTTCTTAAATATATCCCCAAAGGAAACCGTTCTATCGTTCTCGTCTATGCATATTACAGTTTTTAGACCGATCTCCTTTATATTTTCAAGCATCTCATCAAGATAGGACAGTGAGCAGATCGCATGCTTGACCTCTGCAAAGTCCATTAGGAATCTTCTTTCAACCTCGGTTAGTCTCGCGTCAAGGGGTATAACCACACCTCCCGCCCATTGTATGGCAAAGTATCCCCATCCCCATTCGGGTCTGTTTTCACTGAGGAGAGCGACGAAATCTCCCTTATTTACACCTATCTCTTTCAGATAGGATGCTAACTTTCTTATGTTATTAAATGTCTGCTTGTATGTGAAGTCAATCCACCTACCTCCTCGTTTGATCCTTGACATAATCCTATCCGCGTACCCTTTCGCGCTTTTCTCTATTATCTCCGGAATGACCTTATAGCCCTTGGGTTTCCTCAATATACTGTGCTTCATATCAGACATTATAAGGTTGATTATACTTTAAGTAGTCGTGAGTTTATAGCCACAACGACAGTGCTGATGGACATTAAAAGGGCACCGATAGCTGGGGATAGTAGGATCCCATATTTGTAAAGTATCCCTGCTGCGAGAGGTATAGCCAGAATATTGTATCCTGCTGCCCACCAAAGATTCTGGATCATCTTATTATATGTAGCCTTGCTCAAACGGATAACATTGACCACATCCCTTGGGTCATTGCGAACTAAGATTATATCCGCGGATTCTATCGCTATATCCGTACCCGCACCTATGGCTATACCCACATCTGCTTCAATGAGAGCCGGAGCATCATTCACACCGTCGCCCACCATGGCCACAATATAACCTTTACTTTTGACCTCCTTTATCTTATAGGATTTTTCATCCGGAAGAACCTCACAGAAGTAATCCGTAAGATCTAATTCACGGGACACCCAAGAGGCAACCTTACAATTATCCCCTGTAAGCATCATAACATTGATTCCCAAGTCTTTCAAACTCCTTACGGCTTCCTTGGATTCCTGTCTGATACTGTCGGATAATGCTATAACCGCAACAGGGGAATCATTAACTAAGAAAAATACCACCGTCTTTCCTGTTTGAACTATTTCTAAAACTCGTGAATCGTCTATGCTTATGTCCTTCTCCTTCATATATCCAGGACTAACTACGGAAATGTTAAAACCTTGAACCTTAGCCTTAACTCCTCTGCCAGGTATATACTCAAAATCTTCAACCTTTAACGGTTCTTCCTTTAAAGCCTTGGCTATAGCCTGCGCTATGGGATGTTCGGAGTGTTTTTCCACAGATGCAGCGAATTTTATTACCTTTTCGGCGTCCCATTCCTTATCAATTACTATAATATCGGTTATTCCAAACTTCCCCTCCGTTAAAGTTCCCGTCTTATCAAATATCACAGCCTGCAGCTTTCTTGCGACTTCAAACGCTTGACGGTTGCGAATCAGCAAACCGTATGTGGCTCCTATGCTCGTGGATACTGCGACAACTAAGGGTATGGCTAAACCTAAGGCATGGGGGCAGGCTATAACCATAACCGTGACCATACGCTCCAAGGCGAAAGTAAAATTCTTTCCCACCAACAACCATGCGATCAATGTTCCTACACCTACAAATATGGCAGTATATGTTAAGTATCGTGCTGCACGATTAGCGAGGTCCTGAGTTTTGGATTTACTGACCTGGGCCTCTTTTACCAACCGGATTATTTGGGATAGATAAGTTTCCTCACCCACCTTCTCAATCTTAACTACCAAAGAGCCCTCACCATTGACCGAACCACCTATGACCTCATCTCCGGGTTTTTTGAGTACCGGTACGGATTCACCTGTGAGCATGGATTCATCCACGGATGATAACCCCTCAATCACTGTACCATCCGAAGGTATCCTTTCACCCGGTTTTATGAGAACTTTATCACCATGTTTCAGATCGCTAACGGGCACATCTCTGACATTGCCATTCTCATCCAATATGTGAGCCTTTGAAGGTATGAGTTGAGCCAATTTCTCCAAAGCGCGCGATGCTCCTAAGACGGAACGCATCTCAATCCAGTGACCCAATAACATAACATCTATAAGCGTAACCAACTCCCAGAAGAATACCTTACCCGTAAGTCCGAATACGACCGCTGTACTGTAAGCGTAGGATACGCTGATGGCCAAACCTATGAGTGTCATCATACCCAAGTTATTCTTTCGGATTTCGTCGTACGCTCCTCTTAGAAATGGCCATCCTCCGTAGAAAAATATCACCGATGAGAGTATCCAAACGACCCATATATCCCCTGGAAACCTCACTTTTATCCCGATCCATTGCTGAATCATCGGCGATAAGATTATTATTGGAACGGTGAGAACTATGGATATTATAAATCTTCGCTTAAAATCCTCAATCATATGCCTGTGATGATCGTGATGTTTATGTTTCATAGCTTTATAAGGATTTTAACGGCTGCAAAAATCACGAGTATGACGGCTATAATCACCAAGAACCATATTACCCACATCCATCCCATCCACCAACCCATTCCACCGTTCATGTGCGATACCAAGCAAATACTATTCATCATAGTAAGTATTCTAAGGGAGAAATACTCACCCTTAAAATGTTATTTGCGATTGAAGAATTTTATTGAGAATCTCCTGTTAAGCGCACTTTTAGTGTATATTTCTGTGGAGATTCATGAATTTGGACATTGGTTGGTATTGTGGATTTTTGGGCATGAACCGGTTATGAGTTTCAACGGATTGGTTCAACTCTGGGATACGATTCCCAACCATCCCGATGAATGGGTTAAAATATATTATCCTGGGATTGGAGAAGGATGGCTGCGTTTATCCTCTCTTCCTTCAAATAACCTTGAATGGATACTTATGCTACTCGCAGGACCCATAATGCATCCTATATTGATCCTCGTAGGTATCCTCTTTATGAGAATTAACAATGCTTTTCTGCAAAAAGTAGGAGTGATGTTAGTTCTTATAAATGGATTAAAATTTTTAACCAACCTCCTATCTTATTTTCAGGGAGCGATAGGGGATTACTATTTCATAGGTGTGTATTCTGGTATTCCACATATATACATAGTTCTGCTCTTTGTTATAGTTCAATTTTTAGGATTCGCGTACGGTATATACAAATCGGGGAGATTGTTAAAGGAGGAGGGAGCTTCCCTGTTGATAAGTATATTCTTAGCGGGAATTATAATCATAACCCTCCTAAGCAAATTAAACGGTTTGATTGTTGAAGGAGTTGATAATAAGAATCCCTTCTTTATGCCGATACTCGGATGGCCCTTACCCGTGTTGATAGTGAATATATTATCGTTGGTTATGATTTTATCGCTTTATAAACGCTCAACTTCACCTGACAAACTGGGCGCGTAATCTGATATTGAATAGATTTAAGGGGAGAATATCGTACTTATGAGTGAAGAAAGAGTTATCATCCTATCAGTGTAATACCTATTTTTCCGTTTTCTATTTACTCTTAAATCACACCAATCCCTTCTCTCTTAACCAATCCTCATTAAATACTTTTGAAAGATACCTAAAGCCGCTATCCGGCACGATCACCACCACGAGTTTATCCCCGTCGTTTTCAAGGAGATATTTGTATGTTGCACAAAGCGCTGCACCTGCTGAGCTTCCGGAGAGTATCCCATCCTCTTTGGCCAATCTTCTCGCCCAGTCGTATGCCTCCTTATCGGTTATCCTGTAAATTTTATCAATATATTTAAAGTCTATGGTTGAAGGTATGAAGTCCTCTCCTATGCCTTCAATTAGATACTGATGAGCTTCATCCCATTTCCCTTTATAGAAATAATCGTAAAAAACCGAACCTTTGGGATCCGCTGCAACGGCTTCAATTGATGGCTTTTTCTCTTTCAGATATTTGGATGCCCCGCTTAATGTACCACCCGTACCTATACCCGCCACTAAAACATCAACCTTTCCATCGGTATCCTCCCATATTTCCGGACCGGTGGTAAAATAATGCGCCTTAGGGTTTGAAGGGTTCTCGTATTGGTTTAAATACAAACCCCCTCTTTCCTCCGCTATCCTCTTAGCAACGGAATAATAACTCTCGGGAGATTCGGGTGGAACATTAGTCGGACATACAATCACCTCCGCTCCTAACGCTTTTAAAAGGTCAATCTTCTCCTTTGAAACCTTATCCGGAAGGGTTAAAACGCATTTATAACCTTTTAAAAGGCAGACCAAGGCGAGACCCGCACCCGTATTTCCAGATGTGGATTCAACCACCACCATACCCGGCTTTAACTTACCTTCCCTCTCAGCGTCTTCAACCATTTGCAATGCTATTCTATCCTTAACGCTTCCCGTAGGATTATAATATTCAAGTTTCAGCACAACATCCGCCTTAAAATCCTTAAAAAGCGATGTTCTAACTAAGGGGGTCTTGCCTATCAGGTCAAGCAAGGAATTGTATATCCTCATCTTCAACTCCTCCTCTCAATCTCCCTATTAACCCGAAGGGTATCCCAGCCAAGAAACCTCCTATATGCGCCCACCATGCTACCCCCATCTCAACTCCGCTTACAGCATATATGTAATTCATAACAGCCCAGAAACCTATGAATACGATAGCGGGAACCCTCACTATACTCCAAAATATCACCGTATATATTCCGGCTCTCGGAAACATTATCATGTAAGCTGATAAAATTCCCGATATAGCACCTGATGCTCCTACGAGTGGGATATGTGAATGTGGATAGAATATAGCATGTAGCAAAGCTCCCAATATACCCGCCGATATGAATAGGGTGAGGTATCCCACCTTACCAAGTCTATCTTCAACATTATCGCCAAATACATAAAGATAATACAGGTTCCCAAAGATATGTAATAGGTTCGCATGTAGGAACATATAGGTTATACTCTGTATCCATTCGCCCTTATACCAGAACCTTATCGGCACGAAGCCGAAGGCACCCGTCATGCGATCATCCTGAATAAAGAATACGAATACGCATAAACCTATTATTATCCAGTTTAATATCGGCTTACTCTTTGAAGGTATGTCATCCTTGATCGGAAACATTTTCCAACATATTTACCCTTATCAGATGCCTTCCACCTTCAAATTCGGTATTCACAAAGATTTTAACCCATCTCAAAGCCTTTTCTTCATCCGTATATAAACTTCCAAAGCATATAACATTGGCATTGTTGTGCTCGCGTGAGAGTTTAACCAGTTCATCACTGCATACATGCGCGGCCCTTACGCCCTTCACCTTGTTTGCGGCTATACTCATCCCTATACCCGTTGCGCATATAAGAACCCCAAAATCCGCCTCCCCTCTCGCGACGGCCGATGCTACCCTGTGAGCGTAGATCGGATAATGGGTGCTATCTTCTGAAAATGTTCCAAAATCCACAATCTCAAACCCCTCGGAGGATAGGGCCTTTTTCAGATATTCCTTCAACCTGTATCCTCTATGATCACAACCCAGCGCTATTTTCATAATACGATACCTTCAATTCTTTTGCAGCTTTAACCTCATTGAGCCTCCTTACGGGCGTGTTATGCGGTGCGGATTTTACGATTTCAGGATTTTCATAGGCTTCTCTTTTGATCCTCTTCAAAATATCCGCGAACCTTTCAAGCGTTTCCTTGGTTTCCGTTTCGGTAGGCTCTATCATTAAGGCTTCCTGAACTATCAACGGGAAATAAACCGTAGGTGCATGAACGCCATAATCCAACAACCTCTTGGCTATATCCACCGTTTTAACACCCGTATCGTTTCTTATATTTTTCGCCGTAAGGACGAACTCATGCATGCATACGCCCGGATACGCCACCTCAAATTCATCTTCAAGCAGATGTTTCAGGTAATTGGCGTTCAATACTGCATCGCCTGCCGCTTTCTTTAACCCTTCACCTCCCATGGATATGAGGTAAGCGTACGCCCTTAAAACTGCAAGAAAATGCCCGTAAAATGTATGCACCTTCCCTATGCTCTTAGGAACATTGTAATCAAGGAAATACTTTTCCCCATCATAGGATACGACGGGCACAGGTAGGTAATCTTTAAGTATATCCTTTACGAGTATGGCACCTCCTCCCGGGCCCCCACCACCGTGAGGTACGGAGAATGTTTTATGAAGATTCAGATGTATGACATCAATGCCCGTATCTCCCGGCTTTATCCATCCCATTAAGGCGTTAAAGTTCGCTCCATCCATATACACCAAACCCCCAGCATTATGAACGAGTTCGCATATCTCCTCTATTTGTCTCTCATATAGTCCCAATGTGTTGGGATTCGTTATCATAAGTCCCACGGTTTTTTCGGACAGTTTTGATTTTAGATCCTCAATATCAAGAAGGCCTTTATCGTTGGATTTTACTTCAACCGCCTTGAAACCCGCCATAGTGGCGGTGGCGGGATTGGTGCCATGTGCGGAATCGGGTATTAAAACCTCATTCCTCTGCACCTCCCCTCTGTCTTTGTGATAAGCCTTTATCATGAGTATCCCTGTAAGTTCCCCCTGAGCACCTGCGGAGGGTTGAAGGGTCGCATGATCCATACCCGTTAATTCCTTCAATATCTCCTGGGTTTTATACATAACTTCAAGGGCACCTTGAACTGTTTCAGGAGGACTCAACGGATGTATGTGCATGAACCCGACCAATCTACTTATCTCTTCATTTATCTTAGGATTGTACTTCATAGTGCAGGAACCCAAAGGATAAAAACCTATATCAACGGCGTAGTTCAGCTGTGATAGTTTAACATAGTGTCTTACCACTTCATTTTCAGGGACCGAAACCGTCTCCAAGGGTTTCTTCCTCTTATATTCCTCCGGTATATCCACCTCATAATCAAACTCCGGAAAGTTAAAATGCGGAACGCCTTCCTTGTTCTTCTCAAAAATTAGCTCCATAGATGCGAAGATTTTACGGCTGAATACTCTCCAACATACCGAAACCTTGTCCTGTTCTTATTCCCAAACCATAATCGTATATAAACCTCAAGGTTTCATCATCGGATTTTACCTTGACGATTCCCAAAAATCCACGAATATATCCTCCGTAATGACGAACCATAACCTCTCTGATTTCCATAGGCTCAATCTCTATATATGGCACATCCTTGTTTATTAAATTTCTCATCCTTTCTCGGGTTATTTCAAGCAGTCTATCGTTGAATCTCTCATCACCGGGGATGAGGAAGTGCTCCTTGGGATTCTTTGGATTTCGCTCGGGATCGTTTATTATTACGGGTGAAAGTGTGCGGAAGATGTTCCCAGACTTATAATTCTTCCAAACGGGTTCTATATTGCTTAGTTTAAAATCCCTGAGGTTAGGGTGTAGGTCTTTGAGGGTCTTTCCTCTTAATTCCAACGCAAAATTGAAGACCTCTGAAAGTATTAAAGTATCTCCGCTTGAAAATAGGAGGTCTATTTTCTTTATGTTCTCTATACTCTTTGAGGTGAATTTTACATCCCTGTTGAAGATTATTGAAAATGTGTAGGGTTTTATCATCCTCCTGTCAAAGATGTAAGGGAACTTATCACTCAGGGCGGATTTTAAAAAGGATATAAAGGTGGATCTGTAATCCAAGGGAAAACTCTTAACTTTATCCAAAGGTAAAAATCTGATTTTAAGTCTCATTTTCCTATTAAGAACAAAGGTACGTTATCATCATTCTCGTCTATATGCGTCTTTACATTCCCCGTGAAACCGGAAGAAACGAGTTTCACTTTTGTGAATTCAAACACCCTCGTTCCGTTGATAAGCCTATAAAATGTAGGCATGCGATATATGAGACCGTAATCAACCTTATCCTCAGGAACCCAGAAGAACTTATCCTTATGACCGAAAACCTCCCCTTCGGAAACCTCACAGAGCGATATATCCTTTATAACCACGAGATCTTCCGCTCTACCCAAGTGCAGAGGGTAAAGTCTATCCCTTGGATTTTTCAAAGCTTCACATATCCTTTTTAAGAATTCTTCATCCTCATGATACACATATATCCAGAGATGGACATCGTTAAGTATATCAATATAAACGGGTTGCTGCCCTCCCGGATGCTCTATTTCGCCGTTCAATCTCCTATTCGTAGAGAAACCGAATCTCCCATCGTGAGATTTCTTGCTCAGATTTCTGAACCATACATATTCGGTCGTTTTGGAGGAAAATTTACCCGCTATCGCCAACTTTACATTCTTTAACCTCTTAAATTCTTCATTATCGGGTTCCCCTTCACCTTTTAAATTCCTTATCCCAAGGACATTGCAGAGCATACCCACAACCGTTGAGAATGGTGGTATTGGATAAGTGTGCCTTCTTTGATATGTAAATGGAATCCTGTAATGGGCCTGAGGCTGATAAATCTTTATTTTCACAACCTTCATTCCTCAAAACCTCACAAACTTATCCACAAAAAATTCCTTCACCTTTTCCCACGAAACCCGCTTTATAGTGAATATCTCGGGTTCCTTTTCGGCATCTTCAAAGAAAACCATAGCCTTCCTTATCAAAGTATCGTTTCTGCTGCCCCGTGAAATTATAGCTTCTTCAAGACTCGCAAGATTTATAATGTCAAATTTGATCAGAGGTTTGAGTAGAGGATAAGGATAATAGAAGAATGAGATATTTACACCTTCCACCCGAGCGTGAATTGTATCCTTAGATATTAGAAGTATCTCCGAAGGCTCAAATATATTTTGATATTTAGCTAGGTCAATATCTTTGAGAGTGAAAGAATCCAGAGCTATGGAATTTCTGTGTTGCAGGTAATAATAAACTGCTGTTCCTCTTATGGCTGTTCTATGTTCTTTTAGCAATGTTCTTCTCATAGTAGAGTTTCCAAAAGTTGTATGAAAGTTTTGAAAGATGTTCCTTTGCGTAGTTCTCAATGTATTCTTTAAGGGCATCGTTTCCTATGTGTTCTATTAAAATTCTCACCTGCTCGGAATTTCCTATCTCTAAAACCCTGGTTATCACGAAAGGTGAGGATAAGTTTTTCAGAACGGATTCCCACTTGTAATCCCAGAAAAGCGGTTTGAGTTTTTCAAGTCCTTTGCTCATCGGACTCCAACTTCCCTGAGGAATTCCTCCCAATCCGTGAGTATAGAAAGTTTATCCTTATCGGGAACGCTCAATCTATCGGAAACCTCCATAAAGACCTTGTCCTTATTATCCAACCAACCGTTCCG
The DNA here is from genome assembly GCA_015492295.1 of Caldifarciminota bacterium. Classification (GTDB taxonomy): domain Bacteria; phylum Hydrothermota; class Hydrothermia; order LBFQ01; family LBFQ01; genus Caldipriscus. Next base: position 14,415 of record WGFI01000026.1, read on the forward strand.
CAGGCAATCATTTATACCTATTACCCTATATTTACCGTTATCATTATCAAACGATATATCTATGTACGGATGAAAGATGGGTGAGGGAACTTTTACGGCCGATGCTATTATAAATAGGGGAATTATGGGATTCGCTTCTCCGCTTGATTGGGCGCACAGGCCGTTTTTTATCGCTTCAAGAATTTCACGAACCCGCTGTTTTTTCTGGGGTTCGCTTAGTTCAAAAGTTATTTTCTTTTTATTTCCTGCGTTCTCAACCTTGATCGTCGCCTCACCTCCACGATATTTATATTCGTTCGGATTCGTTTTATCAACTTCTTCTAATACTTTTTGAAGACCGGGCACTATGGTAAGCTCAAGCCTTCTATGGTGATTATCGTAAGGAGAAACATTTTCTACTATCCACTCATCCTTTCCCAGAATATCAACATCAACTGTGAAGCTAACCTTGTAGAAGGAAAGGTGTTCCTCCTTGTTGTAAGGGTTGGGGTCTGCATTTAATCCTTGCTTTATAGCCCTTTGAACCAAATGGTGATTTGAGTAA
>WGFI01000027.1 GCA_015492295.1 Caldifarciminota bacterium
ATGATTAAGCCTCCTGTAAAGTAGCCAGTCATCTATTATCGGTTGGGACGATAACTTAGCGGGAAACATGCTTAAAACCCCAAGTATTATCAGGGGTTTTATACCCCCCTCCCCATTTTGCGAGCATATTTCCGAGGTTTAGCATCTTCATGCTACACCTCCTAAGGTGAATATTTTAAGGAGGAAATATCTCTTTGTCAAGTCAAAAAATCTTTCATCCTTATAATATCTTCTTCCTCGGTCCCGTAGCTCAGGTGGTTAGAGCGCGCGCCTGATAAGCGCGAGGTCGGAGGTTCGAATCCTCCCGGGACCATTTATCAGCGGGGCGTGGCGCAGCCTGGGAGCGCGCCCGGTTCGGGACCGGGAGGTCGGAGGTTCAAGTCCTCTCGCCCCGATTTTGATATTACGGGGCGTAGCGCAGCTTGGTTAGCGCGCCTGCCTTGGGAGCAGGAGGTCCCCGGTTCAAATCCGGGCGCCCCGATAAAACGGGGTGTAGCGCAGCCTGGTAGCGCGCTTCCTTGGGGTGGAAGAGGTCCCGGGTTCAAATCCCGGCACCCCGATTGGGCGCGTAGCTCAGCTGGTTAGAGCGCCGGTCTCACATACCGGAGGTCGGAGGTTCGAGTCCTCCCGCGCCCATTTGCCAAGGATAAAGGATATAAGTTTGTCTATTATAGGTAAGAAGAGGATAGAATGGGCATTCTCCCGTATGCCCGTATTGAGGAGTATAATGGAAGACTATAAGGATGATAAGCCCTTAGAAGGAATAAGGATAGCAGCATGTCTCCATGTGACTACCGAAACCGCCTCCTTAATGATAGTTTTAAAAACGCTTGGAGCGGATATAAGGCTGTGCGCGTCAAATCCGCTATCAACCCAGGACGATGTGGCCGCGACTTTGGTCAAAGATTATAACATAGAGGTTTTTGCCGTAAGGGGGGAAAACCAAGAAGATTATTACTCCGATATACATTCTTGTTTAGAATTCAAACCCCATATAACTCTTGACGATGGAGCGGATTTAACCGTGGAGGCTCACAGGCATGGATATTGGAAGGATATATTGGGTGGAACGGAGGAAACGACAACGGGAGTTAATAGGTTCAGGAAGATGGAGGAGGAGGGCGTTCTAAAATATCCCATAATAGCCGTCAATGATTCTTATACCAAATATCTGTTTGATAATAGGTACGGAACTGGTCAAAGTACGGTTGATGGAGTGCTCAGGGCAACGAATATACTTCTCGCGGGAAAAACCGCAGTGGTTGCAGGATACGGATGGGTGGGGAAAGGTATAGCCATGAGATTGAAGGGTATGGGTTGCAGGGTGGTGATAACCGAGGTTGATCCCGTCAAAGCCCTTGAAGCGTATATGGATGGGTACGATGTTAAACCTATGATTGAAGCCATAAGGGAGGCCGATATTGTCATAACCGCCACCGGAGAACCCGATATAGTTAGGAAGGAACATATTGAGGTTGCGAAGGATGGAGTTATATTAGCGAACGCTGGACACTTTGATGTTGAAATAAACAAAGGGGATTTAAACGAACTCTCTGAGGAGCGTAGGGAAATAAGGTCAAATTTGGAGGAGTATAGGTTAAAGGATGGAAGGAGAGTTTATTTACTCGCGGAAGGAAGACTTGTGAATCTCGGGGCGGCCGAGGGGCATCCAGCCGAGGTCATGGATATGTCGTTCTCAAATCAAGCACTTGCAGTTTTATATATTAAGGATAATCACGATGATTTGGAGAATCGCGTTTATAAGCTTCCGGACGAGTTGGATTATGAGGTTGCGAGAAGGAAATTGGCGAGTCTGGGTGTGGTCATAGATCAACCTTCTGAGGCGCAGTTAAAAAGGAGTTGGGTTGAAGGAACATGAATATGATGCTCTTTATTTTATTTCAGACGCCTATTTTTGAAAAAAGCTTTAAGATACATCCGAGGTATCATGCGGAATTTAGCGTTAAAGTTCCAAAAGGGAAATATATGCTTCTCAAAGTGGAAAACGCTCCCGTTGATGCTTTTTCCGTCGTGATGTTTGATAAGACGGGATACAAGTATTTTAGCAGGGATGGGGATTCAAGTTGGTCAATGCATACACTTGAAGGTGATAGCATTTTCGTATGCTATACAAACAAATCCGATAAAATATACTTCGCGATATGGAACAATTCCTATGAGGAGAAATGGATAAATCCGACCGTAAAGGTCTTCCTACTTGATAAATACGAGGGAGAAGTCCCAGGATGCTTCGTTGAGTACGGTGAGTAAGGTATTAAAGGGTTTAAGAGCGGTTTTTACGGGGGAAGATCTGATATATGGTGTTGATGTTCTGGTTGAAAACGGTAAGGTTTTGAAGATCGGTAAAGATCTTGACGGTGATGAGGTTATAAACCTTGAAGGTAAGGTAATTTATCCCGTTTTCGCGGATCCCCATACACATTTACTATATTGTGGCGATAGGCTAAAAGAATTTTCTTTAAGGATGGAGGGTTTATCCTATGTGGAAATATTGAAGCAAGGGGGAGGAATATATGAAACTGTAAGGAAAACAGTGAGTGCGAGCGATGAAGATATATTAAATCAAACGAGAGAGAGGGTGGAGAAACTCAAAAGTTATGGTGTGGGCGCAATTGAAATTAAGACGGGATACGGAATCGAGTTTGATGAGGAGATAAGACAGCTGAGAATCATAAACCGATTATCGGAAGAGTTTAAGGATGTTGATATAATCCCAACCCTGCTTTTTCATGTTAAACCGAAGGATAGAGATTTTGAAGATTACATCAGTGAATTCTTTTCAAGATACGATGAATATAAGGATATGCTGAGATTCGTTGATGTATTTGCTGACGAAGGTGCGTTCAATTACGAAGAAACGGAGAGCATACTTAGGTTCTTTACGGATAAGGGTGTAAGATGTAGATTGCATGCCGATGAGTTCAAACCTTTTGCGAGCGAACTCGCAGGTAAATATAAATGCATCTCCGCCGATCATCTCTTAAATCCCTCTGACACGGGTTTAGAATTGATGTCCAAGAATAAAGTCATAGCTATCCTTTGTCCTATAACGGGCTTCTTCTTACGGAAAGGGTTCGCCCCTTATGAGAAAATAAAGTCCCATAACATAGAGGTTGCCTTGGCTTCCGATCACAATCCAGGCACATCACCATTTTTAAATCCTTTTCTTGTAATATTGCTGGCCGTATTTTCGTACGGTATGAAACCCACCGAGGCGTTTAGAAGTTATACCTATATAGCATCAAAGAGTATAGGATTGAAAGATATGGGTAAGATAGAGGTGGGATACAGAGCGAGATTTTTTGCCATTGATTTCACACCCGATGAGTTGGTTTATTGGGGAGAAGTCTCCCCTAAGGTCGTATATTTGGATCTTTCATAGATAGGTTTATTATTGACTTGGCGAGCGGTAATACTCCCTAAGGATGAGGACAAGCTGGTTTATGCAACACTTTAAAAACCCACTAAGTCGTATTTAACTCGCGAGGAATATGCGGATACGGTACTACCCACCCTATCCATCCGTATAACTCTCTTCCTCCCCATGTACATCACCCCTCTTCTGCAGGTGTGTAAGTCGGCGTAATACCCATAATAAACCCCCGTAAGAATAAAATGAAATTTCTTTTCCCACAAAAATACTTTTCATCCATATAATACTTTGTTATGAAAAGCACTTTTAATATATGGCCTTATATCGCCGTCGTGGGTATGACTTTGAGTTTGTTCGGCCTTTTCTCCATATCCTATTTCCTCGCTTACACACTCGCATCATCAAGGAATCCCCTTCTCATATCCTTTGGTAATACGCTCCTTACTGCTCTTAAAACCTTCTGGTTTCCTATGCTCCTCGTATCTCTGAACATAGCCCTTTGGGCCGTTATATCCTATTGGAGGATAGGAGAGGGAGACTTAATTTTCAACCCTTTTACTTTCAGAGGTTTTAGGACCGAGCTTTTGGCCTTCTCTTTGGCCTTTTTAGGCCTATGGATACTAAGAGCGTCCGTAAGGTTTTTGGGTTTGAACATCCATACATTTTCTCCTAAGAGATGGACACTTTTCTGGGCCTTTGAGCACGCCATCTTCGGCTCCCTTGAGGAAATAACATGGAGAGCCTATGTTCTTAACGCCATCGGGGGAGTTTGGGGTCTTATTATCTCATCCTTCGGTTTTGGGTTACATCATCTCGGAAGCAGCTGGCAGCACGCTTTATACGCTTTTGTGGCTGGTCTTATAATCGGAGGGGTTTATATGAATACGGGGGCTTTCTGGGGCGTTTTCTTCGCTCACGGTTTTTATAACTTTACCGCAATACTTGGTGAAATTTTGACATCAAAAGGAGGTTAGAGGTATGATTACGGTTTTAGTTGCACTCGCAGGAGGTTTTGGATACTGGATAGGGGGCTACGCTCAAATTCAGCCCCCGGCGGCTTACGATAATATTAAAGGGGCAGGATATCCCCAACCCGGGAGCTCTGGTCTCCTCTCCGGCGGAGAGGGGTACGCGCTTATAGGCAAACTCGTCATAGGAGGAGGAGGTTTCGGAATCGGTCTCTTCGGGGGAACATCCCCGGATTACAACTCATCCGCAGGTGTAAGCGGCGGATACTTTTCTCTCGGATATGTCCTATTCGCAAACGATAATATGCTCCTTTTCCCGACCGTAGGAATGGGAGGTGGAGGATTGGAGATAATCGTAAATCAAAGTAAAGGAGGGAGCTTTGACGATCTTCTAAGAGATCCACCTACAAGGATACGAACGAGTAGCGGAGGGATCTTTTTCAAGGGTGGTCTAACATTCCTATACCGATACAGCTTTATACTTCTCGGCATCACAGGTGGGGGAGGTTATCTTCTCACCTCAGGATGGGATATAAACGGCAATGAGACCACCAATTACCCACAGGGAAACACGCCGGTTTTCTGGATCGCGGTTAGCTTAGGCGGTGGATGGTGGGGAAATAAAGCGGAGTAGGAAAAAGGGGGCGAAATCCCCCCTTCCCCAAGGGGAGGATTAAATATGAAAAGGGAAGAGCTTAGAAAGATATTAGATGAGATTGATACGCTTATATTCCTGGCTGAGAAAGGGGAAAAGGAGAGGAAGATCTTCGCTTGGTATATGTTCGTATGGGGAGTTTATACGACCCTCAATATGAGTTTAATGCTCTTTCTCCCTACCATCGCTAAGAGCATACCCCTATCTTCTTGGTTTCACACACTTTTCTTTGCGTTTTTCTTTTCATCCCTCCCTTTCGCCGGCTGGAAAAACTCCTCACTTTGGTTTGTGGTTTATATCGCATCCTTACTCTCCTTTTACTTCAACAACCTCATATTAACCGTCGCTATAATAATAGTTGGAATATCGTTTGTATCCTACTTTGTATATGGCAGAGGTCATGGTGAAGGTTCAAATAGAATATCAACCGTATCTTACATAGGGATCGTATGGGGTATAATGTTCGGTGCATTCTGGTGGAATATTGCGCTGCACTACCGTACCCTGAATGATATGTTCTTCAACCTATGGATAACCTATGTTTTTGGCATAGGGATACTTTTAAGTGGAGTTATATTTCGTAGGTACTTTCTCTTAGGACTGTTTATACTCTTTATACTGCCCATATTAGCCAAGTTCGGTAAAACTTATCTGTTCGTAGGATACGACATTTCCGCCTTGATCATGGCACTGCTTGGTTTAACGATGTATATGAAAGATGATGAGAGAACTTGATCCTCTGCTTCATAACAGAACCCGTCTGGGCATCTTAACCCTTCTATTGAAGAATGGGAGGATGGACTTTAAAAGTCTGAGGGATGAACTTGGACTCACGGATGGAAACCTCGCCACACACCTCAGAGTCCTTGAAAATGAAGGGATAGTAAAATACGAAAAGACATTCATAGGTAGAAAACCCATAACCTATTATGAACTCACAAAGAAAGGAAAGAAAAGGTTCATAAACTACTTGAAAAATCTAAGGGACTTCCTCCGAGAATTGGAAATAGATTTATAAGCGACGCACAGGAAAGATATTTCAAAGGGTATCAAATTCTGTTTGAATCGCGATGAATCAAACAATCCGAAAGGGTTGTAAAGGGAGTATATGAGCACAAGAACGACATAAAGAACGATAAGAACATTTGGTATATACCTAAGGGCAAAAAATACGGAAATTATTACTAACAAACCGTATAACGCGTAATAGATGAGTAAAGGTCCCTTAAAGAATCTGGAAAACTTACTGACTGGGAAAATTACGACATCAAAGGCGTTTCTTAAAATCTGTGAGAGTATGAAACCTTTATATTTAACGAAATCAACTTCCTTAAATACTATCTCTTTCCAACAATCGGTATTAATCTTGGAATATGGGTACGCAACTAGAAGGATCTTTGAGGGGAAGTATCCCAATCTTCTCTCAATGCAATCTTTTATTTTCTCGGAAGAGTACCTTTCCCCTTTTACATTTTCAACGAAGGCTCTATAAGTCCAGAAATAAAAGTTGCTTTGATCCCCACAGGTTATACTCAGTGATGTTTGAAATATGAAAGGTACGAAAAAGAGCGAAGGGGAAAATTTTTTAAATCTGTAAATCAAATATGCTCCATAAAGTAAAGATAGCACGGAGAATTCTCCTCTAAGGAAGCCGGCTATGAACAGAAATAATCCAGCAAGAAAATATTTACCTTTGAAAACATTTATGATGAACATTAAAACGAATAAAACGGCAACAGGTTCCATAGTCAATCGGGGGATGTGATAGAAGGTTAAAGGTGTTATCAAAAGTAGTAGGAGTATTGAAAGCCAAGTATCAATTCGCAGGAGCTTTGTAATATAAGCATAAGTGAGCATTATCATAATTGGGAAGAAGAATATATACGCTAAGGGGAAGAATCTCCCAAATATATACATAAATATCGCAAAGACGAGCGATGATGCGGGTCTTATGCAAATCCACAGATTCTCTTTATCTTTCCTTATTAAAGGTAAAAAATTTTTATAATAACCGTAGGCGCCTATAAGGTAAGTGTATGTATCCGCCGTTGATCCTACCATTTCGGTGTTCATCAAGGATTCAAGGGAGTCCAAATTCGCCATAAAAGTCCTTTCGTATCTGCTTTCCCATAGGATTTTAAATGTGGGTATGGATATTCCCAGAATCAAAGCGAATATATATCTCATACCAACAGATTGAATCTTTCCGATAGCTTCCGAACGAGTTCATCCTTCTTGGGTGCATCAACCACAAACGATATTCTCATATCGCTTATACTTATGTTATAAACATGCTCATTTCGTAAGACATCGGACACCTGATCACGAATCTCGGGAGAGCTACCTATTCCCCAACCCACTATGCTGATCATAACCAGCTCTTCCCTTATAGTGTATCTAACATTGGAGTTTGAGAGTATCTTTATCATGGCACTTTTATCGCCTTCCTCAATTGTAAATATCAGGTGTTTTCCCGTGGAATCATGGGAGTAGTTTATTATTTCAATTTCCTGCAATATATCTTCCAGTATGAATCTGTCATCCGCACCTTCTACATCAAACATAACCACATTTTTGTACGCGATACCTTTAACCCCAGGACTTTCAAGGTACCTTTCCACGACGGTACCTCCTTTTTCTGGATGAAAAGAGGACAATATATAAAATGGTAAATCGTACTTGGCGGCCAAATTAACCGCCCTACTATGCATAACCTTAGCACCCGCAAATGAAAGTTCGGATAAAACTTCAAAACTTATCCTATCGTATTTCCTCGCAAAGGGATATTTCTTAGGATCAAGCGAATACACCCCATCAACATCCGTATAAATTTCACATCTAACACCTCCGAGCGATATGGCAAGGGCCACCGCGGTGAGATCCGAACCACCTCTACCTAAGGTAGTTATCTCCTTCTTTGTACTGACGCCTTGAAAGCCGGCTATAACCGGAATCTTTCCTTCATTTAACGCCTCCTTCACCCGTAAAAGCTTCACCTCCAACACCCTCGCTTTGTTGAACCTATTCTCGGTTATTATCCCAACCTGGGAGCCCGTAAATGATAACGCCTCAAGGCCTTTCTCATGTAAAGCCATAGAAAGTAAGGCCATGGATATCCTTTCACCTGCGGTTAAAAGCATATCAATCTCCCTAGGTGGAGGATCTTTGGTTATACTGTATGCCATTCCAAGGAGTCTATCGGTCGTGTTCCCCATTGCGGATACTACTATTATAGGTCTATAATCCTTACTCTTTCGGTAGATTATATCGGCAACCCTTAAAATCCTTTCAACGCTACCAACGGAACTCCCACCGAACTTCATAACACATATGGGTCTATCCATAAGGGTTGAATATTATAAGGCTTTACATTTTAAACTTACGGACAAATTTTTCAAGTGTATAATATCCAAGTATGCTAAACTTACTTTTGGCGCAATCTACGGGTTTCGGGGATATTTTAAGCATGGCTTTTCCCTTTATCATAATGATAGCGGCTTTGTACTTCTTCATAATCATGCCTCAGCAAAGGGAGGAAAAGAAGAGAAAACAGCTCATAGAAAATCTGAAAAAAGGAGATAGGGTTATAACAGAATCGGGTATAATAGGCACCGTGATAGAAAAGAAAGAAGATGAAGTCATAGTTGAAATATCCGCGGGAATACCCGTAAGGTTTAAGAAGTGGGCTATAAGGGGATTGGCAAATGGTAAGGAGAGTTAGAATCTTTCCAGATCCCGTTCTTAGGAAGGTCAGTTCTCCCATTGATGTAAGTTCCATTGATGAAGATTTCAAGGAGTTGGTTCAGGATCTCGTTGATACCATGTTCGCCTATGATGGTCTGGGTCTTTCCGCCCCACAGATAGGAGTGTTAAAGAGGGTCTTTGTTGTGAATAAAGGCGAATTCACGGAAAACGAAGGGGAGTATCAGGTCATAGTGAATCCCGAGATAGTTTATTATGAGGGTGAGGAGGTTAGGGAGGAGGGATGCCTATCATTTCCGGAACTTTATTACGATATAAAAAGGCCGTATATGTGCATATTGAAAGGATACGAATATAAGGATGGGAAACTCGTGCCGGTTGAAATAGCGGCCACAGGTTTGTATGCCCGTGTCCTTATGCATGAGACGGATCATTTAAACGGGATACTCTTTATAGATTACATTGAGCCATCCGAAAGGGTTAAGGTGCTTAAAGAATGGAAGGAGAAACAAAAATTGAAATCATCCACATAGAGAAAGCGGATTCTACCAACGAGGAGGTTTTTAGGTTAAAGGATAGGTATTCTATTCCCTTTTTTGTTTTAGCTGACTTTCAAACATCGGGGAGGGGTAGGTATGGAAGGAATTGGGTATCGCCGAAAGGGGGTTTATGGATGACTGGTCTTTTCATCAAAAAGGATGAGAACGATGGATTCAAGTTTATGTTCGGTTCAGCTGTTGTTGTAAGGGATATTTTAAGAACCCTTGGGATACCCGCAAGAATAAAATTCCCGAACGATGTATATGTTGAAAATAAAAAGATTTGTGGTATATTGGTTGAGGAGAGGGAAGGTCTGCTGGCTGTGGGTATAGGTCTGAATGTTAATCAACCTAAGCCACCTGTTGAAAACTCCACAAGTATATTTATTCTGACTGGGAAGGAACACGATATAAATCTTCTCGCTTATAATATAGGGAAACACCTTATGGAGATTGATCGGAGAAATTTCAATGATGTGTTCAGAGAATACAAGGAGAAACTTGATACTATAAATAAGCCCGTTATAATAACAACTGATTATGGAGTACTTGAAGGGGTCTTTATGGATATAACGGAGGACCTAAATGTGATCCTGGGGGGTGAAGTTATAAATTTTATAAAGGTTGAGAGGGTTTTACATTTGGAGGAAAACTATGAAAGAGGATACTAAGATTGTTAGGGGCTTAGATGAGGAGTCTTTCCATGAGATGGATGCATATTTAAATAAATCCTTACATTCTCACAGATTACCCATATATCAAACATCAACCTACCTTTTCAATTCTTTGGATGAAGCTTACGGAGCATTTACAGGTTCCGAGCATCACCATATCTATACCCGTGTAAGCAATCCAAATGCCTTATTTGTGGGTGCAAAAGTGGCTGTACTTGAAGGGGCGGAGAGTGGTATAGCCTTCAATTCTGGAATGTCCGCAATACTCACGACCCTTATGACGGTATTAAGGCCAGGGGATACGCTTATCCTATCAAAACCCATATACGGTGGCACATCGGAACTCGCGGAATTTCTAAGGGAGTTCGGTATAAAGGTGATATTTTCCAACGCGGATGAGATTTATGATACTTTGAAGAAGGAGGAACACAGAGCCTGTCTCATTGAAACCCCAGCCAATCCTACACTGGATATATTTGATATAGAGGAGATAGCGACGATATGCAAAGAGAAAGATTCAATGCTCATAGTGGATAACACCTTCGCAACCCCATACCACCAAAAACCCATACTTCTCGGGGCCGATGTTGTCCTTCACAGCACAACCAAATATCTCTCCGGGCATGGGGATACCATAGGTGGCGTTGTGGTAGGTAAGGAAGAATTTATAAAGAAGCTTCTCTATACTATGAAACTTTTCGGAACCATAATGCAACCTTTTAACGCTTGGCTTACAGCACGAGGCATAAGAACTCTTGCCGTTAGAATGAAAAAACACTCGGAAAATGCCCTAAAAGTCGCTATGTTTTTGGAGACTCGTGAGGAAGTCATTAAAGTATATTACCCTGGTCTTCCTTCGTTTAAATACTATGATATAGCGTCAAAGCAAATGCACAACGGATTCTCAGGAATGGTGAGCTTTGTGCTTGATGGCACGAAGGAGCACCTTGAACATTTCATAAAGAATCTCAACATTTTCCACTTCGCGGTCTCCTTAGGTGATACCGACAGTTTAGTGACATCTCCCGCTTTGACTACCCACGCGCTATCTCCTATAACGGATTTCCCAGCGAATTTGGTAAGGATGTCCATAGGTATAGAGGATGCGGATGATCTCATCGCGGATATAGAGAATGCTCTGAGAAAGACCTTTCACGGAAGTAAAGTGAAATGATATACAAAGAGCTTCTGAGTGAAGGTGATAAAATTATTTTGGTTGTCGTTGATGGTCTTGGTGGTCTTCCAGTGGTGGGGAGCTTCACCGAACTTGAACTCGCGAATCTACCCAATTTGAATTCCCTATGTAAAAGGTATCCGGTTGGAGTTATTGAGCCCGTAGGCGCTGGTATAACGCCGGGGAGCGGTCCCGCTCACCTAGCGCTTTTCGGATACGATCCCCTTGAATACCGTATAGGTAGAGGAATACTTGAAGCTTTGGGTCTTGATATGGATATAAAGGAGGGTGATATAGCCATAAGATGCAACTTCGCCACACTCAAAGACGGTAAAATAGTTGATAGGAGAGCGGGAAGGATACCTACCGAGGAGAATCTTAGATTGGTTGATATGCTGAAAGATATAAACGAGGTTGATGGTGTTGAGATCGTATGGAAGAGTGGGAAAGAGCACAGGTTCGTGTTGGTTCTGAGGGGAGAAGGTTTATCCGATAAAATTATGGAAACGGATCCCGGCAAGGAAGGTTTGGAACCTCATGAACCTGAGCCTTTGGAACCTTCCGCTGAGAAAACATCAAGGGTTTTGAAGAAAGTTGTGGAAAGAGCGAGAGAGATACTTAAAGGGGAAGAGAGGGCAAACTTCTTTTTGATGCGAGGATACGCGAAGAGGCCGAACATAGAGCCTTTCAGCGAGAGGTGGGGGTTGAAACCTTTCGGTACCGCATCTTATCCGATGTATAGGGGTCTGGCTAAGCTGGTCGGAATGTACGTACCCTCCGATACTCCGGACTTTGAAAGCGAATTGAAGGCGATAGAGGATAATTACGAAGATTTTGACTTTTTCTATATACATTACAAGGATGCCGATAAAGCAGGGGAAGACGGCGATTGGAAGAAGAAGGTTGAATCCCTTGAAAGGTTTGATAGCTATATTCCAAGAATAATGAGCTTAGGTGGCGTCGTTGCTATAACCGGGGACCACAATACACCAGCCTTATTGCGTTCCCACTCATGGCATTATGTACCTTTGCTCATAACCTCATTGAAGGCGGGGGTTCCAACGGCATGGACTTTCTGTGAGAGGGAGGCTATAAGGGGTTCCTTAGGGATAAGGAGATCCGTTGAACTCATACCTCTGCTTCTCGCAGTTTCTGGAAGATTGAAGAGATTTGGGGCTTAATTTATCTCCTTATCACCTTATAAACCCTCCCACCACGCCTTATCATATAAACACCCTTAGGAAGGTCTTTGAGATCCTCCTTACCCTCACCTTTCCTTACAAGCCTACCACTTACGGTATAAATCTCATACTTGGCCGAGCATATATATTTACCTTTGCCCTCTTTTGCCGATACGACATTCCTAAAACACAAAGTATCCCAATTCAAAACAACCGAACCTATATAAGTGTAAGGTATATCCTGAGGCGTTAATGTGAAGCTGACAACAGTTATGGAGTCGGTTATATCCGCAGGAAATATCGCACAAGGATAAGCAGGCACAAAACCTATGCTATCGGTACATATCCTTATCATCTCACCTGTATATACGCTTTTATATATACCCCCTATTAAATCCCTCCAAGAGTATTTATAGAAGTAAGCGTATGTACTATCAACCTTTAATATCTTCGGCGTATGCTTGTCCCTTACCTTCGTTATACCCGTATCAACCACACAGCTATAACTGAAAATCTTATCTCCAATAACTCTCACATCATAAGTGAATATACCGTTGCTATACATGTCCTGATCCCTTATATCTATTCCACATCTCAAAGGGTTGAGATTTCCATCAAATAGTATCCCCCCACAATTTACCCATCCACCTAACCCCTGGCCCGTTATACCAAATATCCTATTACTGTCAAGTATGACAAAGTTCCTAACACCTATATACTTATCCGACTGTAAGGCTTTCATCCATACTACATTCCCCAGCGTGTCTATAATTCCTATCATGGCGTTGTAAGGAGGATTATCAAAGTCGTAATACCATCCACCCACTATCATACTATCTCCACCCGCATATATCACATCACCTATCGCCAACTCACTTAACTCCCACTTCAATATCTTTGACCATAAAACATTGCCGTTGTTATCTATCCTTATTATTACCGGATCCTCATCCGCATAGGCCCAAGGACAGCAGGAATATATGCTATCTATCTGGGCATCAAAAGTATCCGTTACGCTAAAAACCAAATACCCATCGCTCAATCTTACTACCCTGAGGGCTTGATATATAAATTCATAATTCCTGTCAGTTTGATAGTTGTATGTCTTCGCCCATATTAAATTACCCGTGCTATCAAATTTGAACAAGGCCACCTTAAAGGTGTCTATGCTGTCGGATGATATTATGGTATGCCCTATATATCCCCCTCCAATACTGTCTATATACACCTGAAAAGGATACCTCCATTGGCTATACCTGAGAGAAAATTTGTAAGCCTTGCTGGTCAGTATATTACTCAAACTGCTATCTATTTCGGTGTATATCAGAAAAGTGGTATCCCAACCTCCCCTTAAAAACATCACATACCTGTCCCCCTTAGGATATATCGCCGATATACTCAAATGTGTGGTATCTAAAACCACAGACTTCGTCCAGAGCTGATGAATCTGCACAAGTAAAAGGCTCACCATACTATGACCCTCCTTATTTTACCTTTGCCTACATAAAAATACACCCCTCTTTTCAGATTCTTGGGTCTCCCCTTTCCTTCTCCTACCAACCTTCCAGTTATATCATATATCTTGTACCTCTCCGATGAGAATGTACTTTCTGCTTCCTTAGCCTCATCAATCGCCAATATATAACCGCAGGATTCACCTCTCGCTCCTCCCCTTATCAGCGCAACACTGTCAATGTCGTATAACACCAGAAGTTCTAAGCACTTGTCAAGATTTACATCAGCCAACGCCAACCCTTGCACCCCCTTGCCAGAAAATTCCCTCCATAACAACCTGCCATCCGCAGAATATACATCCAAACCTTTATCCCCATACCACTTGGGTATTATTATCTCCATACCATAACTCTTGGGATCTATATCCGCCAACTTCGCACCTTGTCCTTTCAAAGGATACCCACCTATGAACGCAGACCATTCCTTGCTCCCATCTCTCCCGTTAAGTACATACAAACTGTCCGCTATGACCACCAACTCCACATCCCCATCGTAATCTATGTCCGCCGAAGATATGGCGTTCGTTATCAATGGAAATGTTGGATGAAATTCCCATAAATAAGTCCCATCATACTTGTACGCATATACGCCATCATAGGGTACCACTACCTCATATTCACCATCCGAATTTATATCATCCACCAATACGCCATTCAACTCATACACGCCCTTGGGAATCTTATAAAGCCTATTTCCATCTATATCGTATATTACCGTGCTATCCGCAAGAAACGGAACCACGATCTCGTAATACCCATCCCCATTGAAATCCGCCATACTGAGAAAACCGGGCTGGAATTGTATGTACGGCCTCATCCATACCGTATCATACTTTAACATACTGGTATCAAATCTCAGATCCCCAGTCGTATCTATATATAATTTCAAAGCCACTATCTTACGCAAGTTCCCATCCGTGAAAAACAATCTCCTAGTTCTTTTATCTACCACCGGCTCAGTGGATGAGGTTGTACATGCTATCACAGGGGGATCCAAACTAACGCCCTTTATATATCCATAAATCTCCGTTGTCCAAAGGTTATCAAATAGTAAAGATATGTAATCATAAGCTCCATCGTTATTTATATCTATGGCCATAGGTAGATTATTTAGTGAATACATCACATTTGAGTTCCTGTTTTCAAGTACGGGTATATCACCATGAAAAGTCCATATACTGTTCCAAAAACCTATGCTCATACCGTTCCTTCCTCTATGAACATATATATCTCTACGATACTCACGGTAATAATAAGCATCTAATCTCCTATCCACAAGAATAAAATACCCATACAGAACACCTAACCTTATGGTCGTCCTATTGGTAGCCATAATATTCCCCCTCAAAGCCTGCCTGTTGGTCCTTTGAAAGTTCCCATGCCAAGTCTGCCAAGTTTTATAAGCCCATCCGCTCCATAGGTGGTTGTCATAAACCGTAGGATCAAACTGAGTTTCACTTAAAATCATTATTAACATACCTCACCTCCTTATTATCTTATAAACCCTATTACCGCGCTTTATCATATAAACGCCTTTTGGTAGATTTTTGAGATTCTCCCTACCCTCACCTTTCTTTACAAGCCTACCATTTATGGTATAAATCTCATACTTCCCTTTCTCACCGCATCCAACAGTATAAGCCTGAGGTCCTCCTCTTACACCTGAGAAAGGTAGGGGATCCCTATTACAATAATGGCCCACTGCTCTGACAAGATCAACCTCCATATTAACGGTATCATATTGGTATGGATAAAAACCCACATAAAATGTGTCATTTCTGGAAGTTAGATGGTATGTTGTTCTCAATATGGTTCTGCTGTTATAACAAAGTGATGACCCATCAAAAACATCTATTGAGGCACCGAGATAAGATAAGGTTAAACTGTCCAAGGCTACAACCATACCACCCGCAACAAACAAACTATCAGTAAGCTTACCTACGGCAAAGAACCCGCTTTCCGCACCTTCTGGATCTATCTCTTCAAAATGTGATAGATACTCCTTAGACCAAATTATGCTTCCATCAGGTCTTAGTCTCATGGCAAACCCCCTTCCATGCTGAATAGTAAGTGGTCCCCCCATAAATTCAAACCTCGGTAGCTGCTCGGAAAACAGGAATGAGGCGAATGTCTCTCCAACCACTATTATATCTTCCCCATCAACTATACTCTCAAAACCCAATAGGTTCCGTTCTTGTAGAGGATCACCGGAACGGAAATAATACCTATTGAAATTTACAAAATTCCCATTACCATCCACGGTTAATAGGAACAGAGTATATTTAGGATCAGGTTTTCCCGACATATCTATGGCTGTGCCTGTTATGTGAAACAATGTTAAAGATGCTTGCCCAGGTTCAAGGGGTAATATAACGCTTCTGTTTATCGCATAAGGTATCAAACTTATGTTGTATAGGGTATCATAGTATATTCTTATCCAATAAGGTCTGCAAAATCTCGTATCTATCTTCGCAACAAATACCCCATACTTACCAGAAGATATATAACTATCGCTATAACCTAATACCATGTATGTCGTATCATCTATCTTGTAGAGATATGTCCCCACATCCGTTCCGCTCCCACCGTATATGCAGGCGAAGGACGGTCTAAGGATACTATCCACACCGAACACCAATATATTCTTGTCTGATAACTCACTCCTGCCGACATTATAAGTGGTATATCCTACACCTACTATGTGGAAGTTTATAAGATTGGATACAAAACTCTTACCATCTTTAAACAACCTGTATATAACTTCATCGCTCTCACCTATGGGGTCAAGATCATATCTATAAGCCTGAACAGGGACCAATAGTAAGTTCGTCCTTACCATCAATATGTCTTTAAGACTTGAAGGATCCTTAACATATCCGCCTATATAGAAACCTCTGAAAACTCCCACTCTAAATCTTTGCATGTAGTAAGGTAGGGCGGATTGGAAACTTATATCCCTTATATACCTCGGATCAAAATAAACTTTAATCCCTTTCGCGGGATGCACAGGCCTTCCATCTAAATCAAAAGTGGATATACTACCCATTTTCACCCCAGGAAAATAGGTTCCTATATACGCTATTCGTTTGAGTACGCTAAATCCATTGGTTGGGAACCTAACTATATAAAATGTGGAAATATCCCATACGGAATCCCTCAATAAGGATGAAGGAAGTCTTGAACCATCATCCCAATCAATCACCCACTTGCTCTGTCCCATAACCCTAAGGGGAACTATAAACCCTAAGAGCGTAAGGAGTAAGGAGTAAGGAGTAAGGAGTAAGGAACCTATTTAGGGGCTTTCCCAGCCCCTTTACCATTGCTACCCTTAACCTTGAACTTTCTCCTTTCATAATTCACCTCCTGTGGTGTATATTTTAAGGATGTAATGTTCATTTGTCAAGTGAGTTTCAACTTTATAATTTTCCGTTGGGTTTATACATCCATATACCCTTTTGTAGAAAAATATGCCCCTACTGCGATTTTTATAGGAAAAGGGGGGAAGTTGATGAGATGTTCATAGAGGCGCTTATAAGGGAGATCGGAAATTCCGAAGGTGGGAAGGTTGATACGATATTTTTTGGCGGTGGAACTCCATCCTTATTGAAAGAGCATCAACTTGATAGGATTTTTAATACCATCTATAAAACATTCACGATTGATGAAAACGCCGAAATAACCATAGAGGCGAATCCGGAGGATGTGATTCCATATAAACTTAGAATTTGGAAGAGCTTCGGCATAAATCGTATAAGCGTAGGCGTTCAGACTTTTAAAGATGAAGGATTGAAAATCCTCGGAAGATGGCATACGCCGAAGCAATGTATGGATGCCTTGAAAAATTCTTTAAACTACGGTTTTAACACAAACGCCGATATTATATTCGCCTACCCCGAACAGACCCTTAAAGATTTTGAAAGGGATCTGATCGCACTCGTCAATCTTCGCTTGCACCATATATCGGCTTATTCCTTGCAGATAGAGGAAAAAACGCTTTACCATTACTGGTATAAAAAAGGCGATTTAAATCTTCCTGAGAACCTAAAAGATTTCTATGTCCTTAGGGATGAAATTTTGACATCTTATGGCTATAAAAGGTACGAGATCTCAAACTTCGCATTACTCGGATACGAATGCAAGCATAACTTGAAATATTGGAAGAGGGAAAAATATTTGGGATTTGGTCCATCGGCGGCCTCGTTCTATCCGGAGAGAAAACTCAGAACGATAAATATAGCATCTCTAAGCAGATATATAAAGGAGTTTCCGACACCGAAGGAGTACGATTTTCTGGATGAGGAAAAGGAGAGGATTGAAAGGATATATTTGGGGCTGAGGGCGAATCTTATGTCCTTAAAGGAGTTGGAAAGGTTCATAGGAAGGCCTTCAAAAGATTTACTGAGGTTCTTCAATATAAAGGAAACCCTATCGGTTAAATCCGAGTACCTGCACATATTTGACCGTATCGTTGAAATGATAATAAGCACGAAGTAAATTTTTCAACCTTAAAATTCCTTCCTATGGAGAAGGTGATAGGTATAGATTTAGGGACGACAAATTCGGTTGTAGCAGTGGTTGAGGGTGGTGAGCCTGTTGTTATACCAAATAGGCAAGGTGAGAGAATTACACCTTCTGTCGTTGCTTTTAGGGAGAATGGTGAGATTTTGGTCGGTTCTCCTGCAAAGAGACAGGCCATAACCAATCCCCTCAATACCATATTCTCAATAAAGAGGTTTATGGGTAGAACTTACAATGAATCCAAGAACTCGGGGGATGTTGATAGGGTTCCTTATAAGGTGGTACCAGGTCCGAATGACAGGGTTGAGGTGGAGATTCCCGCTATGAAAAAGAGATTCACACCCGAGCAAATATCGGCGTTCATCCTTTCGGAACTAAAAAGATCCGCCGAAAATTTCTTGGGAGCGGAAGTCCATAAAGCCGTGATCACGGTTCCAGCGTACTTCAACGATCCTCAAAGACAGGCGACGAAGGACGCGGGTCTGATAGCAGGATTTAAGGAGGTTATAAGGATACTTCCAGAGCCTACGGCCGCGGCCCTGGCCTACGGGTTGGATAAGTCGGATAAATCCTTAAAGGTGGCGGTTTATGACCTAGGAGGAGGAACATTTGATATATCAATCTTGACATTGGTGGAGGGGGCTTTCATAGTGAAGGCCACACATGGAGATACCCATCTCGGCGGTGATGATATTGATCAGAAGATAATTGAGTGGTTGCTTGAAGAGTTTTACAAGGAAACCAAGGTTGATCTTTCCAAGGATCCAGCAGCATTGCAGCGTCTGAAGGAGGCGGCGGAAAAGGCTAAAAAGGAACTATCCTTCCAAAGCGAAACCCTAATAAGCCTCCCTTATATCGCCTTTGATCCGGAGGCCAAGGTCGGTCTGAATCTTGAAAGGACCTTAACCAGATCAAGATTGGAGGGTATGGCTGAACCTCTGATAAATCGTACGGTTGAACTGATGAGGGCCGCGCTGGATGAAGCGGGTTTCAGTAGGGGTGATATAGATGAGGTGATACTCGTCGGAGGACAGACGCGTATGCCCTTGGTGCAGAAGGTGGTTGAAGAATTCTTCGGTAAGAAACCGCATGCGGGTATAAACCCTGATGAGGTCGTGGCGATAGGCGCCGCAATACAGGCATCTATAGCCACCGGAGAGATGAAAGATAAGAAAGATATAGTCCTCGTTGATGTGGTACCTCTATCCTTAGGTGTTGCGACACTCGGTGATATATTTGATGTGGTTATACCGAAGAATACCCCTATACCCGTTAAAAAATCAAAGATATATACAACGGCCTATGACAATCAAACCGTCGTAACCGTTGAGGTATATCAGGGGGAGAGGAAGATAGCTTCTCAGAATAGGTTGCTCGGTAGATTTGACTTAACGGGAATTCCACCAGCACCTCGTGGCGTTCCTCAGATAGAGGTGACATTTGAGATAGATACGAACGGGATATTGCATGTCTCCGCCGTTGAAAAATCAACGGGGAAGAAGGCGGATATAAAGATACACGCGAGGACCGGATTAACGGAGGAGGAAATTCAGAGGATGATAGAGGAGGCGGAAAGGTACAAGGAGGAGGATGAGAGAAGGGCGAGGATAGCGGAGCTGAGGAACCAGATAGACGCGTACATTTATGAGGTTGAGAAGGCGAAAAAGGAGTTCTCCGATAAACTTACTGAGGATGAAAAGAGGAGGATAGATGAAGGTATAAGTAAGCTCAGGGAGGTTATGGGAAGCAACGATGAGGAGAAGATGAGGAAGGAGTTTGAGAACTTCCAGAATATATGGAACTCAATAATATCAAAGATCTATCAACAAACGGGAACCAAACAGAACCCACCGAATGATGAGGGAGGAGGCCCGACCATAGAGGCTTAAAGCCTTATATGTCTCCGTATGTGATTTTCAAGCTCCTCGGGTGAGTTAATGCTACCGATCCTTCTGAAAACTATGTATCCTGAGGGTGATATTATCATATGCACGGGAATACCGTAAATGTTGTACTCTTTAAACATATCCTTTCCACCCGCGCAAACGATGTATTTAAACTCATTCTTTTCAACGAACCTCTTAACCTTAACCGGATTTTCGTCGCTTATCGCTATGAATATAACGGATGAGTTGTGGGAAAATTTATCCACCAAGGAATTTAAATGAGGTATCTCCCTACGGCAGGGACCACACCATGTAGCCCAAAAGTTTATAACGGCGGTCTTACCCCTTAAATCCTCCTTTGTTATAGTATCACCATCCAAGGTTATGGCCCTAAACGCTTTAACCGTATCAAACTTAACGAGTTTCCGTAGGGAATCAATTGAAACTTTCAAGCTTTCCTCAATGTACCTCAGATAGGATGTATCACCGTAATAATAGATCGCGTAAGCGGAGGCCTTCAAATAGGACAGAGTATCACCGACATTCAGGCTCGCTTTAATGAAATCACCTATATAGTAATCCAAAGATGTTGGTTCCTTTCTGAATACCGGCAAAAGACTCTCATACACCTCCTTAAACCTACTCGTCATCAAATAATAATTGTACTTCAAATCGTAAAACCTTCCGAACTTCTCCCTAAGAACCCTATATACAAAGTTTCTGTTCTTGTAATTCCGAATCGTCAAGATGGCGGGTAGGTTATAGAAAAATAGTAGTTCCTTAATCTCAGATATGTCCGAAGAATAAACACTTTCAAGCGTATCCATTATGCTTTTCAATCTTATGGTATCTGAATATTGGGAGTATATGCCCGTCAGTAAATCGTAGTCCTTCGCGAACCTATTCTCCTTGGGTATAGCTTTCAGGTAATCTTCAATGTACGTCCTTCCTGTATCTATTATAGATTTCTTGTAAATGGCGAGTTGAATGTACCTCCGAAATTCGGGATACATATGAAACCTTCCAAGATATTCCTTAAATTTCAGTATGCTGTCATAATTCCTATCCTGAAAATACCGTTCCATTTCGCACATTATCCTATGTATGGAAGTTGGATATTTGAGTTTTAGCATATCAAGGTACCTGTTGGTGCTGTCCTCCAATATGTATAGACTTATTTCACAGGCGCTGAGTAGGAAATCGGCATGGTTGGAGAATTTTTTAAAGAGTTTATCCAAGGAGTCCCTGATACTTTCCTCATCAACCTTGCCTTTCTCGTAGAGTGCCGAGATGTAATCGTAATAGAAGGCGAAAATGTTAGGATATTTTATCCTGAGATCGGCGTACCGTTGTATAAAGTCCGATGATGTGTCTGGCAGTGTGAGGTAAAGCTTTAAGAATTCCGACAAACCCCTTTTAGGAATGATATACATATCCGTGTCAATCAGCACGCTGTCGGATACGAATACGTAGGCGATCACATCCGCGCTATCATAATCGTAATCGTATTTTCCGGGTTTAACGATGGGTACGCTGTCTATAACCGCCTTAATAGGATAACCGTAATATTTGGCGATTATTATACTACCCCGTTTTTTAACTTTAAACACGACTTTGTTTCCTTTCAAACTAACATCAACCATTTTATTACCTACGCAGGATATTAAGAAAAACAAAAAAATCACATTTCGCATGGTGGATATTATAAGGTCAAAAACTTGTTCCATATACTAAATCACCGGCCGTATATTTGTGGGTTATCATGGCCGATTTCGTTCATCTCCATGTCCATAGCGAGTATAGTTTGCTTGATGGGGCGGCAAGGATTGAAGACCTTATCGCTAAGACGAAGGAGTTGGGTTTTGATAGTTTGGCTTTGACGGATCACGGGAACCTATTCGGAGCGATAGAGTTTTATGTTAAGGCCATTGAGAATGGTATAAAACCCATACTTGGGATGGAGGCTTACATAGTTGAGGATTTGGAGAAGAACAGGAATGATAAGGAGTACAATCATATAACACTTCTGGCTATGGACAACGATGGATGGAAGAACTTAATTAAGATCTCATCGTTCGGTTATACGAAAGGTTTCTACGGTAAGCCGAGAATAGATAAGAATATCTTGCAGGAGTATTCCAAGGGAATAATAGTGTTATCGGGTTGTCCCAAGGGTGAGATAGCGCAATACATTTTAACTGAGCAGTACGAAAAGGCTTATAAAGTTATAGACTGGTTTAAGGAGGTTTTTAAGGATAGATTTTTCTTGGAAATACAGGATGTTGGATTGCCGGAAAATCAGAAGATAAACACCTTCTTGTTGGAGGTATCAAAGAAGACGGGTTTAAAGCTCGTAGCAACCAACGATGTGCATTATATAAACAAAGAGGATAAGCATCTTCAAGATATACTCATTTGCATATCTCAGGGATACAAGCTCAACGATAAGAACAGATTTAAACTATCAACCGAAGAGTTGTATATGAGGTCCGAGGAGGAGATGCTTAAACTGTTTAGCTGGGCACCCGAGGCGGTGAAAAATACGAAATTGGTAGCGGAAATGGTCAATGTTGAACTGGAGATAGATTCCAAGAAATTGAAGCTTCCTCTACCACCCGGTATAAAGGATCCTTATGAGGATTTAAGGAAAAAGGCGTACGAGGGTTTAAAGAAAAAACTAAACGGAAACTTGCCGGAGGAGTATAAGAGAAGATTGGAGTACGAGTTGGAGGTTATTAAGAAGTTGGGATTTTCTGGGTATTTCTTGATAATAGAGGATATAGTAAAATTTGCGAAGAAAAATGGTATAATGGTGGGTGTGGGGAGAGGCTCGGCCGCCGGATCTTTGGTACTTTACGCTCTTGATATAACGGATGTTGATCCTTTGAAATTCGGCCTATTGTTTGAAAGGTTCTTGAACCCTGACAGGGTATCACCTCCGGATGTTGATATAGACTTTGAGGATAGACGCAGGGATGAGGTTATTGAATATATAAGAAAGACTTATGGGGAGAACTCAACTGCCCAGATAATAACTTACAGCAGATTGAAGCCGAGGGCTGCCTTAAAAGATACCGCCAGGGTTTATGGCATTGAATTTGATGAGGCTAACAGGATAACGAAGCTGGTACCTAACATTCCCTCGGATCCGATCACACTGAGGGAGGCTTATGAGAAGGTTGAGGATTTCAAAAGGGCCGTTTCAAATGGAAAGTGGAAGGAGATCGTGGAAAATGCTATAAAGATGGAGAATTTCGTTAGGGGGGCGAGTGTCCATGCAGCGGGTATGGTTATAACCCCAGGGGAAATAACCGATTATGTTCCCTTGGCAGTCGTAAAGAACAGGGTAGTTACCCAATTTGATAAGAATATACTTGAACTTCTCGGGATATTGAAGGTTGATATATTGGGTCTGAGAACGCTGAGCGCCTTATCCATGGCGGAAAAGATGATAAAGAAGCTGTACGATCCGAATTTTTCACTGAAAAATATTCCCTTGGATGATAAAAAGACATTTGAACTTTTACAGCAAGGCAAAACCATGGGCGTCTTCCAACTTGAAAGTTCCCCTATGAGGAGGTTGCTTATTCGTCTTAGACCCACACATATAAACGATATAATAGCGTTAAACGCCCTTTATAGACCAGGCCCCATACAGAGTGGTATGGTTGATGAATACATAGAGAGGAAAAATGGAAAGCCTTTTGAATATGAGTTTAAAGAACTTGAAGATGTGCTTTCGGAAACTTACGGTCTTATAGTGTATCAGGAACAGGTTATGAAAGCATCTCAGATATTGGCCGGATTCACACCCGGCGAAGCCGATACCCTTAGAAAGGCGATAGGAAAGAAGAAGAAAGAGCTTATGGAACAGATGAGGGATAAATTTATAAAGGGGTGCATTGAAAGGGGTTTTCCCGAGGATAAAGTCGTGAAATTGTGGGAGGATATAGAGAAATTCGCGAGCTATTCTTTTAACAAGTCCCACTCTGTGGCGTACGCCATAATCTCCTTCTGGACGGCATATATAAAAGCGCATTATCCTTTGGTATTCTACGCTTCAACCCTCTCATCGTTCAGAACCTCAGGTCAGCAGAAATTTTTTGATAACGCACCTTTGTTCATAAATGAGATGAAGGAGCAAGGAATAAACATAGAGCCACCGGATGTGAATAAAAGTGATATAGAATTTACAGTTGATAAGGAGAACAACAGGATAATATGGGGTCTTGGATTTATAAAATCCGTTGGGGATAGCGCCGCGGAAAGTATAGTTAAAGATAGAAACGCAAGAGGGCCTTACAACAGCCTTGACGAATTCATAAAGAGGACGAAACTCAATAAGAGGACACTTGAAGGTTTGGCGAAGGCGGGGGCATTTAGATCCATAACGACCATGAGTAAATCGCAGGTGTTGAAATATATAAGCGCAGGTAGGAAAAGCGTGAGGATGGCTTCAAAGGACATCTTCGGATTATCCAAGAAATTGGAAGAAAGTGAGGAGAACTTTAAGGAAAACCTGATGATGGAAAGGGAGTCCATAGGGGTTTATATATCCGAGAATCCTTTCATCAGATATAAATTCCTGCGTGATATGTATGGATTTAAGAGGATAAGCGAACTTGAAAGTATGGATGATAAAGAGGTTGAGATAATGGGGGCTTTGACACATTACTCTAAGAGGAAGTTCAAAAATGGCGCGAGATTCAGTATGAGGATAGAGGACGACACAGGTAGCGCGGATGTGGTTATATTTCTCAATGAAGGGGCGAACGAATTTGAGGATAAGCTCAACAACAATCTCGTCTTTGCCATAAAGGGCATGGTTAGGACGATGGAGGTTGAGAATGAAGAAGGTGAGGAGGAGGTGAGTATAGAGATCAAGGTTTCAAATCCGGAGGATGTTAAACCGGTTGAGGATATTATGAAGGAAAGGAGATTTGAGATTGAGAACTTGGAGAAGGTCTGGAATGATTTTGTGGAAAGTATAAACGGGTTGGATGATAAGGAGGAAATAAAAACCAGATTCGCAAAGTATTGGGTATCAAAGATAGCCGGGGAGGAATTTGCGGATATCAATGTTCCTTATATATGGTGCTTAAAGGCCATAAAAACCTTAAAGATTAAGGGTATGGAGCTTGTGGAAAAGGAGAAGACATCCCTTGAAGAGAGGGGCGCGAAGGCTTTACTGTTGAAGGATCTAAGCCTTTGGAAGGAATTCTATGAGGAGGTTATGGGATGATCTTCCCTTTATGCTCACCGTTCCATCCTATATTCGGTCCGAGAAACTGCGAAATTTATACATTTCAATATTTTTACGATTCTCCAAGATTCACCTATGAGAAGACCTTCAACTTACCCGAATTTTCCCAAAGAACATTCACGGATATATACACCCATAAAACCATATACGATACCATAGATTATCAAACCGTGGGAGTGAGCTTTTCCTCTCCCAACCTCATTTTGAATGCCTACACGGAAAGGTTGATAAATATAGAGAACTATGCCTACGCGATCATAGGTAGGTTCTTAGGTTTCACCGGATATGTGTTTAAGGGTAGTAGGGGGGGGTATAATGAAAGGGGTTATTTTGCATCTTATGACGGGGATTGGTTTAATGTGAGCGTCGGTTGGGATGGGGGGTTGAGCGCGGGTGCTTCCGTAGGTAAGGATATATACTTGAAGGGTATGTACTATACCAGCTTGGATACCTTGATGGGTGCGGGGGCTGGGATTAAAGGAGGGAATTATGATCTTTGGTTTGTGGGTGGTAAGGGAATAATGGGAAATTTGTATATGTTTTATAGGAATTTTGATTTTGAGGCGTCATATTTAAGAAGCGGATTATTAAATTCAGGGTATGCCGAGTTATCTTATATGCAACGGTTGGGTGTGGCTTTTGTATTCGGGAAAAGGCCTTATATGAAGGACAGCATCCTTGAATCACCCGAAATTCAAGGTCTATTAGGTTATAAATTCAAATGGATGGTTTTTAAGATTTTCGGAATTTACGATTGGGAAGGGAGGTATAGGGTTAGAGGGAAGATGGGTTTCAGATTCGGTTTTAGAGATATAGTGGTTTTATATCCTAACCTTGATGCTTATTACGAGCAGGACGGGGATCTATGGGTAAGCATCGGTGGGAACTTGATATTCTATGAAGATTTAAGTGTGGGAGCATTTTATGATGAATGGAAAGGTAATAGAACGGTAAGGATTGATGTTAGATGGAGACTTTGGGATTAGCTAAAACACCCATTTAATCCTTTCAACTCTATCCCCCATCCTAACCTTAACCGTATAAACACCTTTTGATAGGTTCAAAGAATACTCATACCTTCCAGGGGGTAGATAACCGAGACTCACCCTTTTAACTATCCTCCCAGAAGCATCATAAATATCAAAACCTAGGTAGGAGGAGTTTCGGAGGTTAAATGTTAGGGTTCCCTTTGAGATTTCTATATTTGCATCCTTTGAGGTTTTCCGTGTTTCCGAAACATCCAAAGTGTTTGGTAATCTACTCACAAAGGCACCAGCCCAACCGGTATCACCGAATACGTTTCTACTCGGTGCAAAATCGCTGGAATTCCAAGTCTCACCAGCGACAAACACATTGCCAGAGTTGTCTATCGCTAAGGAAAAAGCATAATCATCACTACTTGAAGTCAAGATAGCAGTAGAAATATGTATCCCTAAGTCGTTGCTTAGCTTACTCACAAAGGCATCCCAACCACCAAGAGTTCCGAACACATTTCTACTCGGTGCAAAGTTGTTGGAATTCCAAGTCCCGCCAGCAACAAACACATTGCCAGAGTTGTCTATCGCTAAGGAATAAGCAACATCATCATACCTTGAAGTCAGGATAGCAGTGGCGATATGCACCCTTAAATCATTGCTTAACTTACTTACAAAGGCATCTGCTGTATCAAGACCATTAGAAGCACCGAACACATTTCTACTCG
>WGFI01000028.1 GCA_015492295.1 Caldifarciminota bacterium
CAAGAGCGACGAGGTCAAACGGCGGAAAATCCCCAAGGGTTCTTGATTGCTTCGCATTAAGTTCAAGGTTGTAAGAGACGGCCACGATGAAATGCCAAATGGCTTTGATCTATCAAAAGGAACGGTGTCAAGGGCAATAGCGGTTTGTCCCATATGCGGTGGAGTTGTTGATGACAAAACCACAAGAAAACTCTTTCAGGAAGGGAAGTCGGGAGAGAGAATGGTCGCAGTTGTTCTACACAAACCCGGAATCACTGGAAAAAGATACTGACTGGCAAAAGATAAAGACATTGAGATCTTTAAATCCGCAGAAAATTACCTTGAAGAAAAAAGCAGAAACTTATGGATGAATGGGACATTGATCCTGTGCCGGATGAACCAACGCCTCAAGGGAAAGGTAGAGGTGCGGAGAGAGCATTTTCTGTTAGAAACTACGGATTAAACACTTATGGCGACCTTTTCAACTCCCGCCAGAAGCTTGCTCTGATCACCTTCATAGAAATGTAGGCCGAATTGCCCATCATAACTGGATTCTCAATGTCCTCTCCCACCTTACCCGCATTCCGCCCGTAGAATTCGTTGTCCCACAAACTTCGCTATTACTTTATCACGACCTTAATCCATCTACCCTTTACCTTGATGAAATATACACCTTTGCTGAGCCTTATATACCCTTTACTCTCAGATACCTTCCTTCCATTGAGTGTGTAAATCTTAACATGGTCTTCGGACAATATACCACCCTTTACAACCTTTATACCGTACCTGTGCAGATTCTCCTCAACACCGAGATCATCATCGCCGCCCAGAGGCGCGTCCAAGGATCCGAAGAAGCTTGAATATACTATACTATCTCCGGGAAGCAGGCATGTGGTAGGCTCCCAGAAATATACGAAGGCGTTATCAAATCCAGTTTCAACTGTTATATCATCCGTGGTTGCTAAGGTGTATGTCCAGGTATTTCCATGGGCATTCGGCCAACGGGTATGATATACGAAATCAGGTACGGATACCGATGTTCCGTCATAATAAACCGCGAACAGATGATATTTGGAGCCTATTGGAGGGTTAGCATCGGATTCTCTTAACAGATCAAATGTTGTAGGTATCGGCGGTCCCACCTGAATAGGATTCGGTATTTCCGGGCCGCAGTTCAAGGTAAAAGATGGGAAATAATCGCATTGATATTGGGCTGGATGATCCGTAGTATCCACATGGGTATCGTATTCCCATCTTACACCGACGCGGGCGCAGGATGATGAGTTGTTTATTACTATGGTTTTATGCCATAGACGGGATGAATTCACATCCGTACCCGTTATCCAGAATATCTCCTTCACCAGCAGCGTATCCGCACCGTTCTTTATATCGTATATGAATGTGACCCTCGGTACGGTAGGCTCGCATATAACCTGTGAAGCGTAGTTCTTGAGGTTATCCTGTGTGAAACCTGCTGGTGGTGTGGCCGTTCCGTCTTTCCCTATGTAGTCCGTATTCGTATTTAGGGAATGTATGGTGGTCCAGCTGGTCCAAACGCTCGGAGGTGACCATTGCGCGCCGTAGAGTAGGGTTATGTTGGGGTATGTATGTAAAGTGCCCGTCCTTGCGGTATATGTTCCGAAATCATTGGCCAACAGTATATCAAACCACCATTCAAGGTAGTTGTTGGTTATCCCATAAGGGTCAGATATGCCCAAGTTTGATGTCGCTGTAAAGCCTCCATCCGATGCATCAAAGTTATAAGATGCGAGGAGATTTGGAGGACCGTACGTTTCTCCCCTGATACTTACGGAATCTATGTACCAACCCGAATAGGTTACGCTTCCATCGCTCTTGAATCTGAATCTGAAAAGTATATTACTTCCAGCGTACGGGGTCAAATCTATCTGCTCAACCCTCCAAGTTGAATCATGCCCTCTGTATGTTGTAGATGCTTTGTTCCAGGTTATACCTCCATCAACGGATATTTCAACCCAGCCGGAATCAAAACCGGTTTCGGTGTCAAACCAATGCCAGAACCTCATTATATAAGCGGTATAACCCGCTAAGGATATTGCGGCTTGCTTTTGAAGACCTTCATCCGCGTTGTTATTATAATCGCCCGAAAGATTCGTAGCCCAGACATTCGTCCCGAAGGCCGCCGAACCCGGTCCCCATGTGGGGACACCCCTCTGCCAAGGCGCGGTTCCACCTACTCCTATTACCGAAGGGATGAGATCACCATTGTCCGCACCCTCAAACGATGAAGCGTAAAGTATAGCCGAGGAGATGAGATTACTACCGACTATCACTATATCATCAACATACCATCCCTCGTAGGTTATGGAGCCGTCGCTTGAGAGTACGAATGCGACCCTCGTGTTGGATGAGTTTCCGCATACACTTATATCCAAAGTTTCGGCTATCCAGGTGGTGCTGCTTCCGGAGTAAGGGCCTCCAACAGTGTTCCAAGTCGCGCCTCCATCTGGGGAGCAGAGCACAACGCCTTGATCAAATCCACTCTCTATGTTATAATAGTGGTTAAAGTATAGAACGACCCTGTCATATCCAAGTGTGCTGATATTCGGCGAGTAAAGCGTATCGTTCATATTGTTCGCGTAATTTCCTCCTAAGACCGTACCCCAGCATCTATCCGTACCCGAACATCCCGCTGGTATGGTTGCATCGGTTCCCCATTGCCAGTACTGGGTCGTAGTTCCACAACCAACATAGGATACATTCGGTGAGAAGTCTTCACCTTTCCGTTTATTAACATTTCGATTCACCTCACCCTTTATGATCTCCGCGTAATGTAGTGATTCTTTTAGATCATCCAGCTTGAATAAAACCTTTACATCTTTTGCAAGGGATTCCGCCGAGGATGTCCTGATATACTCTATGACCTTATCCCTACTCAAACCTCTGTTTTTACCATACAAATACACAAACTTATCGCTTAGAGATAAGCTCAACAACCATATCATAACTTTATGAATATTATAAGGCTGAAAATCTTGCGCTAAGCATTAAGTGGGTAGAGTGATTTTAAGTTATGAACCGGCTGACCTCTGATGCTTAGGTGGGAGGTAAAAACCTTGAATATGCTATGAAGTGGTTCTGGGTAGTACGGATGGGTGAGGCGGGTTATAATCGGCAACATCAATAAGAGGATTCTGGCTTATGTCCTTTTATGAGGCACCACACATCGTATAACCTTAAAGATACGTATCCTTTATCTAAGATCCTTTTAAGGAAATTCTCAAGGTTGTTCCTCGTATAATCCGCATCGTATGGACTGAGATTTTCAACAACTTCAACATTGTGAAGAAATAGGTTGATTATTATGGGATATTCGCTCATTTTCTCATACCTATCCACGAGTTCTAACATATCTTTCCAATTCGTCGTTGAGGGTCTGAGCCATACTGGACCAAACTTTAAGGCGAATTTTCTGAATTTCCTCCATGAATACAAAGGAGAATTTCTCATAACCTTCCATAACTTCCAATTCTTCGGAAGTATCGTGATCGGTATTTCAAGGATGCCTTTTATGAAATGCGGATATGGAGGTTTGTTTTCATGATTTATATCTGAGATGCGGGAGAAAGGGGCGAAGGAAGTATCTATTTTATAATCCAGCGACTTTAAAAAGTTAAAGGTTCGTTCCGATATGGAAAATCTCCCCGCCCTGTAGGATACCGGTTTAAACCCAAAGGTTGATTTAAAGAGTTCGGTTAGATTTTTTAACTTTTGAAACTCCATCTCATCGGAGTAATTGTGGGCATACTCGGATGTTGAAGTCGCGTTCGGTCGCATATTTGGTTCAATGAATTCTCCATGCAGGTGTGTTCCGAGTTCGGAACCTTCTTTTTTGGCATCAAGTAGTATTTTTACACTTTTATGATCCCTCATAACTTCAGGACTTATGAGGTAAGTCGGTTTTATTCCCAAATTTGAAAAGAGACCCTGCAAATACTCACCTACACCCTTATAAATTCCTATGAAGGATAGAGGTTTCTTTATTCTCCAATTCTCACCTTTATCGCATTCGGTATCTATGGTGATAACTAAGTATTTCCCTTCCACCACTTTCTAAGATTTTAAGGTTGCAGAATTTTATGATAATATCCTAAAAGAGAATTGCCACAAAGATAACCACCGATTTGAAGGGAAAGTACCGAACCTGAACGGTGAGGATATATCTCTCGTACGTGCAGGAAGGTATAAGGCGAAATAAATTCCCCTTTATAATACATACTTATGTTGAAGATAGAGGAGCTTGTTAGGGAGATGGAGAGAATAAGGGGGTATCTTTAACATTGAGGAGATAAGGCGTAGGATAGAGGAGATAGAGAAGGAGAGCGCGGAGGCCAGCTTTTGGAATGATAGTGTTTATGCATCAAGAAGGATGAAGGAGCTGGGGGCGCTTAAAAAACTACTTGAAGACTACACATCAATACTTGATAAGCTGAATTATTTAATGGAAGTTAGCGATTTGGCGGAGGAGGATCCCCAGATGGGTGAAGAATTATCCAAGGAGTACGAAAACCTGAAAAGGAGCATACTTGATTTCCAACTCAGAACCCTCTTTAACGATAAGGAGGATATACAAAACGCCTTCCTTGAAATACACCCCGGAGCAGGTGGAACCGAGAGTCAGGATTGGGCTGAGATGCTGATGAGGATGTATATCAGATGGGCTGAGAACAAGGGTTTCAAGGTTGATGTGATAGATTATCACAAAGGGGATGTGGCAGGTATAAAATCCGCAACCCTTTACATAAAAGGAAATTACGCTTATGGTTATTTGAAGGGAGAGAAGGGCATACACAGGCTCGTAAGGATTTCGCCTTTTGATGCGAATCGTAGAAGGCACACCTCCTTTGCGGCGGTCACCGTATATCCAGAGATGCCCGAGGTTGAGGTTGATATAAAGGAAGAGGAGCTGGAAATAGAAACTTTCAGGGCGGGTGGTCCAGGTGGCCAACACATGCAGAAAAATGAGACTGCCGTGAGAATAAGACATATACCTACGGGTATAACCGTGGTCATGCAGAGTGAGAGATCCCAGCATCAAAACAAAGAAAACGCTTTGAAAGTTCTTAGGGCGAGACTTTACGAGTATTACAAGGAAAAGCAGGAGGAAGAACTTGAAAAGCTTATAGGACCGAAGACATCAATAGAGTGGGGTCATCAGATAAGGTCGTATGTACTTCACCCTTATAAGTTGGTTAAGGATCATAGAACGGGCTATGAAACATCCAATGCGGAGGCTGTGCTTGAAGGGGAAATTGACGAGTTCATAAAATCCTACCTTCTGTGGGCAAGGGAGAAGAACCTATGAAAATCGCGATAGTGTGCCTTTTTCCGGAGTACTTCTCCTCCCCTTTTAAGTATGCTCCGATAAGGAAAGCGTTGGATAAAGGAATAGTTGATATAAAGTTCTTCTCACCGATAGATTACGCTGAGGGTCCAAAGGATGTTGAGGATTATCAGTATGGCGGCGGTGAAGGGATGGTACTTAAAGTGGAGTATATAGCTAAGGCCATAAAAGATGCTAAGAAATTTGTCCCTTCCGCACCCGTCTTTCTCATGTCCGCGACAGGTAAGAGGTTATCACAGGAGGATTTAAAGGAAATATCAAAACTACCCGAGGTTATGCTCATAGGAGGACATTACAAGGGTATAGACAGTCGCATATACGATTTCATTGATGTGGAAATTTCCATAGGGGACTTCGTAATATCATCGGGGGAACTCGCTATATTGGTTTTAATTGATGGAGTTGTGAGACTTTTGGAAGGGGTATTGACCCATCCCGAATCCGCGAAAACCGATTCGTTTTACAAAGGCCTTTTGGAAGCACCGATATACACACGACCCTACGATTTTTCAGGGAAGAAGGTACCTGATGTTCTTCTGAGCGGGCATCATGAAAGGATAGCGCTTTGGAGGAGAGAGCAGGAGATAAAGAGGACATTACTTTTTAGACCGGATATATTGAAAAGAGCGAGACTTGACGATAGGGATAAGGAGATACTATCAAGGATATACCGCGAAATATCGGAGACCATTTCCAGCCTTAAAATTCCCAATTATGATAATCCTTCTGATACTCCAACAAGAAGGCCAAGCGGTTGAAGAAGAAGAGGTAATAACGGGAAAGGCGGAATTTCAGATAACTGGGTATAAGAGGCCCTTATACTTTTATATGCCACCTATGCAGGATCTGGTTGCAGGGTTCAAGGATTGGCAAAGTGTGATGAGGTTAAAATTTGAGGATTCGCTGAACTTCGTAAATTCCTTCACTGTACCGGAGAAGCCTAAGAAAAGAGGTTGGTTTTCAAGGGGTCCCAAAAAATCCGAACTTAACGAGTATTACAATAAGATGGCGTTGTATGGGGTCGGACTTATCAGGGTTGGATTGTTTAAAGAAGGTGTTGATGTCTTACAGGAGGTGGTTGAAAGTGCGGAACTTCCTCCATCTATATCCTATGTGGTGAGGACTTACTTCATATTGGGTCTTTTATATTCCGGTGATGATGAGGGAGCGAGAGCCTATGGTAGTATATTTCTTTCGGACTATTACAACAGACCTTGGAACAGGGGAATGGGTTGGGTTATATGGGCGGCGGGTGAGGCGAACCTATACGGGAAGCATTTCTTGCAAGCGGAATCAATATACGCTAAGAATATAAATGAAGGTGAGGATGGACTGATAAAATCCCTTTCAAGGTTGGGTGCCGCTTGGGCGAACCTTTACGCTCAGAAGTTTTCCGATGCTCTTTCACATGCTGAAAAGTGTCAGGAATTCCTTAATGGTGTTCCTTTGGCACAGGCGCAGATAGCCCAAGGTATAGCAACTTTTAACCTTGGAGATATAGAAAGGGCTAAGGAGATATTTGATGGTATAGAGTTGTCCGGACACCCCCCAACCGACGCCTTGATTTACTATTATCGTGGATTTACATACGAGGCGTTGAGGGATTATGCTCAGGCGCTGCTGAATTATCAAAAGGTTATGCAGGATTATGCGAACTTACCGATAGCGGGGGAAGCGGCATACAGAACATACACGATTTATCTCGGACAGAATAAGACCTCCGAGGCCAAAAAAACCCTTGAATGGTTCGTTAATAGATTTCCGCAACATCCAGAAGCCCCGAGAGCGTTATACACCCTTGCCGAGATATATTTCTCCGAGAAGGATTACAAAACATCACTCAGTTATTTACGAAGAATATACACTGAGTATCCTAACTCGGAATTGTATTCATTGGCTAGAACGAGGGCTCAACAGGTTTATAATGTTATAGCTCGCGAGGATACCGTTGAACTTTGGAATTTTCTGCGGGAATTTCCAAATAGTGATGAGGTGGCAGATGCTATGATATATTGGGGTGGGAAACTCCTTGATGAGAAGAAGGATCTCCTCGCTGCCAGGTTCTATTACAGGATGGGAAGCGAATTCCCTAAGCATAAGCAGGCACCCGAGGCTTTATTTACAGCGGGACAGATATATTTTAAGCACAAAAAGTGGGACGATGCGATTCAGACATTCAACAAGATAGTCAGGCTTTATCCGAGTTATGAGAATGTTGATAAAGCAAAGCTTTATCTTTCCATATCCTTAATCTACGATGGGAAACCCGTTAAGGCCATTCAAGTCCTAAAACAGGAGCTAGCGAGGGAGGATCTAACGGATGCTGAAAGGGCGGACCTCCTGAAATATCTCGGTCTGGCGTATAAAGAAATAGGTAAATCCTATGAGGCAAGGGATGCTCTTGAAGAGGCTCGGGTGCTTTACTTCGGTTTGGGTAAGTTGGATGAGGTTGATAAAGTTGATAAGATGCTTCAAGATATACCATATTGAATGAAAGTCTTGGTATTATCCGATATTCACGCCAATTTTGAGGCATTGGAAGAGGTGTTTAAGTTCGTAAAGAGGAATGTTGATTTTGATGAGATCGTAATTCTCGGCGATTATGTTGATTACGGACCGAATCCCAACGAGGTTATAGAGTTTATTAGGGATTTAAAGGGTAAATTCCTCCTCGGGAACCATGATCACGCTCTTCTGGATAGCTCGGAAAGGAATATGTTCAGTGATCTGGCATTAAGATGCAGCTTATGGACCGAAAAGGTGATAAAGCCTGAGAACTTGGAATTCCTACGAAAACTCAAACCGAGTCATAGGATAAACGATATTCTCTTTGTGCATGCTTCGCCGGTTGATCCTTTATGGCATTATGTTCATAGTTTTGAGGATGCTTATGAGGTTTTCAGAACATCCCAAGCGAGAATAATATTCGTAGGACACACCCATGTTCCTTCTTATTTTGTAAAATATGGAAATAAAGTGGCGGGTGGTTATATAACCGCCAAGTATGTTAAAATAAGATTGCTTGATGAGGCGAGATATATAATAAATCCGGGTTCGGTAGGACAGCCGAGGGATGGAATTTCGTTGGTATCATTCGGTATATACGATGATGAGAAACGGGAATTTTCATGGTTCAGAATACCCTATCCAAGCGATATAACAAAGAGAAAAATAATAGCATACAATTTACCCATGGCTTTGGTTTCTTACTTGTAATTGGATGCGGATCAAGGAATGAATCAGCGATTTATGGGGCGATAACCCTTTTTTCAACGCTAAATTTTCCATTGTTATTATCCCCCGTGAAGTTTTTACACCTTATAATATCTATCTTATGCTTCCAAGAGAGGTTTCTTTCGTTAGGGTAAATAGTTAGATAACCAAACCACCCCAACGACGGTGTTTCAGCCTTATAATGTATCTTCATGCTGATGCTTATGTATTTTCTTATGCAGTTGGATGAGAGCAGGCAGGCGGATAGTATAGTAAAATCTTGGGGTGTCGTGGAGTTTTATTATGGCGATTGGTTCATAAAGAACTTTGATACCTTACCTGTAAGCGAGGATATACCTAAACCGAGAGGTGAATACAAGGTTTTGGAGGGGTACAATGCTTTGCATGTGAAGGGGAGATGGGAGTATTACAAGAGAGACTGGAAGACGAGGGAGTTTAAGCCTCTTCTCGGTTCAACTCTTAAAGGCTATCCTCTTGACCTGCTTGACTGGGGAAAGTATCTCGTGTTTTATATCAGAGGAAAAGGGAGGTACGAAATGAGCATTGTTTATATTTACAGATATATTTGCAAGGGTAAAGTAATATCTCAGGTAGATATACGGAAAAGTTGGCAAGAGATTCGTATAGGACTTGATGGTGGAGTTGATTTATATGATGTTAGGCAATTCGGTAGGGAGACTGATGAATCTCCGTGGTGTTTTCAAGGAAAAGATTATGTCCCTATTTCTATTTCTATAACTCCCCTTGCCGACACCTTTGGGACTTATAAATACGAGATAGAGATAAGCCCGTTGTATTTGGTGAAGTAGAAACGAGGAGGTTGAAGATGATGGTTATACTTTACAGTTGCTCAAAGAGTTATCTTGAAGGGGACTTGGCTTTGAATGATGGTTATGTAGTAGCAGCGATACTGAACAAAAATTGGCCTACCAGCTTTTGGACTATAAGCATATTTGTAAGCACGGATAGAGGGAACAGTTGGTCTCATGTTAAGG
>WGFI01000029.1 GCA_015492295.1 Caldifarciminota bacterium
ACCTCGTCTATATCTTTACTTATCCCACAAGGTGAATTCCAGATATGCACGGGTGAAGGGTTCAGAGGATCGCTTATATCCCATACCTCATAACCAAACCTCCCTGTCGCTATATACAACTTACCTCCCTTATGCTTCAACGATGTTATAACTCCACGGGTGTGTATCACCGATAACCTCACAGGCATATACACATTCGCTATGCTCAATATCTCAACCGTTCCTCCTACGGATAGAAATGCCAAATCCCTCGCCGTATCAACCAACTGCGCAGTCTGATTTACCATTATATCCCCATACCCATAACTCCCCATAAACCTCCCATTCAAAGAATCCGCTACGCTTAACAATGCCAGTACCATAGCTCACCTCCTTTTTATTATTTTCCTTATTTTCTTATCCGAGATTATAAAATACACACCCTCTCGCGAGATTTTATCTACTAACCTGCCATCCACCGAATATATTTTATAGTTCTGAGGTTTATACGCTATGGTTGGTCTTTCATATATAGCGAGGGAATCAAAGGGTATATTACAGGTATAACCGCAGGTGTCCTCTTTACCTACGATGTTGATGGCATAATACACAGGTGTGACGCTTAAAGTGACCTTCTCCGATAATATACTCGGCGTATCTACGATGATATTAGGTATCGTTTCGGAGAAGTAAGCGTATCTGTCCCCACAAACATTACGGAAATACCCATCAATTATTATATTAAGGCCAAAGGAATCCCTTTCGCCAAAGGTTAAATATCTATAGGGTGGTATGGATCCGAACTTGGATGCACCGTAGGTTTTATTATTCAAATTAGCGGTGTATTCTACAAAGTGAAGTAAATTATAGCTCGTGTCTATATGAATGCTAAAAGAATAGTTGGTGAAACTATCTTCAATATATCCAAATATCACGAATCCGCTAAAAAGATAAACAAAATCTCGTGGATAAATGTTAGCATTGCCATGCAAAAATACCCTTTTGATAATCTTGCTTCTTATAACATTTCCAAGTGTATCCACCTCAACCAATAAAAGACACCAGTAAGGATCGCAACCAAAGGATTTCGTATGACCTATCATAACGACCCTCCTATTAACAGCGTAGTTTATGAATATGAAATCCAAACTATCTCCAAGTAAGCCTCCATAAGAATAAGCCCATTCGATTGAACCCGACTTGTTGAACTTTATCAATATAAAATCACCACCGTAGTTCCCAGCGGCGAAGAATTTATCCATATATCCCGAATAAGTGATACCACTTAACAGAATGTTTTTATCACCTACGAGCTTATACGCATAAACGGGTGCGTGTGAGGAATCAAAGGATATTATTGCACCGTAGGATACGGTATCAATTGTGATTCTACCTACGCTTATAATCGTGTCAAAATCAAAGTTTGGTTCGTAGAAATCTTTAAGTATTACATTGAAACCGTTTAACACATATTTACTCGTCTTTTCAATGGAAATCTCATCCTCATAAATATACGATCTCCTACCGATCGTCATAATTATGGGTGAGGTATCGGTAATAATTTCATACCCCAAACCCAGATAATAGCTGGTGCTATCCCACGGGTTATTGTAAAGCCATTTTATTCTTTCCAAGGTTTGAAATTGTGAATTCCCCACTACATTTCCTAAGATTACATGGGCACCACAGCAGGTTGAAGCCAATTTAGTTCTCGTATATATATATCGCCATTTCCCCAAGAACCTGGGTATATGCTACCAACACCTATGTATTTACATCCATTATCGTCAATCGGCTCACCATCGTATAAAGTTAAAATGTTGCTACCTGCCTCAATTTCCCTCCATGCACTGTTAATTTGAGATATGAGTATTATGATCATTGGTAAGAAGATATTATAAAGGGGAAAGTAGTATTCGGTGAATAGAGCGGCATTAGCTATACTCTCTTCACCTTACCAACACCTTAATCACTTTTTCAGGTGTGCCTATAAAATAGATACCTGACCTTGGTAAGTTTATAATTTTATCCTTTCCCGAGGTAATGGCTTTACCGCTCGCATCGTATATGGTGAATTTCCCCTTTATACTGATGGTTCTATCATTTATAGTGATACCGTTGCACTTTGTTGGAATCTCACTAACGGACAATGTGGTATCATCCGCGAGTGGCGCGCACCATGTTGATCTATTTGCTCCCGATGATACATAGTTGAGGAATATGTTATAAACATTAAGTAATACCGTTATATCCTGATAGCTCACGGACGGAGTATATACGGATGGTGAGGGATTGACTACGCTTATAGGTGCATCGGATAGGCAACCGACATTCATATTCAAATTAGCCGTCATCTTCGCTATATACCATCCGATGGCGGATGCGTAAGAACCATCGCTACCTATCGCCGTTGAACCTCCGAAGGGTTGCCCACCAGAAGGATACTTATAATATACGCGAGTTGCTAGTTAGAGAAGATTACCCGTGTGAGTGGGATGATGGAAACGGAGAGTGAAAAGGATAGGGTTTTAAGGAAGAACATATGATAGTAGCACCCTTTGTTTCCTTTGTCTCGTGGTAAAAAATCTTGAGGAGGTTCAAATCATGAGCAGAAGCAGGAAGGGCGATAATACCGAGTTTAACACCTGTGTAAAACTGCTTTCTTGTATGATCGCGATCTACATACACTTTCCCCTTCAACCTCTTGCTTTTCCTGTAAGGCTGACAGGAATAAACGGGTATAGTGTCTGCTATCCATATTGCCTTCCTTTCCACCTCTTTGCTTATCCCCTCTATCCTTATCAGCCTTGATTTGCTTAGCATGCTCTATGTTCCCTCCAAAAAAGTATGCTGCTACGAGA
>WGFI01000030.1 GCA_015492295.1 Caldifarciminota bacterium
AAGCGATTGAATGTTTAACCACCAATACTTCTAACGGACTATTTGATTATGTTGAAATACCACACTATTTGAATTCTGAACCATGGTCTACTTTTATTGTCAATATTCCCGAATTTCCCTCAGTAAGGTTAAAGGATATTGCAAAAGTTGGTGTTGGTTTAGTTTCTGGATTTGATGAGGCATTTATCATAAATGGCAATCAAGTGTGTACAGAATTAGAGTTCAATAAGTATGAGATAAACCTTATAAAAAAATTCGTGAAAGGGAAATATTGTAAAAGATTTATTGTGGACGGTTTTGAATTATATATAGTGATTGACGATTCGGTAAAAGGTGAGGATGACTTAGAGATGAAGTATCCTAACATATACAGAAAAATTTTGCCTTTTAAAGGGAGGATGTTAAAAAGATATTTACCAAAAAAGAAAAAGTGGTTTCATTGGCAAGCCCTGAGAAATTATAAATTTCTAATTTCCAATTTGAACAAAAAAAGAATTTATGTTCCAACCCTAGATAGGCATCCGTATAATAGATTTAGTTTGGGTGATGAAGGTTTATTACCATCAGGAGATGTGTTGTTTATACAACCCCATAAAGATGAGGATCTATATTTCTTACTTGGATATTTGAATAGTACATTTTTCAGAAAATATTATCTCGCAAAGGGTGGAAGAAGAGGGGGGAGAATCTCATTTGCACAGAGATTACTTGAAAATGTGGAAATACCTTTATTTTTGGATGATGTAAGAGAAAAAATAATTAATCTCACAAAAGAAATTATATCAAAATTAAAAGAAGGTGCTAACATATCTCCTCTTGAAAAAGAATTGGATGATTTGATATATTTTGCGATAGAGGATCAAAAATTTATTAAGAGTTTATCAAACACTAAGATTAAAATTACTCTTAGACAAGGGAGATTATTATAACAATTCTCGGCGACAACGAACACTGCGCAGTATCTTAATTAACGTGCCACTTTAAACAAGGTCATAATTCATCCATAAAATTCATTCTATGTTTTGGTTGATGACACATTTCATAGGTATGTTCTTTACGCAGAATGTGGGCCAACTTTCGGATGAGGTCCTATTCTACTCTCTGCACCCTTCCGTTGTCTATGTCCTAAGGGACGGAACTATACATATAAACGGTGTAAAGGTATCTTTTAAATCAAAACCGAGGTTCATAACGGGAGATATACCACTTATAACGAAGGTTTCATACTTTGGGAGGAACAAGAGTATAAGCGGAATACCCACATACAAGAGGGTAGTGTTGAAGGGGGTATATCCGAATATAGATGCAATTCTCACAGCGGATGGTAGGGGAGTAGTTGAGTTTCAGTTTGTGGTTCATCCCGGTGGTGATCCTGAGGATATAAGGGTTAATACGGACGGGGATGTAGTTCAAAGGGGAGAAGGGATTTACATTGTCAAGGGAGGTAGGGAGGTTGTGAGGATAAGCAACTTAAAGGCTTATCAAGGAGCTGAGGAGGTTGAGGTTAGGGTGGATGTAAAGGGTAAGGAGGTTAAGTTTATAGTTGATGATTGGGATAGAGAGCATACGCTTGTGATTGATCCAATTCTAACGGCTATTTTGAGTTCTTCAGGTGGAGATATTGCAGTTGATGTAAAGGTGGATCCGAGCGGATATGTTTTTGTGGCTGGATATACCGATAGTTCTATGTCTTTCGCTCCATTTAGAACCGTTTTTGGAGCGGTAAATGAGGGTTTCAAGGATGTATTCATAAGTAAGCTATCTCCTGATCTCTCTACTCATATCTCTACGGCTATATTGGCTTCAACTTATGATGATATTCCGGGAGCCATAGACATTGACATAAGTGGGAACATTTATGTTGCGGGGAAAACGGATTATTACTTGGACTTTTCATCCAGTAGAGTTGTGTTTGGAACAACGGGGGGTAGTGAAGCCTTTGTCAGTAAATTATCAAACGATTTAACGACGCATTTTGCTACGGTGATTCTGGCTTCGAGTGGATCCGACAAGGCAACTTCTATAAAAATCGGTGCGAGTGGGGAGGTTTATGTTGCGGGTTATACGGAAAATTCATCGGATTTTATGCCTGGTAGGAATGTTTTTGGTTCCACAGGATACGCCGATGCTTTTGTTAGTAAATTCACACCGGATTTATCCACGCCTCTATCAACCGCTATCATAGCTTCCAGTAAGCCAGATTTTGCATATTCCTTAACGATTGACGATTCCGGAAATGTTTTCCTCGCCGGATGGACATATAACTATGCCGATTTTGCACCTAGTAGAACCATATTTGGTACGGTAAGCTCGGGATATACGGATGCATTTATAACCAAACTTTCCAGCGATTTATCTACTCATATATCAACATGTATATTAACCTCAAGTTCTTTTGACGGTGCCAATGTTGTACTATGGGACGATAGCGGTTATGTATTCGTTGCGGGCTTTACTGCGAAACCATCAGATTTCTCTATAAGTAGAAATATATTCGGTTCCTCAGGTGGGTATGGAGCGTTTATCAGCAAATTAAGCGATAATTTGGCGACGCATGTATCAACAGCCATATTGACCTCAAGTTCCCACGATTACGCATATTCGCTTACATTGGATAGTTCAGGTAATATTTTCATAGTCGGTGAAACTTATAATTCCTCGGATTTCGCCCCAAACAGGAACATTTATGGCCACCCAGGTGGGAATGATGCTTTTGTAAGCAAACTTTCAGGGGACCTGATGACACATTTGAGAACCGCCATTCTAACTTCC
Source organism: Caldifarciminota bacterium (assembly GCA_015492295.1). Classification (GTDB taxonomy): domain Bacteria; phylum Hydrothermota; class Hydrothermia; order LBFQ01; family LBFQ01; genus Caldipriscus. The sequence goes on from WGFI01000030.1 coordinate 2,773, forward strand.
AGCTATAACGATAGAGCCACGAGTATCATTATGGGTCTTGGAGGAGATGTATTTGTAGTAGGTGAAACATTTAATGCCTTGGACTTCTCGTTTAGCAGAAGAATCTACGGCGATACGAGTCCGCCCGGCTACTCCTCAGTATTCGTAAGCAAAATCCCTAACACTTTGAATATAATCACCTTTAAGGATACCTCTTCTTTCTCGGTAAAAATGATCAGCAGGGAGTTAAAGATAGTTTTATATAAATCCACCTATTTGGGATTTGATATATATGGACTTTCAGGCAGGATAATAAAGAGGGTAAGTGTGGGATATGTTCCAGCAGGCGAATATAGTTATTCCCTTAATCTTCCACGGGGAATATACACTATAAGGGTTAGAGTAGGGAATGAGATTGTAAGGTTAAAGACGGTATTTTAGGTGTCTAAAAACTCCTACCTACGCCGAAGTAGAGGGTCTTTGGATAAATATTTGCAAAGAAATAAAACCTTCAACGGGCGTGGATGCAGGATATACGCTGATCCCCAAGGTCAATCTTTCAGGCTTGCCAAAATCCAAAAGGAGATCTAATTTGGGTAAAAATATGCCTCTTTCAGGAGTCTCATCATGATACCTGCGTAAATGTACCCCCAGACCTAAGGAAGGTTTTATGGAAAACCTAACGGGATCGGTTGGAGTACCTAACTTAATATAAGGATAAATATCCGCCTGAAATTCTGGACCTGAATAACAGCTATAATAATAGCATGTAAGGTATTCATAATTCCCCGTCGATATCCCTCCCATTATCCCAAGTTCAATGACCCTTTTCCATCCATACCCCGCCTGTATATCACCTCGTATGTTGAAATCTCGGGAGTAGTAATATTGCCCACCTAATCCTACTCTAACATTTTTGGAATTATTAGGTATTTCACTGGCAAAAAGGGTGTTGGCATTACGCTGATGGAATGATGGGGTTTTCATGATTCAATAGCCAGCCCTTTCTCCACCAGAGGGCGAAGAGTTCCATAATATGCTACAAATACTTTAAACTGTTCCTCTTGCTTCCCACATACGACCGCAGCTCCATCAAAGCCAATATATACTTCAAGGCATCTTCTTCATAAGACCCACACCACCTGCATACTAACTTCTTCTCTCCCTGAGTGCTAACCACTTCTATTCTAATCTTGGAAGTACCTAAATCTGAAAAGATAGCAATATTAACGTCTAATAAAACGGAGATTTTTAGTAAAGATGAAGAGGTTGAACTTTTGGAAGGAGTTAAGTTCAGGGTTTAAAAATTTTTATCCTAAACAGCCTTAGAATTACCACCTTATGAGGCGCTATAATATAATATTTCTTGGTATCCTTAGCGCAATAGGTGTAGCCGGTTGTAAGAAATCCGTACCCACCGTATTCATAAAGGCTATAAGTATGTACATAAACGACTACGATGGACAGAGATACTCACATCAGTTTAACATACTAAGTGCCAGTCCGAACCAAAAACCCATGATAAATATCAACAACCGCACCGTTCCCGATGATCGTATATATTCCAGCTTTGGAGATTACTACGGTTGGGATACATTACCTGCCGTGTCCCCAAACACGGAGGTTGAACTAAAAGTCACTTACTACAACATAAACGAGGAGAAGAAAGAAGCTTCCTCCAAGGTTAAGTTGCCATCCGAACCCACTGGTATGAGTGTCAGCGTTAGAGGCGGAGAAGTCAACGTTTCTTGGGGTAAGCCTGATAAAAGTGGTACCGACTTTGTATATGTATCAATAAACGCCGCTTGTATGGATAACTCTTACAACTCACAGAACGCTTTTTGGGATACGGTGATAACAGATATAGAAAATACCACCGCTGTAATCAAAACCTTAGGAAGTTTGTGTGATGAAATAGGAACGATAGCCTACGCTACAGTCTATTCTGTGGTGATAAACATGAAAGGTCCCTGGAGCGGGGGTAAGGACAATGTGAAAGGGGCAAAAGGTCAGTATTATGGTGGATCTGGAAAAGGTGATACGACAAGCTACGTACCTGTAAGTTTCAATGTTAGGAATCTTAAACTACCCAAAGTAAATTGGACTGAACGGGTAATGAAGGCTATAGATCGTTTCATCGGAATGCCCTACGATGAAGGCGAGTGGATAGGATGGTAAAAGAACCGATTTCGATTGGACTAACCTTTCAAGAACCTCAATAAATCTTCATCTTCATATTGTCTAAAATCCTCGTAAAACATCCCCACGGCGAAGTATATACTATCCTGCACTTCAAGCGCTATGATCTTATCAAAATACGGTTTGATATAATCGTAGGCCGTCTTGGATATTACAGGAACGGCAAGCATCACCTTTCGTGGCTCAGTTTTCTTTATGAATTTGACGGCAGCTAAGGCCGTATATCCTGTTGCCGTACCGTCATCTACTAAGAAAACATCTTTGTCTTTAAAATTTTCCACAACGAAATCCTTATATATCTCATACTGTTTTTTAGCATCAAGAAGCCTACTCTTAACGATTATCTCAATATCGTCTTCATCAATCCCCAAAATTCTCGCGTACTCACCATCGTATATGTAAGTTCCATCAAAAACGACCGCCCCAAAACCCGTCTCGGGGGATTCAAAAGGGGATATTTTCTTGACGGGCAGCACGCTGAAATCAATATTCAATTTCTCACCTATAATTTTGGACATATACGCTCCACCCCTAAGGATACCCACTATTATGGTTTTTTCGGGAACCTCAATCTCCCTTTTTATCTCTTCGCTGAGCTCTAAGGAAGCCTCCTCCCTATTCTTAAATATTCTCATTGAAAAGTCTTGAATATTCTTTGTACATACATCTATCTTGAACAACTATTATACCCCTTTCAATCAGAGGTTTTACCGCGTCATCGTTTCTTATTCCCTCCTGCAACCAGAACACTTTTATATCCCCCCTCTCATTGATCCTCCTTAAAACATCCTCAACGATCTTCGGGATGTCCTCTGGTGGCCTGAACACATCAACCCAATCAACCTCATCCGGGATTTCATATACGCTTTTATAAGATTTTCTTCCGAGGATTTTATCCGCTGTGGGATTCACAGGGATGATATTATAACCTTTTCCAAGGAAAAATCTCGGGACTTTATGTGAAGGTTTCTCCCGATTCTTTGAAAATCCTACAACTGCTATGTTTTTGTACTTTAAGAATATCTCTTTAATTATCTCATCGGAAGGGTTCTTTATCATACAACGGGTATTTTAAGGCTGACTTTATAATACCTTCTTGTCAAAGTCTGATAATACGCTTCCAAAAAGCGAAATATTACGGGGTAGAAAGCTTATAAAATGGGCGTTTAAAAACAGTAAAACCTTATTGGTAAATGAATTCGTCGTTGTAAGATATTGTCCTTATCATGAAAGGAAGGTTTTGTTCGCTGTTGAAAGGGGGATTAAAAAGGCCGTAGTAAGGAACAGAATAAAGAGGATACTGAGAGAGTACTATCGTAGAAACAAACATAGATTTAAAACCGGCATATGGATACTCATAGGCAAAAGGAAGATTTATGAAATTAAATCGCATCAGTTCAACATACCACTTTAAAATATTCACTTATGGGAAACCTGATCGGATATCTTATCGTTGCCGTTCTTGGTGCTTTGTTATGGGCAAATAACTGGGGAATAAAGGTGATAGATATATGGAGAGATTGGCCCGTGATACTTATCGTAATAGGCGTATGGGGTATGATAAAGACATTCTTTGAAATCAGGAAAGGTGGATAACCCTATCCTTCCAAACGACGGATTTCCTAAACTTTATACTCCAATAGGATTTAAAGCTTATGAGTAAAAATAGGAGAGATCCAAAGAGCATGTGAAAAACCGTATAGAACTCGTAATGATTTCTGAAATACCATAGGGTGTATAGATTGCCCAAGAGGAAGACTCCTGAGGCCATCCCGTAGTCTTTAATATAAGCGAAGTATATCGTTAAAAACAGGATAGCCAACGCTTCAAACAGGTGCATGAAACCGAATGTCAAAAGTAAGTAAAACCGTTTATGTGAAAGTAAATATAGGTTTTTCGTCCATCCTTCAATCATATCCGAAAATCTCCTGTACATACGACATCTTATTCCAAACTCTTTACCGTTTCCTAAGAATATCCTATAACCTGAAAATTTCACATTCTTAGCGAGTTCCACATCTTCAAGTATGCACCTATACAAAACCTTATGACCACAAACTTTCCCATATACATCCCTCTTTATCATTATAAACTGTCCATTGGCGGCGGCTATACTACTCCTCGGATCCTTAATCCTTTCAAGTGGATAAATCTTTGAGAGAAATTTGAATATGAAGGGTTGTAAGGATGCCTCAAAGGGGGAGCCTACGATTTGCTTGGGACTCATTGAGACCATATCAAACCTTTGAAGTAATGGTAAGATCCTTTTTATGCTGTATCTATCAACCCTGACATCCGCATCCAAAAATAACAATATATCCCCCGAGCTTTCCTTATATCCCATCCAAAGAGCATAGTTCTTTCCTATGATGTAATCGGGTTTCCTTTCCAAAGTTATGAGTCTTACAAAGCCAAAACTTCCGACTATCTCCTCCGTTTTATCGCTTGAACCATCATTCACAACTATAACCTCATAATCCTCCTTAACCTCATCTAAGGACCTCTTCAAAGTTTTTAAAAACTCCCCAGCATTCTCCTCCTCGTTTCTCATAGGAACTATAACGGAAAGCATAACTCACTCAAAGAAATAAAGGTAGTACCTGTTCTTATATCTGGTTTTTAATATTCCCTTTGCCTCTTTTCTACCGAGTTTGTAGGCCCTGAAACAACATTCCGCTCCGAACAATCCATCACCCTCCTTACAGATCTTCAAATATTCGCGGGAAGCATCCTCCTTCAGGCCATTATTCTGAAAAAATACCGCCAAGAGATAGGTATCATAAAGATTTTTTACCTCTATATTCACATTCTTGTTCGTTAATATTGAAATGTAGGTTTTTGAAAAGTTCTTCTGATCAGGTATTTCATCCCATATACGATAAAGGAAGAGGGCTTCGGGATCATTTTGAGCGGCATTTAACAGGGCGTTTTTACATCCGCCGTTCATGCTACATACGAAAAGTGCTGAAAGGAGACTCATAGGTATCCCCTACCTATCATCCAAACCTTCCATCCCTCCGGAACCTTATTCCTAAGTATTCCCACGGCATCCACTATGATATGATTTCTAACAACACCTTCCATATCCTTCCAAGATAGATTGGCAAACTCCTCCCAGGCGGTTAAGATCAGTATAAGATCAGCATCCTTAAAAACATCCTTAACTGTATCGCATATAACGACATCATCCGGGAATATACTCTTAGCGTTTTCATTACCCATGGGATCGTAGGCCCTTACCTTGGCGCCCATCTTCAAAAGGCGGGTTATTATGGGTATGGACAAAGAATTTCTAACATCATCGGTATTCGGTTTGAAAGTCAATCCCAAAACACCTACGGTTTTGTTTATCAGTACCCCACCCATAAACCCTTTAACCTTCCATATTATTTTGCGTATCTGCGACTCATTTTTTCTATGTATCGCTTCAAGGAACTCGGGATGATAACCGCTTTCCTCCGACATCCTTATGAGTGCCATTAGATCCTTGGGCAGACATGGACCTCCATACCCGGGACCCGGACTCAAATATCTTCTTCCTATCCTCGGATCCAGACCCATACCTTCTGCAACCGTAAAAACATCAGCGCCCATGGACTCGCATATACTCGCTATTTCATTTATAAAGGATACGCGCGCCGCTAAGAACGCATTTGAGGCGTACTTTATGAGCTGTGCATCCTTTATGCTCGTTTTTAACTTTGGAGCGTTGATCTTCTCATAAAGTTTCATTATCTCCTCGGCGATCTCAGGAGAATCGGCGCCAACCACTATACGGCTCGGATTCAGAAAATCGTATATACCCGTTCCTTCCCTTAAAAATTCTGGATTGTAAGCCAATTCATAATCTTTACCCCTTATCTTGCCTTCACTTTCAAGAACATTTTCAAGGGCTTCAAGACTACCAACGGGAGCCGTACTTCTTACGGTGAGTATGGCAAAGGTGTTCATATACTTCCCTATGCTTTTACCCGCCTCCAAAAGCTGACTTAGATCCGCGCTACCATCCTCATCCATAGGTGTATTAACCGCTATGAATATGTATCTCGTATCCTTAACGGCGTATTCCACATCATCCGTAAATTCAAGTAATCCTTTATTCATAACTTCAACCAGATATTCACCTAAGCCCTTCTCATAAAAAGGCAACTCTCCTCTTTTAAGTTTCTCAATTTTCCTTTTATCCTTGTCCATACCTACCACTTTATGTCCCAAGGTGGCGAAACCTACGGAACTGACCAAACCAACATATCCGATACCTATAACGGAAAGTTTTTCCATGACTGTTTATTCTACCGTAGAATTTTTTGAATATGTTGAGAAGATTTTTGATCCTATCGTTCGTAGGAATTATAAATTGCAGATACCGCGATATACCCCAGGAGCTGTTCATATATCCAATAGAAGAAGGGACTATATGGTACTACGAAGAGAATGTGGGTGATACACTTTCGGTGCTGGATTCCATAGTGGTTTTAAAGGACACCATATACACCTATGAATCTCAGACCGTACCCGCTTGGAAGGTCCAAAAATCCCATGAAGCGTACGTAGGTATAATAATAGACACAAATATCACATTCATATACAAAAACACTATAATGGAAAAGCTTCCTACGAAAGGCTTGTTCCCAGATAGCATATACTATAACAATCAGTGGATTAAATTCCAGTATAATGAGGACAGTGTTGTCGTGGTTTGGCTTCCTCTACGGGTAAAACCGGGAGATAGGTGGGAGATGGCGAGGGGCTCAGGTACGGTGTATTACGGTTCCCTTGAATGTCCTATGAATTTGGTAGTTAATGCCGAAGCCAAGGGATACGAAGATATAACCTACAAACCTCTTACACGGAGATTCATAAACGATACACTACTTTACTCATCGGACAGTTTGATATTTGAAAGAACCCTTCGCGTTGAATACTATATAAAGACCAACATGTGTGCCCTTCCTCTTGAAGTCACTTTGCTGACGATATGGTGGAAAAGCGGCATAGGTCCTGTGAAGAACGACGCATTGGGGTATCCGAGCAACCTTATAACTCACCTCGTGGGTTGGAAAAGGCCATAAAGGGAGAGATATTTCGTAAAACCGTTCATATATTAGCTTACATTTACGCTTTAATATTGTACTCATCAAGGGATGACTTGGTGATTTTCTTGGGTTTTCCAGCGATTATAGTATTCTTGGATCTTTTGAGGTTGAAGTTCTCAAAGGCTAGGGAAATAGTGTATATGTTGTGGGGGGATTCCATAAAGCCTTATGAAAAGGATGCTCTTAGTGATGCGAGCGTTATGGCGATAGGGGTATGGATCAATGTGTTGATTTTCGGGAAATTCGCCCTAATAGGCTTGTGCATATCAATCTTGGGGGATGCATTCGCTTCTCTGATAGGGAAGTTCTTTGGAAAGATCAGATTTCAAAATGGTAAGTCCATTGAAGGTTTCCTTTCATTTTTCTTCGTTTCAGTGATACTGGGTATCCTCAGCCCAGAAATCGGTCTTTGCATAATCGTATCAGGATTTATAACGGCATTGGTTGAACTAACATCACCTCCTCTTGAAAACTTTACCTTGGGCTTTACATCTTCGCTGGTATTCAGCATAAGTTATTTACTTACCACATTTGAACTCTGACATTCTAAATAATACAAGGCTATGAAAATGAAAAAATACATTGTTGTGCTCTTAGGGGCATCTTTGGGCATTATATTGGCATTAGCGTGTCAATCGCAGACCGAGAAGGAAACTAAGGTGGCCAATTTCAAGATTCATATCAGAGCCTACGATACGAAGATAGATTCCCTCACCATAGAAAACTTCACGCTTAGAAATGTTAGACAGCTGAATGTGATCAACGAGCCTTCCGATCTATCGGTAAGGGTGGGAACCAAAGTAAATGTGAAAATAATAAACGAATCTCCCATAAGTGAGAACTTCACGATAGATGAGCATAATGTAAATAAAACCTTGAAAGCGGGTGAAACCGCTTCTGTGTCCTTTATGGCGGATAAACCGGGGGCGTACCTTATATGGTGCCAGTTGCATCCGAAGAATGTTCATCTTCCCGGAAGTTTTATGGTGTTTGAATGAAGGTGCTAAGGGTTTTCATATCATCATTTTCCATCACCTTCATATTTGCGAATTTGATATATGGAGGAAAAGAAAAATTCAGCGTTCCCGACATATATGTTTATACCCCTTATGGAGACACCTTCAACCTGAAAGATATAAAGAGGCCTTTTATAGTTTATCTAGGCTACGCCAGATGCCGAAGTATATGCAAACCCTCTATGTTCATAATTAGCTCCGCACTGAAAAAACTCAATAAAAATTTGAAGGTGTTTATGATAGGCATAAACGAAGACGAAAGCGTATATGAAGTTGATAGGTTCGCTAAGATGTTCAATCCGAGTTTCTTAGGAGTTAAACCCCTTGATAGGTTCTCGCTCGTAGAGAACTTAAACGCTTCATGGGTTTCAATAGAAGGAGATTTACAGCATACGGGTTTCATATACTACTTTGGGAGGAGAATTTATAAGGTTATTCCTTTTGGAGAAAACTCCGATGATATACTTTCGGAAACCATAAACGAGGATCTTTCTCATCCTTAAAATACTTCTTGATGAGGTACGCCCTCAGGGTGATATATTTGTTGGCGGGGTATAAGACCCATAATATACCGAAATCAACGCTCTATATGACTCTGAGAACACTTGAAAGGTTGAATTATGTACAAAGAAAAAATGGAATATTCATTCTTACACCCAAGGGAAGGGAGCTTGCTAAGAGATTGAATTCCCGAGTCATTGAAGCTTATGAGGTGGTTTTAAAATGCCGTTGGAGTAGGGAAATCCTCAGGAGTCTAGATAAAGGTTGTAAAAGTTTCGGTATATTGAAGAGGAGTTTAGGTATAAGTGATAAGATTCTATCGGACAGATTAAAGAAGCTGATCAAAATGAACCTTATAGAGAGAAAAGTTATAGATTCAACCTATCCGCCAACGGTGATTTATAGTA
>WGFI01000031.1 GCA_015492295.1 Caldifarciminota bacterium
GAGTATAAGAATAACGATCACATAGATGCAAGCAGTTTGGATAGGAGAATCAAGGAGTTGATGTCGTAAATGCCTCACAAATTCAATCCGGAAAACGCCGATAAGCTGGATAGCGATGAGAGGAAAACCTTTGAACCTCCCCACAGATTCATAGAACTCTTGAACCTTAAAGGGAATGAAACGGTGGTTGATTTAGGAGCGGGTACCGGATACTTTGCGATACCCTTGGCGGAAAAATACCCAAATGTAAAGATATATTGCCTTGATGTTCAGGAGGAGATGTTGGATATACTTAGAAGGAAAGTGAAATCAAAGAACCTAAGGAATGTTGAGATATTAAAATCCGACGAGGATACCTTACCGTTGGAGGATTCGTTTTCGGATGTTATCATAATGGCGCATGTATTTCACGAGCTTGAATTTCCCGATAGAATCTTAAACGAATGTCATAGGGTCTTAAAAAACTATGGATCGCTTTACATAATTGATTGGAAACCCATACCCACCGATTTCGGACCTCCTCTTGAAGAAAGGATAGACGCCGAGGAGGTTATAAAGCATCTGACAAAAAAAGGCTTTAAGAATATAGAGACTTTTGATATATACGAATATCAATACACCATCAAAGGTGTAAAAAGTTGAGAAGAAAGAAGTCATTGCAGGAGCATGTAAAGGAATGGGTCATTATAATCCTGATAGTTCTTTTTATAAGAGCATTTATAATTCAGGCTTATGTGATTCCGACACCGTCAATGGAGAATACCTTACTCGTCGGGGATTTCCTTTTCGTATTTAAACCCGTATACGGAATAGTTATTCCATTTACGGATATAAAGATTCCTGAGAAGGTTAAACCCAAGCGTGGGGAGATAGTGGTTTTTAAATTCTTCCGAGAAAACAAGGATTATGTTAAAAGGGTCATAGCCCTGGAAGGTGATACGGTTGAAATAAGAAACAAGAAGGTCTATGTGAATGGGAGACCTCTAAACGAACCCTATGCCATATTCCGTGATACGCTTTACAAACCCCCAGACGATTACCCTGATCCTAAGGAATTCCAGAAATTGTGGGAAACGGGTTATTACGCATATACACCTTGGGTTAGGGATAACTTTGGGCCTGTCGTTATACCAAAGGGGTACATATTTGTGATGGGGGATAACAGAGATTTCTCATGGGATTCAAGATTTTGGGGGCCTCTGCCCTTGAAATATCTCAGAGGAAAGCCCTTAATCATATACTTCTCCTTTGATTGGAAAAATAAAAGGATACGGTTCAACAGGTTGTTTAAGGTCATATGGTTTTAGCGTATATGATACCTGCTATCAACTTGGGATAGAAATCCGTTGATTTTCGGGGCATCCTTTTCCCAGCCCTTGCGACCTTTATGACATCCGAGGGTTTTGTGGGAGATAACAATATCACCAATTTCCCTTCACTTTCGGAGATTCTTATACTCTCATAAATGCCCCTTTTGTATCCCTCTATGAATTCGTATCTACCTTCAAGAAGATAGAAATCTGATATATAGGCGGGAACACTCATAAGTATATCATCATTCCGCTCATCAACTATCAACCCTATGGGCCTTGAACCTTTATACCATAAAATTAAGGGTATGCTTTCAATGTACCTTTTAACCTCATCCAGACCCCTCAAAGTTATGACCTTAAAAGATTTACCCTCAAGAAACCCCTTTAATCTTGATAAGTTTATATTCAATATCCTATGGGTAGGAAGTATGATAAGCGAAGGATCATTGACATCCATAATCGCTACCAAGACATCATTCCCCGATGCTAAAAATCTATGATGACCATCCGCTATGAATATGTCCGTAGGTAATTCCCCCTTCACCTCAGCTATAAAAACTTCGGTTAATATGTTGTCCATTTCATATTCGTAAATCTTCTCTTTCTCCTTGGAAGAGTATATAACTCCATATTTGTCATCCACTATACACATTATGGGAGCGAACTGGTAAGGATACCTCGCATATATACCCCTATAAAATTCAATACCTTCTGGGAATGTATCCTCATGAGGATAGAAGGAGTACCTGTCCTTTTCAAGCGAGCAAACTATGGACTTTCTCGTCAAGGTTTTACCATCTATCTTAAATGTTTGCTTTATGATTACATACCCTGAACCTACGAATTTGAGGGAATCTTTCAGAAGTAAATTCGGCTCACTTTTTAAGGTGTTCCATAGGTTTTCATAAGGCACTGGTGAAGGATCCGTAGGTAGATATATTTTTATAGATTTCATCTAAAAAAGTCTATTATTATATTTGCGGCCTCATAAGCTGCTCTCCTTTGAGCCTCCTCAGTCTGGGCTCCTATGTGAGGGGTGAATATAACATTTTCCAGCTTCAACAATTCGGGACTGGGCCTATCATTCTCATAAACATCCAAAGCCACCATAACATCCCTCCTCTCATTGAGGAACTTTATGAGATCCCTCGTATTTATGATCTCCCCTCTTGAAGTGTTTATCAGAATTCCTCCATACTTTATCTTGGAAAGTAAATCGTATTTAACCATCTCTCGGGTTTCAGGGGTCAAAGGTAGATGGAGAGTTATAATATCGGCCTCCTCAAACAGCTTATGAAGTTCAACCTTGCGGTAGGCTTCCCTATCAATTATATCATAGTATATAACCTCCATACCCAAGCTTTCACATCTCTTTGCAACCTCCATCCCTATATTTCCGAGCCCGACTATTCCAACTATCTTTCCAAAGAGCTCCCGCCCCTTAAATGCCTTCTTCTCCCATTTTCCGGACTTGGTTGACATATGAGCGAAGGGTATATATCTTGCAGCGGAAAACATAAGACCCAATGTTAGCTCCGCTACGGATATTACGGTGGCTTTCGGAGTATTTTTCACCTCTATTCCCAACTTCTTAGCATATTCAACATCTATATTGTCCAAACCAACACCCGCCCTAACTATCAGTTTGAGGTTTTTGCATCTGTCAATAAAATCTTTATTGACCTTTGTGGCGCTCCTTACAATAATGGCATCGGATCTATAAAACTCATCCCTGGGTAATATGTTAAAACCGGAGTTTTTAAGAAGTTTCAATGCCACTTCATCTATGTCATCCATTATAGCCACAAAGGGCATACGAGGATTTTAAGGGCGAAATCTCCTTTTAAGGAAGTTTATGATCTTCTTCAATGTTCCTATACCTTTCATATGAACTATCGGGTGTATATTCTCCAACTCCTCACCTATCTTCACCTCTATCGATGAAGACTTTCTTGCACCTAACCTTTGGGAGGGATATATACTCCTATGCCCGGTTATCAAATAGCTTATAACGCATACGACAGCGGCATAAGGTCCGATCTTAGGGCCGAACATTTCAATGGCCATTATACTTGAAGCCACCGGTGTGTTTGTAGCACCTGAGAGGACACCTACGAATCCTAAGGCCGCGAATGTGGCCGTGTCCTCATTTATAAGTTTCCCTAATAAACTTCCGGCGGTGCTACCTACGAAGAATAAAGGCGTAACTATTCCTCCACTGCCCCCGGCGGATAATGTTATGCTCGTAGTTATGGTTTTAACTATAAACGCCCACCAAGGAACATAGTTTCCTACAAGCGCGTCGTGTATCGTATCCAATCCCAAGCCGAGATAATCATCCGACAGAGCGAGAGTTATTATGATCAACAAGAAACCGCCTATCAGAGGCTTCTTATATCTACCCACTTTTAACCTCTCAAATGCCACTTCGCTTATACGAAAGATTTCTATGAACACCGTCGCCACGAGACCGAAGAATATTCCTGAAACTATACTTAAAGTCAGAAAATGGGTTATATCTCCCATTTCAAATTTCATAGGGAAGTACTCGTAGTTTATTCCTAACAACTTCGCCGTTTGATATGAGACTATCCCCGCAACAAACGAAGGAACTATAACATCGTATAATACCCTACCTAAGAAAAGAACTTCCATCCCAAACAACGCTCCTGATATAGGCGCTCCAAAGACCGCGGCGAATCCCCCGCTTATTCCACATACAACCAGCTTTTTCCTATCATCAGGGGGAAATCTGAATAGATCCGATAAGAACGATGTTATACCCGCTCCTATTTGGGCGGCCGGTCCCTCCTTACCTACCGAACCTCCAAATCCAATAGTTATAACGGTTGCCAACAGTTTTACAGGCACAACTTTCACATCAATTTTACCGAATCTTTCATGGATCGCTTCTATGACCTTTTCGGTACCGTGCCCCTTAGCCTCAGGAGATATACGAGCGACCAATATATCGCTTAGAAACAGGGCTATGGGTAAAAGTAGGTAATAGTAATGTAGGCGTGTTTGTATGAAAGTTGAGATTTGTAGGATTTTTAAGAAGATCGCCGTTGCACCTCCCACTATAACACCAACAACCGCCGCAAGAAATACCCACTTTAAAACGCTAAAAAATAACACTATCTCCTCAAAGAATAGGCTCTCTATCTCCTCTTTTACTATATCCTGAAAGCTCTCATCCCTCTCTTTCAAGCGAAAATTTTAAGGTTGGAAATTCTTACTGCTGTGTTCAGCGATACCTCGGGTGTGCATCAAATTAAGGCTATTATCGGTTTCCTCCGATAATGTACGCTATGAGAAAAAATTATTAGCAAAATATAAATAACAATTTGCGTCCTCCTTCCTTATAATATCATCCTATGAAAAGGAACATAGATGCGCAGGATATTGAAAAGAACAAACTTTTGGCGGCTTTAAGTTATCTCTGGATACTGTTTGTACTCTATTGGTTAGTTGATAGTCAGTTCGTCAAGTTCCATGCGAGACATTCCCTTGTGATATTTGTATTTGAGATAGCCCTACTTATACTGGGTATATTAGCCCACGATCTTATACCTATGTGGGGATTGATATCATTCGTACTTCGCCTTTTATTCCTTGCGGCTAGGGTCATAGGGTTCATATACGCCCTTCAAGGTAAAGTCGAACCCGTTCCAGTTGTGGGGAATATCGCCGATAGCTTCAAATTATAAAACTCACCAGTCCTTGTTGTAGAATATCCTTAAAGTTATGATGTAAGGTATGATTATCCAAAGAAATATGCTTGCTAACGCCATGAGTATTCCGAGTTTGCTGTATAAAAACTCCTTAAACAATGCCCCCGTATATCCCATAAGCGCGGCAACATCAAGTTTCAAAACCACGAGAATCCTTGAAAGATCCACAGGATTCAGAAACATGAGAGGGATGACGATCTTTTCAACGGGATAGTTGCGTAAGTATAATGCGATACCCAAAACCAAAGTGTCATATCCGAGGGTGGAAAACAGCCAAAATCCTACGACAAAGGCTAGGCCCGAAACCTTGTCATCATTTAGGACACCGAACATCAAGGATAGGGATACGAAAACCCCTGTAAGCATTATTCCCGATATATATAGGCTTAAAGTGTATTCATAGAACCATCCCTTAATAACTATGGGCACCAAATAGCCTATGGAATAGGCAATAACCAAACTCAATATCTGGGCAAAGAATTTCCCTGTATATACATCTCCCCTCTTTAAAGGATACGATAGGAGCAATTCCACAAACTCTCTACTGTTGTAATAATCCATTATTGATATGGTCATCGTTATTATGGGCATAAGGAATATGGTAAGCGTTAAAACCGCGGATGTGGTCTTGGAAGGATCCTCCGTGAACCAGGTAAATCCTGCTGTGATAAAAAATAAAAATAAGGAGTAAAGCCATATAGCTGGGCTTCTTATCAGGTTATAAAACTCGTATTTAAAAACCTTCAACATGGTTGAGTTTGGCTATCGCTCTCTCCAAGGAGTTTTGCGAGGTTATCTCTTTCAATCGGGATACGCTCCCAAAGAACTTAACCTTTCCTTCAAGCAGATAAACCAACTTATCAACGAGTCCTTCCACGGTTGGAATTATATGAGTGGATATTATTACAGTGGCACCCTTTTCTTTCTTTCTCAGAATCTCCTCTTTGAGAATCAATGATGTGTAGGGATCAAGGGAAGCTGTGGGTTCATCAAGAATGTAAAGTTTAGCGTCTATGCTGAAACATAGGAAAGCACTCACCTTTTGTTTAGTTCCACCTGATAAGGCCTTTATAGGCATATTCATAAATTCATTTAAAGAAAGTTTTTCAATATAATATTCATAATCTTTGACCTTACCATCCCCGTATATGTCCCTAACTAACCTGAGCAAATCCGTAGGGGTTAAATTCTCTGGAAACCTCGGTATCTGAGCCATATATCCTATATCCCTTTTGTAATGCGTACTCTTACCTATATCAACGCCATTTACCCAGATCTTCCCATATGTAGGTATAACTAAACCTAGTATGGATTTTATAAACGTGGTTTTACCTGAGCCATTGGGACCCATGATCCCAATTATTTCACCTTCTTTAAATTCCAAAGTTATATCCTTTATCGCCCACTTTCTTTTATATCTCTTGCTTAAATTTTCCGTTCTTACCATAGTTTATTATCTCCATCCTGGGTCTTTTATCCTCTATAAGAGAAGGGATTATAGTAGGGAAAGCTTTTTCAAGGGTTTCAAGTAGATCTTGCAGAGGACTCTTTAAGAAAAGATATAAGGTTGGTACCATATCGGTTAGAACCGAGAAAACCCTAACCAATCTGTGCGGAACATCCCCAAACCCATCCCCATCAATATCGTAACCCTCGTATGTGTCATAATAGTTCTCTACAAAGACTACATCGGGTGATACATTGTTCGTCGTTATATCAAATGTGTTTCCTATGAAATCGTTTTCGTAAAATTTATTCTTTGTAGAGCTGGCCCATAGTTTTATTGCTATACCATTTTCAAGAAAGACATTGTTATGTACCTTCAAGTTGTGGGAGTTATCAAACAGGAGCCCTATGGTGTTCTTGTAAAACAGGTTATCCTTTATTTCACCGTTATAAACATCTTTCAGAAGAATTCCATAACCTGTTCCACCCCAATGTCCCTTAAATGTATTTCTGAACATCAGAATCCTCTTTGAGTACATAACGGCCACAGCCCCATTTCCCGAAAAAACATTATCGTAATAAACATCGTCGTTTGAGTACATAAAGTGCAAACCGTACCTCGCGTTCTTATAACTTCTGTTGTTTCTTATTATTGAACTATCCACAAACTCAAAGTATATTCCATCCCTATGTCCCGTTATCTCATTGTTCTCTATCAACATCCTTTTACAATGCCAAAGATGTATCCCATTTCCGGAGTACGTCCCCGCCCCCTTTATCCTCCCTCCATCAATATAGTTGTTCCTTATTATGCCCCTTTCCGAGTTTTCCCAGTACATAGCCCACATGTTATTTACGAATCTATTACCCTCAATTATGCATCCTGTACAATTTTTTATCCTCAGCGCAGAATAGTCTTTGACGAAACCGAAACCCGAGTTCTTGAAGATGAAACCCCGTATAATCACGCTATCGGATTTAACTATCAACATTTCATATTTACCGTTCCCATCTATCACAGGATCATCCTTCCCCAGTAATACCAAAGGCTTATCTATTATAACCTCATTTAGAACATACTTCCCACCTACAACCAGAACCGTATCACCTCTATTTGTAAGCTTTAAAGCTTCCTTTAAATCTTTAAACTTACAATCATCGCAGACCTTTATCATTGAAACGATTAAAATCATCGCCTTCCAGGAGATTGCTTCCTGACTAAATCATTGACCTGGGCCCAATTCATCAGACCCCCACCGTTCTTTTTAATAAATCTTTCCGCATTTTCTGGTTTTTCAAAAGCCACTATATCATAAGCCATGGGCGAATGTATATTATCGCTTTGTATGTAAAAAGCCTTGGTTGCATCTATGAGCTTGCCCGTATAATAATCCACCACCAAGAACATATAAACATCCTTCTCGGATAAATCGCTCTCCCAAAAGAAGTTTATCATACAACCTATATCATCAAATTTATAAACCTTGCCAGTTTTCAGAACTATCTCACCGCCGAATTTCTTATCAACTATGCTCATTCTACAATAGTCGCACGCATCCTTACCGTAATTTATGGGTTCGGGTTTCGGAGAACATGCGAATAGGATTAAAGTCAGAGGAAGGAACTTTCTCATTTCTTCCCCCTGAGGGATAGAACGATTCCTATAAGACCCAACAGTGCAGAGAGTAGAATCGCTATACCTCCGATGTTAGGATAGGCATGTACGGTTATATTGAGCATTTTCCTTATACCTATTATGGGAGGAGTGTAGTCCATGCCGAGTTTCAAAGGTGCGTTGGGATCGAGATCATGTCCATAATGATAAAGCCACCTATAAAAATCTGCGAGTCCAACGATTCCCAAAATGGCGAAAATTATAAACCAGAGATATACCAATATTTTTCTCCCTACTATAACCGATAGCACTGCCAAAGCGGAAAGTGATACGATTATTAGGGGCATTATCTTGAGTTCCGGAAAGGAATCTGGATGTATATCCTTCATACCCACGTAGTGGTTGAGCGTGTTTATGTTGTTAAGATCCCCAGTTAATTTATTTGCAAATATGTGAAGATATAGACCCTCTGGATATTGGGGAGCAGTTATATAATATGACCATATAGGGAAGAAGAGGCTTACAAGTAATAACAATCCTGCAAAGGCAACTATAAACCTACACTTGAAATCACATCTATATGTCATAGCTTTACCTCCTTTGAATTAGAAAGGCGGGGGAGTTTTCACCCCCCCGCTAAAACTTTACAGCTGCTTGTTTGTGCCCCACTTCAATTCAACCTTTGAATCCGCGGGAGATACTCTGACATATCCCTGCATCTCCTGATGCAGAGCTGAGCAGAAGTCCGTACAATAGAACGGATATACACCGGGTTTCTTGGGCACCCACCTGAAAGTTCTGGTCTCACCTGGCATTATGAGTATATTCGCGTTCTCCGCACCCATAAGAGCGAATCCATGCGGTATATCCCAATCCTGCTCAACATTGGTCACATGGAAATATACGGTATCTCCGACCTTTATACCTTCAATGTTATCTGGTGTGAAATGGCTTCTTATAGCTACCATATAGACATGGACAACTTTACCGTTTCTCACAACCTTAGTTTCAGCCTCGCTCTTTACTGCATAAGGATGTTCATTCTCGTTGAGATTGTAAATCTGTAAGGACTTATCTTTGACAAGATCCGCGGGAATCGCCTGTGCGTAGTGAGGCTCCCCAACGGTCGGGAAATCAAGCAGCATCTTCATCTTCTCGCCCGTTATATCAATGAGTTGGGCGGATTGGTTGAGTTCGGGGCCAGTAGGAAGATACCTATCTTTCGTTATCTTATTCAAGGCCACAACGAATTTACCCCAAGGTTTCCTTGAATCGCCGCCGGGTATCATAAGGTGACCGATGGCGTAATACACGGGTATTCTATCAACAACTTTACAGTTCTTCAAGTCCATCTTTATGATCTCAGAGGATATAAAGCAGGAGGTGTAACCGTATCCTTTGCCGTCAAACTCGGTGTGAAGAGGTCCTAAGCAAGCCTTCGGAATCAAACAGTGATTCACAGATTCAAACTTTATTATGGGAATACCGAAATCTTCACCCGCAAACTCCTTGTTTTCTATGGCCTTTAACATTTTGCTGAAAGAGTGTATGGGCAAATCCGCCGAAAGTTTTCCACCTGCTACTATGTATTCACCCGTGGGATCAACATCAACACCATGGGGTGATTTGGGTGTCGGCAGGAAGTATGCCATACCAGGACACTCCTCAGGTATTATAACGGTCACCTCTTTCTTAACTTCGGAAACCGCCATGTGCTTCTTTTCATCATAGTAGTTATGATAATAAACTGCGGGGAACTTGTGCGCCTTACCCTGCGCTACGCATTCCTCTGCCCTCTTCCAGTTTATGGCGAGTATGTAATCCTTATCCTTCTGGGATGCATTGACTTCAAGTAAAGTATATGCATTTTCTGTATTATAAGATGTAAGGAAGCACCATCCATGGGAAGGTCCTTTACCGCAATGCGCCAAATCGTAATCATAACCTGGAACGAGAATCTGGAAGGCTATGCTCATTCTATCCTCACCTTTATAGTTCGGATCGTTATTCACCTTTATAAAGGTTATAGTGCCTTTAAAGTTCTCTGCATAGGAAGATATAGGTACATCCATGAGTTTTCCCGTCTTTATATCAAAAGGTATTGAGAATCTGGTTCCTACGACCACATATTCCGTATTCTGGGTTATGAATGGTGCAGAGTGAGGAGCACCATTGTTCGGTATCTCAAGGATTTCAACCGTCTCAAATCTCCTTAAATCAATCCTAGCTATCCTCGCCGTATTGTTCTCGTTTATGAAAACCCATCTACCGTCGGGAACCCCATCGGTTTGGGAGAGTTCGGGATGGTGAGCATCTCCCCAAGGTATAAAACCGTGAGATGTCATAAGGAAGGCCTTGGTCTCCTCGGAATATCCATATCCGTTGCGTGGGAACTGTGAGAAGACGGGTATGATTTTTAGAAGCCTACCCGAAGGCAGTCCATATACGGCGAGTTGTCCGTTGAATCCTCCCGAGAAGAAACCGTAGAACTCGTCGTGCTGGCCGGGCGGGACATAAACGGCTTCCGCGGCCTCTTTCAGTCCTGCGGCTCCCTTTTCCTTAGGGGGGCATCCTAAGAACAGTGCCCCCGCCCCTATTACCCCTATGCCACTTATGAGAAATAATGCCCTTTTCATGTTCCCCTCCTTACTTTCCAGAGTCTATCTTCCTAAAATATTCCAAAACGGCCCTCGCTTCTTCCTCTGAAATCTGAATGGACATCTGTGTCATATATTCCTCCAAAAGCTTCTTAGCTATAGGATCCTTTTGAAGCATCTCCTGGGTATTAATCATCATGTTCATTATCCATTCGGGAGTTCTTCTTTGGGTTATTCCTCTTAAGGGAGGACCAACGTACCTTTCATCAAGCTTATGGCATGCGGAGCATTTTATTTTAAAAATCTCCTCCCCTTTTTTGGCCAAGGTTTTATCTATGGTTTCACTTAGTTTAACCTCCTTTACAGGCCCTATACCTTTGTTTTTCATAGGATCCACTTCCTCCGTCTTCGCGGAACTCACCTGGGTCGTTGTTTCCGTATTCTGCGATGTTTTACTCTCCTGTTTGGATCCTCCGCAGGCCGAGAGTAGAATCATGGCCAATACACCTATTTTAAGATATGTTAATCTTTTCATCAGAAAATATTCTATGGTGCGAATTCTTCTGGATATGAAATCTTATTGCAAATCGTTTGCAAAAATTTTCAACCTTATTATACCCTGTTCGTGAAGAAGATTTATGTGTATGATTTCGGTTCTCAATATACGCAACTTATAGCGAGGAGATTTAGGGAGATGGGTTTCTATGCCGAGATAGTACCTTACACTTCAAGGGCGCCTAATGATGCGGGAGCGATAGTGTTATCCGGAAGTCCGTACAGCGTATATGATGAAGGGGCACCGCTGCCACCTGAGGAAATATTTGAAAAAAATTTGCCGATCCTAGGTATATGTTATGGGTTGCAGGTTATAGCGCATATGCTCGGAGGTGGAGTATCCCCTTCAAGAAAAAAGGAGTACGGTCCCGCGAAGCTGAAGGTGCTTAAAGAGAACCATATATTTAAAGGTGTTCCCAAGGTTTTCAGAGTTTGGATGAGTCATGGTGATAGGGTTGAGAGGATACCCGAAGGGTTTGAGGTTCTGGCCGAGACGGAAGGCTCACCTTATGCCGCCATATTTTCGGAAAGCAGGAGGATATTCGGCGTTCAGTTCCATCCTGAGGTGGTTCATACGGAGTATGGAATGGATATACTGAAAAATTTCGCCATATACAGCGGTATAAAACCCGAATGGACACCATCAAATATACTTGATAGAATAATAGAGGATATAAGGGAGACCGTTGGGAATGGTAGGGTTATATTGGCTTTATCGGGAGGTGTTGATTCCACCGTACTCGGGAAGATATTGGAGATAGCCATACCCGATCAGGTTCATTTCGTATTCGTTGATACGGGTCTTTTAAGATACGGTGAGAGAGAAAGGATAAAGAGGATATTCCCGAGTGCTCATATAATTGATGCCAAAGAGAGATTTTTGAAAGCTCTTAGAGGTATCACAGATCCCGAGGAGAAGAGGAAGATAATAGGTCATACTTTCATTGAGGTATTTGAGGAGTTTGCCGATGCTTTGAATCCGAAACCCGAGTTTCTGGCGCAAGGCACCCTGTATCCGGATGTAATAGAGTCCGTATCCGTGGTAGGGCCATCGGCTAAAATAAAAACCCACCACAATGTCGGTGGCCTTCCTGAGGGTATGAAGTTTAAACTATTGGAGCCTTTTAGGTTCCTATTTAAGGATGAGGTTAGGAGGATAGGTAGGTTCATGGGTTTGGATGAGGAGATTATAAACAGACAACCGTTTCCCGGTCCAGGTCTCGCCGTTAGAATACTCGGGGAGATAACGGAGGAAAGGCTTGAAAGGGTAAGGTTGGCGGATAGGATAGTGGAAGAGGAGATGAAAAGAAGCGGATGGTATGATAAGGTATGGCAATCGTTCGCCGTACTGATACCTTTGAGAACCGTAGGTGTTCAAGGGGATTATAGAACGGAAGGGGAGATCGTGGCGGTCAGGATAGTTGAAAGTTTGGACGGTATGACGGCCCACTGGGTTAAGATACCTTATGAGATACTTGAAAGGATAAGCGAAAGGATAACGGGTGAGGTTAAGGGTATAAATAGGGTGGTTTATGATATAACATCAAAGCCACCTGCAACCATAGAGTGGGAATGAAATATTTTTCAGATTTCTTAGGAAGGGAGGTTGAAATTCCGGATGATCCCAAGAGGGTGGTTTCCTTGGCCCCCGATATAACCGATGCACTGTTTAAGTTGAACCTTGGAGATAGGGTCGTAGGTATCAGTCTTTATTGCAACAGACCTAAGGGCGAAGTTGAAGGATTGCCAAGGTTGGGATCCTACTTAAAAATCCTATGGGATAAACTCGTTTCGTTGGATCCCGATCTCGTATTCTTGACTACCGGGGCACAGAGGAAGGTGGCGGAGGAAATGTTAAACGAAGGTTTTCCCGTGGTTATACTCAATGTTCCCAATTCCATAGGTGGGATATTTGAAAATCTGAGGAAGATCGGCCTCGTTATGAATAAACTTGAATATGCGGATGGATTGATCGTTAAACTTTTGAAGATTCTTAACGGTATAATGGAGGAAAAAACGTTTATTAAGGCGTATTATGAGATAGATTTGGGAGGGCCCATAACGATCGGGGGACCGAGTTATATAACCCAATGCCTCAGATTCTTAGGAATAGAAAATGTATATTCCTTTCGCAAGGAATCCTACTTTACCCCAAAGGATGAGGAAACCCGCGAACTTGAATACGATATTGTAATATTTGAACCCAAGCCAGAAAGAAGATACACTC
This sequence comes from Caldifarciminota bacterium, assembly GCA_015492295.1. Classification (GTDB taxonomy): domain Bacteria; phylum Hydrothermota; class Hydrothermia; order LBFQ01; family LBFQ01; genus Caldipriscus. The sequence goes on from WGFI01000031.1 coordinate 13,488, forward strand.
GGGAGGATATAGAGAAATTCTTAAAGGATAGGTTGGGAGATAGGAGAATCGTTATAATAGAGCCCGATTCTCTGGCTCACTATGGACCTTCGTTGTTGGACGAGATTCTTCCGGATTTAAAGAGGAAGTTCGCGAAATTGTTCCAGAAGTGATCCTTTGCTATATCCGCGGGGAGGAGTTTGATCAGGTTTTTTATTTTGAAAGGATTCTCCAAGCATTTTATAAGGTTCTGTTTCCCTAAGCCAAAGAAATCGGAACCTGAAACTATACCGCCTTTAAATGCTCTATGGAGATGCACTATATGTTCCGCTAAGTGGTATATGTCTATGCTCCTCTCAAAGAACAACCTTCCGTATCCCACACCGACGACTCCACCCTTCTCAATAATGAGTTTGGCAAGTTCAAAGTCTATGTTTCTCGTATCCTTTGGAGATACTAAAATCCCACCATGGGAGTATATTACACCCGGGTACATCTCAACGGATTGATATATGGCCTCATAAGAACAGTGGGCGACATCAACGATCACCCTCCTCTCCTTTGCCCAATGTAGAAATTCCCTTCCAAGACTCGTTAAACCCTTACCATCTTTGCAGGATCCCGATAACTTTGAAGGGATGTTCCAGGTTAAACCGAACAATCTTATACCTTCTTTATAAAGCTTCTCGTAATATTTTATATCATCAAAGTATCCTCCTTCAAGACCCAGTATAACATTGAGCCTATCTCCATCAAAATCCCCGAAAGAAGTTATGATCCTTGAATTCCCGTTGATATAGGATTTGTACTTCCTTATTCCGTTTATGACCTCATCGTATCCCCATGGAATGCTCCCCTTTATCGGGAATACGGCCGCGACAACCACCCTGTAATTGAACTCGTATAACCGATCAAATATTCCCATCTCGTTTGAGTACAGTATATCCTGATGGAGATCGGCGATTTTCACCTGGGTCTCACAAATAGACTGTCGGGTAGCTTCTCATTCAGTTTTATTTTCTTGAAGTTTATGTCTATGTAATCCGAAAAGTTAAATATGGTGATCCTTCTGGGTAGGTAATCTTTTGAGACGGTAACGATTATTGAATCAAAGCCGTAAGCCTCCTCCGGTGTGAGTTTCAATCTCCAGCCTCCCCTGATCTTTCTCTCTTTGACTTTAAAACCTTCGTATTTTCCGGATAGGAAATCGGATAGTTTATACGGGACAGGCTGACTCATAATCTCACCATTGTAATAAACCCAGGAAGAATCACCCGAGGCGATCACTATGTATCTTTCAGGTTCGTAAAGTTCCCATCTGAAAAATGAGGGTTTCTTTATATATACGAAACCTTTATAGGTTGTGCTGCTCCCTTGGAGATATGTTATCTGCTCTATTTCGGCGTAAAAAGTGCTAACCTTATCCATCTTGGATTTTATATCATCCACAATGTAAGATAGTACATAAATTATCATAGGTTTCTGCTTAAAATATCAAGTAAAATGGCGAATATGACGACATTGCTGAACGATGTTTGGAGTTGGGCGGTGTAGAAGTCTAACATCTTATGTTGGATAAAATTCGGTTTAAACGCCCATGATATGTTCCTAAGGGCTTGAGGAAGGGTTATATATACAGCCAACGACCATACAGGCCATATACCGAATGTCACCATCAATGGCACCATAAGATAAGCGGATATGATTAGAAGCGAATAATAGTACTTTGATGCGTTGTACCCTATGATACCCGCAAATGTCCTGTATCCCGCTCTTATGTCATCCTCTATGTCGCGCATATTGTTCCCTTGAAGTATCCCCACTATGAGTAAAGATACGGGCATATAACCCAAGAATCCTTTTGGATCAAGTGTTCCGGATTGTATGTAATACGCTCCTAAGGATATTAACGACCACGCAAGGAAAACGGCCAGATCTCCAAGAGCGAGATATTTCCAGCCTACGGGAACAAAAGCGTAGAAGAATCCGAGCAGGAATCCAGCACCTATTAGATATAGCAGCGTCCTGTCAAACCCCATGAGGTACCATAACCCCAGACCGCATAATAGAGCAACGATATACAGAAGCAACGAAACCACCAAAACCTCGCCCGGTTTCAACAGGTTATCAACTATGACCCTACTTGACCCTAAGGTATCCCATCTATCCGCTCCCTTCTTGTAATCAAAGTAATCCGCGCCTGCATTAACGGCGAGATGAACCGAAACCGCACCTATGAGAGTCAATACGAACTTCAAGAGGTCAAATTTTCCGGAGAGTAATGTTCCAACTATAACCGCCGCTACGGTCGCATATATCACCCAAGGCCGGGTGGCCTGAATGTAAAGCTTCCACTTGGGTGTTCTCGGATATATTTCCTTTAACTTCTCAAAGTCCTTTTCCGTAAATTCTATCTCAAATCTCGGTATCCAACCTTCCGAGAAATCGCTAACATACACTTTCGTTGGTTTTATTCTTACCACCGTTGTGTTTGGAACGGCTTTTAAAAATGGGACTATCGGGAAATTTTTCCTTACGACTATCGTCCTGTCATCCGGATGCTCATTTGAAGGTCCTATGACTTCCGCTATTCCATATCCTTGAATGAATCTGTCCGGCGATCCTCTCTCTATAACGAAAAAGACCTCCGGATTCTCCTTTATGTTATTCAATGTATGTCCATAATCTTCAAGTATGACATATATATAACCGTCTTTGTCGCCCAGATAGGTTTTTGCGGACCAAACATCACCCTTCTTATTTTTCGTCACCAAGGTTATCGTGTTATTCTCCGAAATTATCCTCGCATATCTGCGAAGCTTCTCCTCTCTGCTCAGCATAAGTGAGTATTATAAGGTTGTGTAATTTGGCACCTCTCAGTGATTTGTCAGTGTAAGATTACCCTCTTTTCTATCTTGTTGTTCCTCCGTATGAAGTAAATTCCTCTTTTAAGCTTCCTTTCATCGGGAGGATAAACTAACCTTCCTCCAACATCGTAGATTTCAACCATTTCTTCTTCTTTTTTATCTCTAACCGATTCTGAGATATTTACGCCAGATAAAGTTTTTATGTAGTGATCGGGTACGGGCATCATAATGGGTGGTATATGCGTGCTATCGTAGGGACTCGTATGAATCAAATCGTAGCTCAACCCACGATATAAGGTATCCACCCTAAAAGATATATATCCGAAGTTTGCTATATATGTTATCCGTAAGTTGAAGCTGTCATGTAAGGTGTAATTCGCTTCAAACAAGGTATCGTTGGTTGATGTATCAATGCTCACAATGTTTCTAGAAGTCCATTTGATCTTGCGATATATACCCGATATGTGAATCTCAACCGTATCTCCTGAAATACGGACGAGCTCAGCGTTCGCAGGTCTTACATATATACTGTCAATTATTGAATCGCTATCAACATATTTATAGGGATAGAATTCGTTTAAGGGATAGAAGCAGGTATCCATAGCCTGCCAAGTGTTTCCGACGATCAAGGGGAATTTAAGGTGCTTTATTGATAGATCCTCAAAATCCTCAACGAGGTATGTTCCATCAAAATATACTATCGTGGTTTCAGAGTATGTGTATGAGTATATACTGACATATTTCGCCATATCCACGGAAAATGAGCATCTCGTTCCACTTCCATCCCATACACTTACGAGAAATACTGAGTCTTTAATGTTGTAGGTATTACCATCAAGAACCAAACGATAATATCTGAACGCCCCAAGCGTATAACCCGCAAAGGATAAACTTGAAATTAAGATTATCATATTCTACCTCCTTATTTTATCCATCTTAAACCTTTAATACCTGTTCTCAAACCCACAATGACGCTTATACTATCAGGCGATAAGGTACTTAAATGGAATTTGCCAAATATGTCTTCCGTATCAATATCGGGGGAATCGGTATTTAACCATAAAGCATGATCCCCATAAACGAGAACCGTATCCGAATATTCAGAGGTATCCGTTGCCAAGGAAGATACGGTGGAAGTGGAGATTTTAACATCTCCCAAATCTGAATCCAAACCTATAACATATATATTTCCGGATACTTCAAGTTTAATATAGAATCTGCCAGAGGGCAATGAACTATCACCTTTAAGGACCTCCAAGTTCCCATTCGTATCTATGCTAACTACATCACCACAGGATAAACATATATCAATCCTGAGCATATTCAAAGGTCTTACAGCTGTCGTATCACATGAAGAACATTCAAAATACTGAACCACCTGCACATCACCCGGTACATCCTGTCCTTGAGCTATGTAAATCGTATCCTTGCCGACATCTATAGTGTCCTTAAAGTCAATTATGATGCTTGACCTCTTAACCTCGGAATTCTTTTCAAATACTATTTTCAGATCCCTACCACGATTCGTTGATTGAAATGTGACATATCCACAGGTGTATCCTAACCCCGTTCTTTCTCCGATGGAAGGACATTTATTTTTGCATCCATATAACCCTACAACTATAAAAATAAACGCGAACCTCTTCATCTTATAACCTCCTTTTTCACCTCATCGCCAAACTTGATGAAGTAAGCGCCTCTTTTAAGGTTTATGTTTCTCGTTCCGAATATAACACCTTCAAACCTCTTTCTTCCTGAAACATCGTAGATTGATACTTTTATGGGCTTGGGTGCATAGAATGTAAAACTTCGGCCTCTTTTGATGTACTTGGGTTTTTCGGATGAGATATACAGACAGTCATAAGTCTCATCGTTGTAGAAAACCTCAATGGTGTCGGACGATTCTCCATGATTGTTCCATATATCCACAGGGACAACAAAGTATCTTATGGAAACGCAAGGGGATGAATTATCAACATAAACGGTATCCCGTGTAAAATCAATCATCGTAAAGGATGAGTAGTCTATACTGCGGAATATATTTTATAACCTTTCATATCCGCTTCTCTGTTGTTCCTCCAACTAATGACCACCGTATCATTCAGGGTATCAAGATATAAAACCCCGATTCCTTTGATCTTGGAAGGGGGTATTCTTAAATGTCTATTTATAGGTACGGTGCGATACAGACCCGGGTATATCCACTGGGGTAAGGAATCCTTTACCAGATAGCTCTCCATAGTACCCAAATATCAAATATGAAGAAACGTACCTTATAGTTAGATCACCGACCCTGAAACCCAAAGGACTCCTAAAAACTCCATTCGTATCTCTTACAAAACTGCTCCCTATTTGTACATCTATCCCCTTCTCAGCCCCAACGGCTCCGGCGATGTCATACGAGCCCACATAAAGGAACCCTAACATTATTTCGGAGTATATGGGTGGATCGTTTTCGTTGCCAGAACATTTATCTAAATCGCAGACTTCAACTTTTATACGACCATAGTATTGAGGGTTGGGAGGTGATAATCTTAAACGGGCAACTCCCACACCATCTGTTATAACAATCGTGTCTTTTATTATATTACCATCGGCATCCCACGCTAAAAATCTAATTCTTCTATAACTTAAAGGCTCCTCAAACGGAAAGTATCCGTCGCGGCGATAATAATAGATTTCAAGGTCATAATACCCTCCAAGGAAATAAGTGGGAACCACTGCTATATTATAATTTAGGTACGAATAACTTGAAACTGGATAGTCGTTGATAAAGGCTGGCTGATTGTCAAACCAGTTTATAAAAGATTTATTCTCTATCATTCCGCTACCGAAAGAAGGTTGGGCTATATCTGTCTTTAATTGATCGTAGGTAAGATCTCTTGCTGCGGCCGCAGAATATGAACACAGGTTGTCGTTAAAATTTCTAAAAAACGCATCATTTTTAATTAGAACTTTCATCCATAAATAAGCCCATGTTAAGTATCTCGCACCTATCAGAGGTTCGTATGCGAAGCTGTAAAATAATAGCCAGGGAAGGTTTGTACCCATAAATGGTAAATTGTAATATTGATGAAAAACGAAATTAGCGTTATGTATGTAAGCATCAACATAGGAACACATATCTCCGTATATTTGACATAACCTTTTAGAAACCTCAATGGATCCCATTTCAGCATGACCCTCCTCAAACTGCGGATATGTCAATATCCAGTTTAACCTGAAAGCATGAAACAACTCATGCGTCAAAAGCGCTTCATCCGCTTCACTGGAAAAGGTGTCCGGATTTATAACTATATACCCATTATCATCCCAAGGCCATAAGGTGCAAGGAAATTCACCTGTTATCGCAAAACACACAGCAGCATACCAAGGAGCACAGGTTAAACCTACCCTATCCCCTGGGAAGTCTTCCTTAATAATCTTCACGAAAGGATTTCCCCTTCTCCACCACTTGTCAGTCATAAACGCTTGACCATATATGTCCTCTATTATAGGCAATACCCTGCTCAGATGCGAGTTTATCAAACTCCTCTCTGATAATGTCCATCCTCCACCTATGCATGTCCTGTGCATGTCCTCAACCTCTTCCTTATACACCCAGCATCAGGTGTATAACTACTGTCAGGTGGCGGATCTATCGGTTTCCCTTTCCTTACCAATATCGGCTGTACATCCTTTATTCCCCTCTTGAACGCTCTGTTTATCTCTTTAAGTGCTATCTGCCTCAACCTCTCCATTATATCCTTGCGCTCGCTGAGCTTCCTCAAATCAAAAAGGAGACTGTCGGGTATATCGGGCGGAACCTCTATCGGAACCACTACGGAGTACCCCATGCTAACCATAAAAACGGAAACTAGGAAGATTTTGAGAGATTTTGAGAGATTTTGAGAGAGAAGCGAGACGCAGTATATACCCCAAAAGCCCTAACCCTTGTTATTAAGGCTTTTGTCATCATAAGAAGATATTATAAAGCTGTTTCTGTTGTGAGTTTCAAGTTGAAAAATCCTTTGGCTTAAACCCTTCCTCATTCAAAACCTTAACATCCTTACCATCTTTATGCTTCAAAACTATGAACCCCTTCTTACTCGCATACCTATCAATGCCATCCTGTATCCTCATCCCAGCTACCGCACCATAAACCTTAAAACCCTCATACTCGTGAAAAACCTTTAAAAACCTCCCCTTCAACCTACTCTCAAAATCATCAACATCACTCTGTTTAAGCGTAGTTTTCACTTCAACTACTATTACATAATCCCTTCC
>WGFI01000032.1 GCA_015492295.1 Caldifarciminota bacterium
AAAAATAGGGAAGGAGATAAATCCTTTTTGGACGCCCTTTATTTAGTCAGGAAAGGTGTAAATCCAAAATGGGTGGCGGAAAAGGTTTTCAGAGAGGTGCCTGTAAAAACATATAAACTGCTCTCTTTGGTTTTACAAACCATAAATATCGTTGATAACAAGATAGCATACATAATCGTAAGGAAAGAGCACTTTGAGATGACAGGTACCAACAAGGAATATTCCGAAAGCTTCGTTGAGTATCCTTTATCGGTTGAAGGTGTAGTTGTGGCATTTAAAATGGAATGGGATCCGAGAGGATACTGGAAAGTAGGATTAAGGAGTAAGGAAGAAGGCCCAAATGTTGCAAAGATCGCTCAAAAATTCGGTGGAGGAGGACATTATTTCTCCGCAGGTTGCAAGATACATGGAAGCGAGAAGGAAGCGTTAAATGCCCTCATTAAAGAGATCAAAAAACATATATAGAAATATTCCCAACATCATAACGATTTTAAGAATCGCTTTCGGTTTCATGTTGATTCTATCCCTTTTGAAGAGGAACGACACCCTTTTCTGGTTATCCCTATCAGCCGTAATAGTGTCCGATGGACTTGACGGATTCTTAGCAAGAAAATTGAATTTAGTTTCCGATCTGGGAAAGGTCCTTGATCATATAACGGACAAACTCTTAGCCCTTTGCGTGGCCTTCATCCTATGTATGCATTATGCGTTGTACTGGTGGGTTTTTTATGTTATGTTTGTAAGGGAGATTTTAACCTCAATCTTCGCCATATATATAAAGTACCGGCGAGGGAGATTTCCATCCTCAAACCCCGTAGGAAGAATCTTCGGAATATCATCAATAATAACGTTGATATTTTACTATTACTCGCACCCTCTGAAAGAGGTTGTCCTTTTCATTACACTTTTCGCTATGCTCATCTCATCCTTGGCGAACTCTAAGAAAATCTTTCAACCTTAGAATTTCAAACCTATGCGTTTCAATGAACTGAGGAAACAATGGATGAAGAAGTACGACGCGTATATATCCTGGAAGCCTGAATCTTTGAGTATATCCGATGTTAGGTATATATCGGGTTTCAGAGGTTCAACGGCTATTTTCCTCCAAACCAAAAGGAAAAATTACCTTATAGTGGATTTCAGATATAAGGAGCAGTCAAGGAAGGAGGTATTCAAAGGCATAGACATAGTGGATATACCTTTTGATAAAACCTCGTTTGAGATTCTGGCGGATCTGTTGAAAAGGCATAAAGTGAAAAAGGTCGCGATTGAGGGTTATACTCCATCCGGATACATAAAAAACCTGCGAAAACATACAAGAGGTGTTAGGTTTTATATAGTGAGCGGTCTTATATCAAAGTTGAGGGCTATAAAGAACAGGGATGAGATTGATAAGATAAGAAAAGCGCAACACTTAACGGATAGACTCTTTGAATGGGTTTTGAATAATCTAAGACCGGGAAAACAAACCGAGAAGGAGCTATCCTTTGAGATGAGAATGTGGGCTATAAATAACGGGGCGGATGATCTATCATTTGAGCCGATCGTTGCGGGCAATGAGAGATCCTCCATGCCGCACGCGAGATCCTCACACGCGAAGATACCGGAGAAAGGGGTATTACTTTTGGATTTCGGCGTTAGATATGAAGGTTATTGCTCGGATATGACGAGAACCATCTGGATAGGGAACGATGTTGATGAGGACTTTAAAAAGGCCTATTATGTCGTGCTTGAAGCCCAGGAAAGGGCCATATCTTCTTTAACTTTTAAAGGAACCCGTAAAGCCTTTGATATAGATAAGGTTGCGAGGGATTATATAAACAGCACGGAATTTAAAGATACCTTCGGGCATGGTTTGGGACATGGTGTAGGCCTTGATATACACGAATTCCCCGCTTTATCCCCCAAATCAAAGGATGTTTTAAGGGGTGGGGAAATCGTAACGGTGGAGCCGGGAATTTACTTGGAAGGAAAGTTCGGTATAAGGATAGAGGATATGGTAATAACGGGTAAAGGGGAAAACCTCACAACATCATCCAAAGGGCTTATAACACTATGAGGGGGCTGGTCGTTTATAGAAAAGGTCCGCATCTGGGGGTTGAGGCGAACGGAAAGGTTTATATTTCTATCCCAAAGAACAAACTGAAAGGTAAGATCTTCGTCGGTGATATAGTTCATGGTGAGAGTATAGATGATACGCACTTTCGTATATATGATGTTGAACCGAGGAAAAATTTGCTTCCAAGACCGAAGGTGGCGAATGTTGATATGGTTTTGGTCGTTTTCTCCATAAAGCAACCTGATATAGATCCCCTACATCTTGATGGTATATTGGCCGTACTTGAAAAGGAAAGTATCGTGGGTGTTATAGTTATAAACAAGAAGGATTTGGCGAAGGATGAGGAAATTAAGAGGTGGATGAGGATTTACGAGGATGCCGGTTATAATGTGATAGCATGCAGTACGATAACAGGAGAAGGTTTGAAGGAGATTAAGGAGATAATATCCGGAAAGATTACGGTTTTGGCGGGCCCTTCGGGAAGCGGTAAGACGAGCATAATAAACTCCTTCATACCGGGTATGAATTTAAAAGTCGGGGAGGTAGGGAAGTTTGGAAGAGGGAGACATACAACGACCGATATAAAGCTTATAAAAAATCCCGATGGTGGATATGTGTGTGATACGCCCGGATTTGCGAAATTTAAGATTCACGATTTCGTATCCTACGAAGAACTACCAAGGCTATATAGAGAGTTTAATAGATTCAAATGCAGGTTTAACGATTGCACGCATACGGTGGAGCCGGGTTGTGGTGTTATGGGAAATGTATCCCCTGAGAGATATAGGACTTATGTTATAATGCTTAATGAACTCAAAGATGTACCTGGTGGGAGAGGATAGACTTAGGAGGATGAGGGAGGTTTTGAGTAAGAGGCAGAAGGATCTGAGGGTATTTATGGAAAATGTTAAGAACGAGCATAATTTTTCCGCTATAATCAGAACATGCGACGCGGTGGGCGTTATGTATATACATTATGTTTATGAGGGGGATGAGATACCGATAAATAGAGGTATATCTTTGGGATCCGAGAAGTGGGTTTTCTTATGTAGGGAGGATAACGCTGTTGATGGATTGAAAAGGTTGAAAAGGGAAGGTTTCCAAATATTGGCCACCTACATATCCGAAAAGAGTATAAGCTATCTGGATATAGATTATACCGTCCCAACCGTTATAGTTCTTGGGAACGAATACTTCGGCGTATCATCACAGGTTTTGAGTGTGGCGGATGAATGTATAAAAATACCCATGGTCGGCATGGCTCAGAGTCTGAATGTCTCGGTTGCAAATGCCATAATCCTCTATGAGGCTTACAGGCAAAGGATGAGAAAAGGCCTTTACGATAGGCCTTCCCTTACGGACAAGGAGATTGAGGATGTGTTGAAGATATGGGCTTATGAGAGGGTGATGGAAAAGAGATGAGGACAATTTGGACAAAGCAAATTCCTACTTAAATTCCCAGAATGATCTTTCCATCTTCCTCCATCCCAAATCCAACAGTTCGTTCTGGAAATCGTAATCATACGAAGGCACCTGTATTATAGTACCGAGATCGGGATCCCTGAAAAATTCACCCGAATAATCATCAAGGTGATACACCTCACCCGTGGTAGGATCTCTGGTGAATACCTGCTCTCCTAATATATTCGCCCATGCCGTATTCATATCTGAAACGAATTCATTCCCTTCTTGTAGAGTTTCGCTCCATATCTCTCCCACCTCGCGCGTTGATTCAAGATAATTCCTGAAAGCCTCCGCTTCTCTGCGTCTTTGCTGAATTATTTGATGGGTCATAGCATTCAATATTCTATTTTCGGCCAGAAACCTCTGACGCGAAATTTTAACCCATTCGGGATTAAAGTACATAGAATTCCACAATGATACGGCGAGTCTTGAAAATTCAACCTCCCTGTGCTTCGGCATTTGAACGGTTATAAGAACAACCAAACCCCCAGAATAAACGGTGGGAAGAACACCCATCTGATTGGAAGTTGTGAAAAAACAGGTGGCTATCCCGTATCTTAGTATATCACCTTTCCTCGCCTTTATAGTAATGTTATACGCTTTTAAATACCCACCAGGGATGAACACCTTGGGTGTTTTCATTCGTCTATACTTCCAGTTTACAACTTCCCATTTTCCTTTCCAAAATGTGTTTAAAACTAAACTCTTACAACCTTTTGGAGACTGTGCTTTGAAGAAACCAGGAGTTTGTCCCCTTATACCGTTGATATTGTAAAGCGTAAATGCCGTGTATCCTATATGTGCCGATTCAAAGTTTCCCAATTCCAAACTCATAAACTCATCAAGTGTATCATTCTCCACCTTATAACTCACACCCCAAGCGGTTCCTATCTTTAAGGTTTTCCCACTGAAAGTATATCCCTCCGGTACAACGATGTACATAGCGGTGATTCCGCTGGGATCAACTATGGAATCTATCGTGAATCTTACCCTCTCAGAGGGAGGAAGTACATGATAGTTGGAAATGATGTTTCTTAGCTGATTCACCAGTAGAGTATCATGTTTTATCGGATATATAATGGCGGATATGCGTGTATATTTATTCCCACCCGTAAGAACAACCAAAGCTGCGTACTTCCCTTTAAAGTCATTTATGGTGAGCTTTCTCGGAAAGCGGATATTCTTTATCCATATTTTCTTCACATCTTTATCCTCTTTCAGGTAAATTTCCGTACTCCCTATGGTATAAGGTTTGATATCCCTTAGAAGAGATTTCAGAGTGCGTTGGAGATCCGAATGAGCGAAACCCACAAATCCCACATATCCATTATTATGATAAGCGTAGAAAACACCTGATACGACCTTAAATTGCCAATCGGGATAAATCTTAGTATAATACCCGTTGATTCTATCAACGAATATCCCCTTACCTTCCAAAAGCGAATCCAGACCCACATTCGCCTCGTCAGGGATACCTTTGAATTCGTACTGAGAAGATTTTGATTTTCCTCTATTACCCTTTGGGCATGCAACAAAAACCAAAAAAACCAGAATCACAACGATGATCCTGACCATAACCATAAATTATATCACTGAACGACTTTTGATCCAAAATCCTTAGGCTTAAACTTCTCTGGGTTCAAAGCTTCAACTTCACCCTTGTCTTTATACCTAAGGACCAACAAACCGTTCTTAATAGCAAACTCATCAACACCTTCCTGCAAGTTTATCCCGATAACAACGCCATAAACCTTATATCTACCTTTAAACTCAGGAAAGAAATCTAAAAACTTATCCTTCAACTTCTTAACGAACTTCCTAACATGCTCAACCTTTAAAGTAGTCTTAACCTCCATCACTAAAACATAATCCTCACCAACTGCCAATATATCTATCTCCATCTGCTTGGAATTATGCTCCCTCTTTAAATTCCTACTTATTACGAATTCCTTAAATCCCAAAGCGTTCAATGTATATTCAATGTTATCAAATACTATCTTCTCGCTGAATCT
>WGFI01000033.1 GCA_015492295.1 Caldifarciminota bacterium
ATTTCAAAGCCGAGATTTATCAAAAGTTTGACGACTTCAAAGCAGAGATATATCAGAAGTTTGACGACCTTAAAACGGAGATATACAGGGAGATAGCACGATTGGACAACAAAATAGAGAATACCAAAAACGAGATACTTGAAAAGATGTATCAGGAGGTGGGAAGACTGGATAGCAAGATAGAAAGTGTAAAAAACGAGATACTTGAAAAGATGTACAGCGAGATAAACAAACTGAACAATAAGATAAACGCCTTGGATAATAAGATAGAAACCGTTAAGGTGGAGATATATAGCGAGATAGGCAAGTTAAGAGCCGAGATGCATTCCGAGATAGGAAAGGCCAAAGCCGATATAATAAGATGGATGTTTATATTTTGGATAGGGCAGTTTATTGCGATAGGGGGTTTGATATTCGCTATGATTCAGATTCTGATCAGAATTATGCAACTTTAAAATATCTTCTTTATGAAGGGGGGAGTTTTTAAGGAGCCTTTGAAGGGTTATGACATAAGATTGGATATTGTTAATGTTGATGAAATAAACATACCGGAGATACAAAGGAGTATTTCTGACAGATTGGTTAAGCAACTCGCAGAGTCCATCCATAAAATAGGATTCGTTGAACCTATAATAACGGTGGAGGGAGAAAATGGGAAACTTGAAGTGATAAACGGACAACATCGTCTTGAAGCGGCAAAACTGGTAGGTTTGAAAGAGGTACCGGTGCTGATCCTTCCTAAGGATATAAAGAAGCATATAATAAGTCTTAACATAGAAAAAGCCCCAACTCTTAGGGATAAAGCGCATCAGGCGTATGTTATATTCATGATGAGTCTCAATGAAAATCCGGATACCATAGAGAGCGAGTTAATATCTTTGATAGAGTTTGCTCACTATATAACCATAGGATTTATCATTCATAGGTTCAATCAAGAGAGGTTTCCGGGATACGCGTTTGAGAAGGTTTTAAACAAAGTTGATGACTTTACGGGATACACATTAAGGGATGCCGAAAAAGAGAGGGAAAAACGGGCGGAGTTATTACTTGAAGTTAGGGAGATTCTGGAAAACAGGTATAAGGAGTTAGGTTTAAAGAACGCTCTTACGAAAGAGCAAATTGTACTGAAAGCCTTCCAGCAGAATTATGGGAAATGGGTAAGGAATGTTGAAGACGATTTTTATACTGTGTTTGAGAAGATAAAGAATACAATACCATCGGTTTTCGTTGAGGAGAGCGATATGCCTTCGTGGTAATACTTATATAATGTAGCTGGCGGAGATGCTCCGGGAGATAGAATAAGGAGAGAAGGATAATATGCAGGTGGTGTAAGTTTAGGAATATAAGGAGCGTAGGAGACAGGTGGTAGGGAAGCCAAAGAATAAGATAAGGGCAGAGGGTACGAGTTATAGCGCGATATCAATATGATGGAGATGATAATGAATTACGGATAGGTTGAGAGAATATAAAAAGGTTGAGTATACAGTTCGGCTTTGGATAGTTCTACGTGGTTGTCAAACTTGGGGTCATTTTCTACCATAAGACAAAAAATTTGCAAAGAAAAAACGTATAGACGATATGAGTTATCTAAGCAACTTGAAACGCTTAGAAAGAATATTTAATCTTTCTTCTCCGCTATTGCATCCCTCTTCTCTATTATCTCCATTCACAAATTCTTCACGAGTATAATACCTTACTTATGAACGGAAATACCGTAGATGCTGAGAAACTTAAAGGCTTAATAAAAGGGTTAGGTTGGGCCAAATTCTTGGCGGTTATGTTGATCTTAGGAGGAGTAGCGACCATATTCACCTGTATAGGTATACCCATAGGTATATTTCAGATTCTGGTAGGTATCAAGCTTTGGGGAGCTGCCAGTGATCTTTCAAGCTTTAAAACATTTGGGAATGTGGTTAATCTCTACTCAGGTATGGAAAAGCTTTCATCTTATTTCACTTGGTACGGTTGGCTTACGCTTATATCAATAATACTAACGATACTCGCGCTCTTGGTTTATTTCATACTTATATTCCTAGGTATATTGGGAAGCGAGTTGAGTAACCTATAATCGTTATGGTGTTGTATCTTACAGGCGTCATAGAGGCGGATTTTTTGGTTAATGGTGATCTTATACCGAGGAATACCCCTTGGGTTTTAACCGTTGATGTGTCTTTAACTCCAACCTCTTCATCCATAAACTATATAAAACTCTCCTTTCCTTCCTCTTACACCTTCTCCGATATAGCTTTGGATGGATCCTTCGTAGGTGGTTCCTATGTTGTATCATCACCCGATATAGAAATTTCTGGATTTACAATGAATCCTTCCGGAAACGGCAGAATATCCATAAGGGACATTAGGAGTACGAAACCCGAAAGTATGGATTCGTTCCTGGTAATATTGGCGAACTCAACGGACACTTTCAGAACATATTTGAATCTGATGATCATAAGGGAGGATACCACCGTACCCCTTTTGTTCTTTCACAAATCCCTTAGAGAGAGACCATTCTTACTCAATAGAAATGTGCGCGTTAAGGGTACCGTAAGCGCGGTGATAGGTTCAAAAGCGTATATACAGGACACCATAAGGGATACTTTAAGTGGTATAGTTATATACGGATACACAGGTATTTTCGTTGGGGAATTCGTAAAAGTTTCGGGGACATTTTCACCTTATAAGGGACTTGAGGAGATAACGAATCCCGTTGTGGAATACAGGGAGTATGTAGGGGCACCTTCACCATCAACGGTTGATAGACTGACCTTGGCCAGGGAGCTTCTATCGGGGGTATTGATAAGGATAGATAGCGTTAGAATTCCCGATACCTTAACCTATATCCCACCTTCAACCAACATACCAATAAAGGACAAGTACGGTAACGATGGATACCTGTACATTGATAGGTACAGTGGGATTGAAGGTTTTTCTCCTCCGGATACGATCTTTGATCTCGTAGGTGTGGTTGATGAAGATAGCTCATCATCGGGGAATATATACAGGATAATTCCGAGAACGGCGCAGGATATGGTATTCTATTCGTCCGTTTATGTTAGGAGGGTTATACCCTTGTTTAATCTAAAAAATACACCCGCAAACTGGAAGATACCCTTGTACTCAATAAATACCATAGCCAAGCTAAGGGTGTGCTCGGATAACTTGACGGTGTCGGAGATCAGCGGTATTAAACTGGGGGAGAGGTCTCCTGACAGCGTATTCACATTGTCCGATACCTCCTGCGCTCAATTCTGGGGAATATATACGAATGAGGATACGCTTTTTATAAATACGGAGCCTAAGAGTACCGATTCCGTGATTATATACCTGTACTCCTCTACGGATACGCTTTTGAACTTTAAGAGATCCATATACTCTCCGAGACTCTATTACACCTTACCTATAAGGGATGTTCAGGCGAGGAATCCAGGCGAATATTCATCGGTTCTTGAAGGTCAGAGGGTTTTCGTTGGCGGGGTTGTTCTTTCGGACAACATGTTATCAAACGGTATATCCACATACATTTACGACGGAACGGGTGGTGTAAATATATATTCTTCCTATTCGGCTGGTATAAGGAAGGGAAATGTGGTTTTGGTCAAAGGAACGGTGGTGGAGTACAATGGTTTAACCGAAGTGGTTATGGATAGTTTCAAGATAATAGGGGATGATACGCTACCTCGGCCTATAAAGCTATCGTACGGAAAAGGTCTGAATGAGGATCTTGAAGGCTTACTCGTTAAAGTTGATACCGTATCCGTATCAACCTTTCCCCTTTACGCCGGAATCGGAAAAACCTTCACCGTATATAACGGCTCTGCACCGATTACGGTGTATGTATATCCGAACACTGGTATAAATCTTGAAGAGATAAGGCCTGGGAGATTCGTATCCGTAATCGGCATAGTAAGTCAATATTCCACAAGTCCTCCTTACAATACCGGCTATCAATTGATACCGAGATCAAGCGAAGACCTGATATTATTATCCGGCAATTTCCAATCTGAAAATCTGAGTGTTGTGATCAAAAAGAATGTGTTCGTACCCGAGAGTGAAAATGCCACTTTTGAGGTAAAGGGTCCGGATGGCATTTATGATGTGAAGATATACGATGATATAGGAAGGCTCGTGAAGGTCATAGTAGATGGGAAGCAAGGGGGAGGTATATTCTCTTGGGATGGAAGGAATTCTCAGGGCAGGGTTATGCCACCGGGTGTGTATGTGTTATATGTAAGCGTGAAGACGAAGGACGGTAGAATTCTGAAAAAGGTTAAACCCTTGGTGATAACCGCAAAATGAAGATAGGAATATTCTCCGATACCCATCTTGGCAACACGATGTACAGGAGTTTTGATAATTTAACCTTGGGTGATAGGGACTTTGGAAGAAAGGATGATTATAGAGATACCTTCTTTGAAGCCATAGATATATTTCTTGATGTTAGACCCGATTATGTGTTTCACCTCGGTGATCTCCTTGAATCCAAATCGGAAGGGGAGATATATAACGAAAGTTTAAGGGTTGCGGTAAATGGACTGAGAAAGTTAATAAGAAGCGGTATAAAAGTCGTACTCTTGGAGGGGAATCATGATTTCGTAAAATCGCATTCGGAGGAGGGGAGATCCTTTTCAATACTTGAAAGTATATTCCAAGAAGATATAAAAAGAGGCTCGTTGTTCATAGTAAGAGCCAACAGATACAGAATAATTGAGACCGAGATGTTTCCGGTGGTGGCATTTGGATACTTTGATGAAAACGATCCAAATATTTTGAAGAATAAGTTAAAGAGCGCCTCCGATGAGCTGAAAGGTTATGGTATGTTATTGATGCATCAGTCTGTAGGTGAGGATTGGCCTTATTGGATTTTAAGATATTCGGAAATACCTGAGAATTTCCGTATAATACTGAACGGTCATATACATAAACCTCTCATAAAGATAATAGCGGAGGGAAACGGTTATAGGTTGTTTATAAATCCCGGTTCAACCGAATACGAAAACTCTTCGGAATCCGTTGATTATAGATATATATCCCAACTGGACGATGATAAGGTTTTCTTAAAGGTCATATTAAAGGGGGTGTATATTCTTGATGGCGGTGCTTTGAGATTTGAAGGGGGAATAGACAGTGGGATAATACCGAAGGATCATTTAAGCGATGATAATTTTAAGGTTCTTAAAAAGTGTAGGCCATTTATAAACTTTGACTGCGAAGATTGGACCACGCTTGAAAAGGTCTTAGTTAGGATAAAGGATTTGAGAATCAAATCTCCATATATGGTGGTCAATCTAAGGGAGAACGATAATATAGATCATGTCAAAAGCTCTCTTGAATCGTTAATTAGAAGGGGACTGGTGCATAAATACATACTCAAATCCTTCACATCAAAGATGGATCATAAATACGATACGGATACATATTCCGAACATTTAAACTTTTATGATATGCGGGAGGTGAGAGTGTATAGGAACCTTCTGAGGAATCTCGCAAATCTTGATAGGGAGGAGATTGAGGAGAGATTAAGGGAGTTCTTCGGCGTATAGGGATAATTGAGTATGTGGATAGTAATGTTTGAGTATATCCGGATAATTGTATCCCTTGAGCGCCATACCTATGCTCCCCATCTGACACATACCGACCCCATGTCCCCATCCGCATCCTACGAGTACAAATTTCCCATTTCTTTTATCAACCTTAAATGCGCTTGAGGGGAGGAAAGGTTTTCCAAGAACTCTCCTGATTTTGAATTCATTTTGAAGTACCAATTCCCCTTTGTCGCTTTCAATTTTGAGTTCATAAATCCTACCCGAATTCCCCCTTCTCAGAGGGATTAAGGATTTCACCTCGTTTATATCATAAAATCTTCGTACCAAATCGTTCAATTCCTTTTCATCGTATTCAACCCTCCATCTATAAAGATTCTCAATACCTTTAAACTCCAAGTTGCAAAAAGCATCCTCAAAATCTATAAGTTTTAGGAATCCTTCTTCCGACGAAGCATCGGCGCACTTATCAATATCCGCATCGTATCTGTTCGTACTGTAAGGTGGATCCTCGCCTCCCCATACAACCGAGAACCTTTCGGTTATACCCCCGCAACACTTTGAATATCTCGCTTCAATGGGATTTCCATCGTATGTTAATATCAATCCCCGGGTTTCCGAAGATGCCCTTAATGTTTCATGTGAAACTTTTTTGAGACCGAGATACACCTGACAATGATCCTCGCTACATATATCAAAGGGTTCGGACGGATGATGACTCTGTGCGGTTCTTATTAGGTTTGTCCTGGCAGCAACCGCCTGCGCTTTTAGAGCCTCCAATGGTGCATCAGGATGCATCTCAGAACCTATTACGGATGATATATAATCTTCCATTTCAATTATATTCACGGCTCTGACATCCTTTCCCCAAGCGTATATATCAAAATCCCCCAAGAAAACTAAATCCTCCTTCCTTTCCCAATGAAACCCCCTACCTACCACTATGCTCTTTATCTTTATTTTTCCGCCGGATCTTATCCGCAAGGGTGAATCCACAATCCAATGACCTTTGAGAGTTATCACTTTCAAATTCCCGCCCCACCCTTCAATCCATGTCCTGTATTCACCCCTGATTTTTTCCGCCAATCTGTGAGCGCTTCCTAAGTCATCAACAATATCAACTAATTCCCATCTCCTCTTATAAAATCTCCCGAAAACCTTACCCGTATCACTCGTCTTAAAGATGGCGTATTTACTTTTTATGGATTCAGTTTCAAGTGAGATTATTTTGGCCTCATCGTACCTCTTTCCGCCTATGATTAGATCCCCGTAAATCTCAAGAATCTCAACTTCGGGCAATGCTACCCGTATCTTCATCTAAAAGCCTCTATGCCCGTTATGTATTCTCCCAGTATCAATGTGTGGATTTCATAAGTTCCTTCGTAAGTCTCAACGGCTTCAAGGTTGGCCAAATGTCTCATGGAATGGTATTCGGCTAAGGTTCCGTTCGCTCCGAGTATGGCTCTGGCCCTTCTGGCCACCTCTATGGCCGTCCTCACATTGTTCCTTTTTGCCAAGGATACATGTCTGAAACTCGCCCTACCGCTATCCATAAGCTCCGCGAGTCTCCAAGCCACGAGTTGCGCTTCGGTTATCTCTGTAAGCATATCGGCGAGCTTTTCTTGTATGAGTTGAAACGAGGCGATAGGTTTCCCAAAAGCTATTCTCGTTTTAGAGTAATTCACAGCCTCCTCAAATGTGGCCATAGCACAACCTACCGCACCCCATGCTATACCGTACCTCGCTTGGGTCAAACAGCTCAGAGGGGCCTTTAAACCCTCAGCGTACGGAAGAACATTCTCATCCGGGACAAAAACATCGTTGAATATCAATTCGGATGTTATTGATGCCCTTAAAGATATCTTTGTTTTAAGCTCCTGAGTTGAGAAACCTTCAAATCCCTTCTCAACCAAGAAACCCTTTATTATGCCGTTCTCATCCTTAGCCCATACTACCGCAACATCCGCTATTGAACCGTTGGTTATCCACATCTTCGCACCATTCAGTATGTATCCTCCCTTGGTTTTTTTCGCGTGGGTTTTCATGGAAGCCGGATCGGAGCCGGAATCGGGTTCCGTAAGGCCAAAACAACCTATCATCTCCCCTGATATGAGTTTGGGTATAAACCTTCTTTTCTGCTCATCGCTTCCGTAGGTCAATATCGGATAGATCACAAGAGAATTCTGAACGGATACGAAGCTCCTTATACCTGAATCCGCGTACTCCAATTCCCTCGCAACTATACCATATACCCTTTTACTTAAATTCAATCCCCCGTACTCCTCGGGTGCGGTTATACCTAAGAGACCCATTTCCGCGAACTTTTTTATCAGATGCATGGGGAATTTGCCTTGTAGCCACCAATCACCTATGTGAGGCAAAATCTCCTTTTTGACGAATTCCCTTAGCGTATCCCTTATTTGCCTCTCCTCCTCATTCAATTCATCATCAAGAAGGTAGAAATCGGCCAGCATAATCATTGAATTCTAAGGCGGTAATGAACTTCAATATCTCCATATGGAGTTTTTTCGTGGCTATGTGCTTTGATTCAACCCTATCACCATACACATCAATTTTGCCGAGTTTGAAGAAATCGTCGGATAAGTATATGCAATAATACAGATATCCTTCTCCATTAAATTCGCCTGTCGTTGATATCCCTATACTGGCTCCCGAGATATTTTTAACATTCTTCGCCATATGGAAAGCTGTATCTGTGGAATATACCCCCGATTCTTCTATAACCCTCTTAGGAACACCCAAAACTTCTATCTTCATAAGCGTATCATATACCACCATTCCAAGAACGAAATAATCGGATGATCCTCCTATTGAAGTTAATGAAGATGATAGTTCTCCACCCGTACAGGATTCAGCGGTAGCAAGGGTTAAACCCTTACTTTTTAGTATCTTCTTTATACATCTCAGATTATATCTCTTCAAGATCCTTAAATCTTCCAAGTTTGTGTAATCTTACAGGATTTCTCAGCTTTTCCAACGCCTGGGTCTCAAGCTGCCTAACCCTCTCCCTTGTGAGTCCAAGCTCCTCACCCACCTCCTCCAATGTCCTTGGCTTTTTACCATCAAGACCATACCTCAACTCTATAACCTTCCTTTCCCTTGGACTCAGCATATTCAAGGCTTCGTTTAACCTTTCCCTAAGACTCTCTATTTTTAGCTCCTCCTCAGCTGACGGTGTCCTGGTATCATAGATTATTTCCCCTAAGGGGGTATCACCGTCTTTGCCTATGGGTTTGTCCATGGATATCGGTTCTTTGGCGACTCTCAAAGCTTTTTCAACCTTTTCAATGGGCATTTCAAGATACTCTGCTACTTCCTCAATTGATGGTTGTCTTCCTTTCTCCTGCAACAGAGCCTTCTGAGCCTTGTTTATCTTCGTTATGGTTTCTATCATATGTATGGGTATTCTAATGGTCCTTGAATGATCAGCAACGGCCCTGGTTATCGCCTGCCTTATCCACCATGTGGCATAAGTTGAAAACTTGAAACCCCTCTTCCAATCGTACTTATCTATGGCTTTTAAAAGTCCGAGGTTTCCTTCTTGAATGAGATCACCAAAGTCCAAACCTCTATTCATATACCTTTTGGCTTCACTTATAACTAGTCTAACATTACCCTCGGCGAGTTTATTTCTGGCAAATTCGTAAGTTTTGTAAAGTTTTATGAGTCTTTCGGCCGTTTCCTTTGCCTCCTCAAAGGGCTGATTTAGCTCCTTCTCCAACCTTTCAATCCTGTTTTTTATACTATTTTCAAGTGCTTCGTACTCCCAGATGAAGTTGCTCGCTCCTAATTCTTCAAATATCCTCTTTTCATTTGATAGCCTTTCAAGCTCGGAATACAAGGATTTGATCTTTTCAACTCTCTTAATGTATTCGTGGTATATCTCTATGATCTTAGGAAAGAGAGGGGACATCTCCATGATCTTATCAATTATCTCTCTGTACGCCGTCTCAGCCTCTATCTTCTCCTCCTCCCTGAGTTTTTCCCTTTCAAGCAAATATCTCCTAGCCATAGGCCACCTTGATACCAGATACTCTATACCCCTCGCCAACCTCTTCCTCTCTTTCTGGTTTTTAACCCTATTGGTCCAGTATCCGGGATCAACCTTAAAGATCTCCTCGGCCTGAATTATACCCTTTTGAGCGAACTGAACGAGCTTCATAAATTTACTCAATCCGAAGTAGGTCATAAGGAGGGTCTTTGTTATCTCCGTTCTTGATGTGTCTATGGTTCTGGCGAGCTCCAACTCCTCATTTCGTGATAGGAGCCTCATCTCCGCGACTTCCTTCAAGTACGTTCTAACCGGGTCATCTTTATATTCCTTGTCAAGTTGCTCCTCCTCGGATTGTATTATACTCTCTATCTCCATTTTACGCTTTGTTTTCCGCCTATGAGTTGAAGTCGTCAGATCCTTATCAAACTCCACACCCCTTTCCATGAGGGCTATCATTATCTCCTCAAGGAGTATATCGTTCTGAACTATATCCGCAGGTAGCTTTTTTATAAGCTCATCAAAGGTGTATGCTCCCCCCTTACTCTCGGCATCCTTCAATATATCCTCTATAATCTCCAAAATTCCCTTTTTCTTTTTAACCCTCTTAGCCATCAACTACACACCTCCTTTTTTAAATTATAAAACTCCAAAAGCGCTTTAATATCCTTATTCACGGATCTCCTCTTACCGTCCATCTCAAACTCAAAAAGCAACCTTTTTAGTATATCAAAAACTTCCTCTTTACTTACATTCATACTTTGAATCAAACCCGCTTCTTCGGGTTTTAAAGTCTCAAAGAATTCAGCGAAGCTCACACCAGACTTTATAAAATGCTCAATTCTGTGTTGAAGCGATGTCTTTGAATCCATATTCGCCAGAATGTCCAGAATCAGATCGTTAAAACCGTAGGCATATCCAAGAATCAGGATCTTATCAAGGTTGGGCAGTGATGTGTTGGGTTTTGATGGGATTATACTCTCGTTTTCCCCTTTTAAAGTTATATCGGTCCCAGCCCAGGATCTCAGTTCGGCCAGATAGTAATCGGCAAGATTCTCATCCTTCTTCCTAAGTATGCTAATAAATTTCTTAGCCTTTGATAGTCTCTCCGCAAACAGTTGAGGATCGTTAGGCCTATCCTTTAAGATAAACCTAAAACCTTGCACATCCTCAGGCAATCTATCATTTTTGATTATATAACTCGCTGGATCCTCCCCTTCGGGTAGCACAATCACATAAGGATCCATACCAACGCCTACCAAGGAGAATATATGATTTTCAGCCGCCTTTATTCCGGATTCATCCCCATCCGGAATGATAACAACCTTTTTAGCGAACCTGTACATCTTCTCCCCTTGTTTCTCTGTTAATGCTGTACCCATAACCCCCACGGTATTTTTATATCCTTTCTGATGCATAAGTATAACATCCATATAACCTTCAACCAGGTAAAAGTATCCCAATTCTCGTGCGTGTTTTTTGGCTACATGGAGCCCATATAGAACTTCCGATTTTTTGAAAATTGGAGACTCAGGACCGTTTAAATACTTCGGACCTTTTTCATCAAGGGATCTTCCAGCGAAAGAAACTATTCTACCAGTTAGATCCTTTATAGGAAATATCACCCTATGGTGAAATCTATCATAAATTTCCCTACTCGTATTCACACCCAAACCGCTTAATATTAGATTCTCCGTGGTAAAACCTTTGTTGATTAGGAATCTTATGAGTTCGTACTTGTCAGGAGAGAATCCCAGTTCCCACTCCGCTATACTTTCCATATTTAAACCTCTACCTTTCAGGTAATCAACCACATATCTGTGTTTTAGAAGCTGCAATTTGTAAAATCTTGAAGCCTCATTGAGCAATTCATGGATGAGCGGATAATTCTTTTGATCATAATGATCCGCGGCCCTTATATCCAAACCGAATTCTTCGGCTAAGGTTAAAAAGGCCTCCCTCTTGGTTATACCTTCAATTTCGGATAGAAATGTTATAGCATTACCCGAAGACCCACAGCCGAAACAGTGATAAACCCCTTTCTCAGGATCCACATAAAAACTTGGTGTTTTCTCTTTGTGAAACGGACATAAACCAACATACTGTGACCCCCTCCTCTTTAACTTTACATATCTCTCAACGACCTTTAATATATCTATTTTCTCAATCACCCATTCAATTATGTCTGAAATGAGACTCGTGTCAAGTAGTATCCTCGGAACTGTGATTCTGACTCATACGATTCTTCATATCCATAACCACCTCGTTAAAGGCATCCTCAAATTTGAGTATATCCTCTTCAAACACTATAACCCTCGTTCTTTTGATCGTTCCATCCTTCTCTCTCCTCTTCTCGGATATCGCTATGTACATATCCCCCTTCTTATTTTTTTTGATATCTATAAAATACACCCTTCTTCCCGCTTTAACCTTGCGCGTATAAAGTGAATCATCCTTCCTCTGTTCCATGATCACCCCCTTTTTGGTTCAAACCTTTAAAAATCTCGTTTTCTAAACTTTGTAAAATTTCGGCATTTTCCTTCAAAAACCCCAAGGATTTATCCCTACCCTGCCCCAATTGAGTATCTCCATAATAGTACCAGGATCCGGATTTCGTTATTATCCCCCTTTTGACAGCCAAGTCAAAAATCTCACCTACGCGATTTATCCCCTTACCGTACAATAAATCAAACTGAGCCTCTCTATAAGGCGGAGCCACCTTGTTTTTGACCACTTTGGCTTTCACAACATGCCCAATTATGTTGTTGTCCTTATCTTTCAATGTTTCACCTCTTCTAACCTCAATGCGAACCGATGCGTAAAACTTCAAAGCTCTACCACCGGGTGTGGTTTCGGGATTACCAAACATTATACCGATCTTTTCCCTAACTTGATTTATAAATATAACTACGGCTTTCGTGTTTGATATATCTGAGGAAAGCATCCTCAAAGCTTTGGACATCAATCTCGCCTGCAATCCCATCTGTTGATCCTCTATACTTCCTTCAATTTCAGCCTTTGGAACCAGCGCAGCAACCGAATCCACTACGACTATATCCACCGCTCCTGATCTTACAAACCTGGCGACTATATCCAACGCTTGCTCACCGTAATCAGGTTGGCTTATTATGAAATTTTCTTTGGTATTTATACCCAACGATTGCGCGTACTCCTCATTGAAAGCGTGCTCCGCATCCACGAATAACGCAACTCCCCCTCTCTTTTGAGCCTCGGCTATAGCCAAAAGTGCCAAAGTGGTCTTACCCGATGATTCCGCTCCGAAGATCTCTATTATCCTACCCCTTGGATACCCACCGACTCCTAAGGCTAAATCCAAACTGATGGAACCTGAAGGTATAACCTCAGTCTTTAAAGATGTGGCTTCATCAAGGGTCATAACTACCCCTGGACCGTAGGTTTTGGTAACCTCTTTTATAGTAGCTTCCAACAATTTCTTTTTAACTTTATTTTCATCCTCTTTCCGTGCCATACATACCTCCTCGCGAGAATATATTTTAAAGTTGATTTATATTCCGCTGAGCATCCTTTTATGGACCTAAAATCGTCTTTAATACAATGTTTTATCGTTATAATTGAGGATATATATTTATCGTTATTATAGGCAAATTTCAATCAATTTTTGGAAGTGAATGTGATAGTATTTGAATCAATCATATATCTTTTGTTCAATAATTATTGGGATTTTATCTTATTAAATGATATATAAAATGTAAAATTTTAGTATGCAATTTTCCCTTGACATACAACTAAATACTACCGTATAATTCTCAGACTTCATGAAGATAATGGAAAATGTTCCGTTGAGAGACTATACGACTTTTAAACTGGGGGGACCCGCAAGGTATTTTGTGGAATGTTATAAAGTTGAAGATGTCCAAAGGGCCGTAAGATTTGCCATTGATAAGAACCTACCCATATTGCCTCTCGGCGCGGGATCGGATATATTGGTTTCCGATAGGGGTTTCTACGGTGTAGTTATAAGAACTTTTCATCTAAGAAAGACAAAAATAGTAGATGACAGGGTTTATTTGGGTTCCGGGGAACCCTTACCTAAGGTTGCGAAGGACTTGTCCAAGGAGGGATTATCGGGTTTTGAATATATGGTGGGAATTCCAGGCACCATAGGTGGGGGTATAGCTAAAAACGCAGGAGCGCATGGTAAGGAGATAAAGGATATATTAAGAAAGGTATGGGTCGTTGATGCGGAAGGCGAAGTTCGCGAGATTTCGGCGAACGATATAAATCTAAGGTACCGAGATTCGGATATATCAAAGTTCGGCATAATCGTAGAGGCGGAGTTCAACTTAACGAGTGATGACCCGAGAAATATCCAACTCAGAATGAGCGAATTCATAAAGTACCGTGAGGACACACAACCTTGGAAGAACCGCACAGCTGGATGCATGTTTAAAAATCCGAAGGATTATTACGCAGGAAAGCTCATAGAGGAGGCAGGATTGAAGGGTTTTCGTATAGGAGGTGTTAAAGTGTCCGAAAAGCACGCGAATTTCTTTGAGAATATAGGAGGCACAGCGGACGATGCTATAAAGCTGATAGAATATGTTAGAAAACGCGTTTATGAGGTTTTTAAAATAGAACTGGAGGTTGAAGTTGTTGTCGTACAATAATAACGGTTTAAATGATAAATTTATATTGGTTGATGTGGGGGCTTATAGGGTTAAATCCATGATATGGGGTGAGGAGATAAAACCGATAGAATTAAAGAGTGTGGGCTTTAAAAGGGGTTATGTGGATGATGCTGAGGGGTTGTTGGAGTGTTTGAAGGGATTATTTGAGGAAATCTTAAAGGTGTATGATAAAGGTGTTAGAGGTGTTCCCGTAGTATTCACAGTTTCGTTTAAAGATATGAAGTTCTTAAAGGAAAGCATAGAGATCTCCTGCTCACCCAAGGTAAGTAAAAATCATATCGGCAAAATCGCGAAAGGCCTTGAATCCAAGGTTTTAAATAAGGAAGATGGTGAAATTATTTTCTCACGCATAGTGCGATATGAGATAAACAGTCCCGATGGAACTAAAAGGGAAGTATCCAATCCCATAGGACTGAATGCCAAAACCATAACCGCGGATGCCGTGTTCGCCTTGGTTCCAAGGGGTGTATATGATGATCTGATGGATGTTA
Organism: Caldifarciminota bacterium; assembly: GCA_015492295.1. Taxonomy (GTDB): domain Bacteria; phylum Hydrothermota; class Hydrothermia; order LBFQ01; family LBFQ01; genus Caldipriscus. Next base: position 14,714 of record WGFI01000033.1, read on the forward strand.
TAAGAAGACTGAAAGGTATATTTGGTTTTGGGAAGATACATATATACGATTCCTCCATAGTTATGAGTTATGGAATATCTTCCCTGGAAAATCTGGAAAACTTCATAAATATGGATATAGGACATACGAGTATAAGGATCGTGGAGATGAGAGAAGGAGAGATAGAGGATTACAGACATATAAGCGGAGGCGGAATATCCCTTATAAACAGACTTTCAAACCTCGGAATACAACCTACGGACATGGAGAAGGTACTCTATGAGATATTCATCAAAGGAAGACACCCCACCGTTAGCGTTGGTAAGACCAGCATAAATTCCACTATGGTCGTTGAAAGCATAAGGGAATACTTTCGTGAGACGCTAAGTAATATATTTATGGGAAACCTTATGAGTACAACTTTCTGTGGAGGATTTCTAAACTTGGGTGAAAGTTTTAAGGATCTCCTTGAAACCGCCTTACATAGGGATATTCATTTACCATCCAAGGATGGACTCATATATACCTTAAACGGTGTTAGGAGTTTTATGAAGAAAGCATACTATAAGGAGAAAACGAGCTTCAAGTCCTCGGGGGAGAGTATATTTTCTCGCATAGGATTTGCGATTATGGACTTTATAAATAAAGAGATCTTAGGAAAGGAGGATTGACCATGGAGACAAAGATACTCGTTATAGGCATAGGGGGGGCAGGTTGCAGCGTGGTTGATAAGGTCGCTTTAAGTATAAAAGATTACGACTATATAAACAATATAAGGTTGGTAGCGACAAACACGGATAGACAGAATCTTATAAATATGAAAGCAGTGGAAGAAACCATAACGCTTGGCAAAGGAAGGGGTGCAGGTTCCGATCCTGAGCGTGGAAAGAGATTGGCGGAGGAGGCTATAAATTCCGGTGCATTTGATAAGTTAGCGTTTGATGAAGAGATAACCTACGATCTCATAATAGCCGTTGCGGGACTCGGTGGAGGTACGGGCACAGGAGCGGGTCCAGTAGTTCTTTCACATCTTAAAAGACTTTTTGAAGATTCCACCGTTTTATCCGTGCTTATACTTCCGGATAAGGATGAGTATGGACAAAAGAGTGAAATAGTTAATAGGGGTCTCGTGGAATTCTACCATGTGAGTGATGCAATAACCATCATAGACAACGCTGAGGTTGTTGATCTATCAAAACCGATCGCTGAAGCCTATGATGGGGCGAACGAGTTTATAAAGAACCTGATAGTAACCATTCTGGATATATGTGAGAGATACGGGAATCCAAACATAGATTTCGCCGATGTTGAAAATGTTTTTCTAAAGTCAAATCAATCATCCAAATTCGTCTTTATAGGCTCGCTTGAATTTCCAACCCCTCCTGAAACCAGTGATATACCTCAGAAGTTGAGCGTTATGAAAAAGCAAACGGCCGTGACGAGCTTTAGAGGGGCGAATAATCTGTTGATAGGTTTCTTTCATTCAGGCAAGCTGAGCGCGGAAAAATCAAGAGATATAACCGAACTCATAAAATCTGAGATAGTTCAGGGTGGAAAACCCCCTTATATAAAACGGGGAGATTATATATTTCCGGATATGAAATCTCAGGTTAAGATAGGATTGGTTATAGGAGGAGTTCAAGTGGATCCTCGTATATGGAAGCCCATAAAGGAAGGTTTAGAGGTTAATAAACTGTTGAAGGGTGTCCTAGATGAAGGAAACTCTTAGGGCATTTATAGTGGGTTCTTATAGGAGTTTCTTTACGATAGCGGGGATAACCCTTTCCCTTATGGCAGCGTTTATGATGTTTAACCTCCTCTTGGTATCCTATTCAATGTACAACGATGTTAGGAAAGATATAAGATTTGAGATATTTCCAAAGGGTGATCCGAAGGTTATAAGGGAGAGGTTAAAGATCATAGGCGGAATCAAGGATGTTCATATAATATCCGGCGAGCAAGCTAGACGGGAGTTCCTCAAATTCTACCCACAGTTTAAAAGCCTTGTAAATGAACTCGGTGATGAGGTATTTTATACCATAATAAGGGCTTACCCGGATGAACACTGGAAGGAATCGGGATTCTTAGACATGATGGCGGAAAAGATCAAGCTGGTTGAGGGAGTTGGTGGGGTGTATTATGGGAAGAAATGGTTGGAATCGGCATCAACCTTCTTTAAGGTTATTCTGACTATGGTTATAATAGTTATGGTTATAACGATTTCAATAACCTTAGTAATATCTTTCTACACCGTAAGATTCGTGGTATCAAACAGAAAAGTGTATGTTGATATTCTTCGGTTAGCCGGTGTATCCCCTTTTAGACTGAGAATTCCCTACATCATACTTTCAATAATATACAGTCTTACCTCATGGATCTTGGCGACCTCACTGTCATCTTACATATTGAATAGGTTTGGAACGCTATCAAAGTTCTATGCGGAAAATATTGTACTTTACGCTGTATTTCTGTTTCTGGTCATGTTATCATGCGTTATGGGCGCATTGCAAGCTTTAAGGGATATAGAAAGGGGAGTGCCGTAGATCATAGTTTAACGCTTCACCCTTAAAATTTTAAGTTAAGGTTATGATAGATGATATATTGCAGAGGTTAATAAAGGGGGATGTACTTTTGGATATAAAGAATCTTCGGAGGAAATTGAGTAAAGATATAGATGTTCGGACATTTGAAGGGCTTTTTAAAAGATATATAATTAACTGGGATATAGAATCTCTCAAAATCATATTGAAAGATTACGGTGAGTTTCTTGATAAGGATAAGAGGTTTTCAGCATTGGCGGCTTATTACTTAGGTACCCTAAAATTAAATAATCTGAGAAAGATACTGAAACGTACTCATCCACTCACAAGAGCATCCGTATATCACTATCTTGGATACCCATACTTGGCGCATAGATACTTTGATAGATATTTTGGAAAATACGATAATATACCATCTATATACAAGATCGCGTACGCAACTTTTAAGTTGTATATGGGTCATAATGTCAATTTTGAAAAGCCTTCGGAGGCGGATATTTTTACACTGTTGGCATATAAATTTTTCAACTCTTTACGCTTTTCCATGATGGGAGATATAAAAAGCGCTATAAAAATACTTGAAGAGTACGCGAACATATCAACGGATAAAGGGTTCTTGACACATGCGTTTTTTTCCATTATGCAAATAGGTCTTCTATCCAACAGGAGAAGTATCTTAGATATAGTGGAAAAGGCCTCAAAAACATTTGGTAATAAATACATATCGTTGAGGGCAAGGGTATATAAATGCTTTCTTTTAAAACAAAGATGCAAAATACCCAAGGCTCTCCGTCTTTTTAGGGTTATATTGGATTTCAATGAGGGTTTAAAGTTTCCGGATGATTTGAAGGAGTTATATAACATACTTTGGTATTCCGATAAAGTTAGGGATGGAAGAATTTACCTCTCATTTTCAAGGAAACTGCGGTTGATGAAAGGTCGTATTTGATACCCTATGGCAATCGGATTTAACCCCGGGATACGGACTCATAGTTGATGATATAGATAACGATGGATACAACGACTTAGCCGTTGCTTTAAGGGATACGACGGGAAGGAGATCGTATTTATTCGTATATTTCTCCGAAGATTGCACCCCGTTGGGTAGGGATGATGAGCTTTCAGCATCTGAAAATACCTCATTTAACGAATCAAACTATGAGGTGTATGATGTATCGGGAAGATTGGTAAGGAAAAATACACCTCCTCATAGGAGAGGCACATACTTCATGGTATTCACTCGGAATGGAAGGAAGGTAGTTAGAAGGATCACAGTCCTACGATAGAATAGGTATGTTCCAATCTCAATAGAAACCTCTTCACATCCAAGCCAGCCGAGAATCCTCCTATCCCTTTTGAAGATACGACCCTATGGCAAGGAACGATTATGAGATGCTTATTCCTTGATAGAGCGTATCCTATGAATCTGGCATAAATTCCCAACTCCTCCGCTATTTCCCCGTAGGTTGCGGTGCAACCATAAGGTAAATTTTCGTATATGTACTGTAAAACTTTACGGATGTTCTTGGGATACAACGAGAAATCCGGTGAGAATGAAAATTCCTTCCTACAACCTTGCAGGTATTCCTTTATCTCCATCAGTAAATCTTTGGAGATCCTCCCCTTCCGCTTATCAAAACCCACATATAGAACTCTATCCCCATAAGTATAAGCGTAAATCCTCTTTCCTAAGATTTCAACCTTCATAGGAAAGGAGGTACAGAGCCATAAGGGCGAAGCATATTCCCAGAAGCTTCTTGACGGTTATCACCTCTCCGATGAACACAAAAGCCAGTATCGTCGTTATAAGAGGATAGAGGGAGGTTAATACGACTACCGCGCTGGTGCTTCCTCCCGAGTTCAACGCTTTTATCATAAATATATAGCCAACTACACCGAATAAACCAGCCAAAATCGCCGTAATGTTTCCCGTGAAACTGTCGGATACGATTCTCCTGTATTTAAAGATGAGATAAGCTGACATGATGAGGGTTGATAACGATGAGAGAACATAGACCTCAAACCATTTAAGTCTATCGCTACCGAGTTTTAAAAAGAACGCCCAAAGTCCCCAACTGATCAGTGTTATCAGGGAATATAGCAACCACATCAATCGGTCAGTCTCGGCATCTTCAAGTTAAACTTCTTTGCAGTTTCTATCGCCTTTTCATAACCGGCATCTGCATGTCTAACTATACCCAAGCCAACATCGTTGTTTAAGACCCTTTCTATCCTCTTATAGGTTTCCTTCTCACCATCGGCAACCAACACGAATCCCGCGTGCAACGAATATCCTATACCCACACCTCCACCATGATGAAACGATACCCATGAAGCTCCCGATGATGCGTTTAATAAAGCGTTCAATATCGGCCAATCCGCTATCGCATCCGAACCATCCTTCATCCCTTCCGTTTCACGGTACGGGGATGCGACCGAACCTGTATCATGATGATCCCTTCCTATAACCACAGGAGCCTTAACTTCACCCTTTTCAACCAAACGGTTTATGGCTTCACCCATCCTGTATCTTTCACCCATACCAAGCCAGCATATTCTCGCTGGAAGCCCCTGAAACTTCACCTTTTCGCGGGCCATTTTTATCCATCTGTGAAGGTGGGGATCGTCAAACAGCTTTAAAACCTCCTCATCTATACGATAAATGTCCTCGGGTTCTCCTGAAAGAACCGCCCATCTAAACGGACCCTTACCTTCGCAAAATAGATCCCTTATAAAGGCCGGAACATAGCCGAGTATTTCAAAAGCTTCCTTCGCTCCGTATTCATAAGCGAATCTTCTCAAATTGTTCCCGTACTCAAAGGTTATAGCCCCCTCCCTTTTCATTTTAACCATATATTCAACATGCTTGGCTGCACTCTCACCCGCTGCCTTTATATATCCTTCGGGATCCTTCCTCCTCCACTCCTCAACCTTTCTGATACCATCTTCACCCCAATAGCCATAAGGTATATATCCGTTTAGGGGGTCATGGGCGGCGGTTTGATCCGTTAGAAGGTCAGGAACAAATCCCATCTGATAAAGTTTTGGGATAATATCAACTATGTTTCCAAGAAGACCCACAGAAAGAGGCTTCTTATTCTTTCTTGCATCCTCCACGAGTTTCAAAGCCTCATCAAGACTCGTTGTCCAGGTATCAAGATAACCCGTCTTTATTCTTCTCTCAATGGCCCTTGGATTCGCCTCAACCGCCAACATAATAGCTCCCGCCATAGTAGCTGCTAAGGGTTGGGCCCCACCCATCTCGCCTAAGCCAGCCGTAAGTATGACTTTACCGCTGAGATCCCCACCGAAATGCTTTCTACCCGCGGCGACGAAAGTTTCATAGGTGCCTTGCAATATTCCCTGCGTTCCAATGTATATCCAACTACCGGCCGTCATCTGTCCATAGATTATTAGTCCCCTCTCCTCCAATTCGTTAAAGTATTCCCATGTGGCCCATCTCGGGACGAGATTGGAATTCGCTATGAGTACCCTTGGAGCCCACTCATGAGTTTTGAAAACCGCCACGGGTTTTCCACTTTGAACCAAAAGCGTTTCATCGGGTTCCAACTCGTCAAGCGTTTTCACTATGGCCCAAAAATCCTCCCAGGACCTCGCCGCTTTCCCCTTACCTCCATAAACTATCAAATTTACAGGATCCTTGGCAACCTCCGGATCCAGGTTATTCATTAACATCCTCTTTGCAGCCTCCGCGGCCCAAGTTTTGGCCGTCCTTTTATTACCTCTCGGCGCTTTAACGGGTTTATACTCTATCATAATCCTGTATTTTATGGTTGAAAAGTTTAGTATCGCTTTTTTTTCAACTTTCTAACCTCATCGTATATTGAAGCCACCACCTCCCCCAAGAGCGCCAAGGTCCAAAACATAGTCCCGAGAATGATAAAGAGTACGACCAGAAGTAGTAAAGGTCTGTATCCATGTCCCATAATCCTCAAAATCACGCTTAATATACCTACGATCGTCCCGAGAATCATGAATATACCACCCACGCTTCCGAATGTAAGAAGGGGTTTCTGAATAAACATGGTATAAAGTTTTACGGCCAATAAATCGGCCACACCTATGAAAACCCTCCCTATCCCTCTATACTTTGATACCCCATGGAGTCTTGGTCGCAATGTTATATCAATCTCCCCAACGGAGTACCCATAAACCCAAGCCAACGCAACGATATATCTATGCCATTCCTTCCTCAGAGGAATATCATCAAGTACCTCCCTTTTTAACACCTTCATTGAATTCATATCCGAAACGGGGACACCGAAAAGGAGACGATTAAGAAGATTATAAACCTGAGATACGAAGGCCTTTTCATACTTTCCAACCTTCTTACCCGTAATTATATCATATCCGTACTTTTTCATCTCATCAACCATTCTGACTATATCCTCAACTTTGAATTGTAGATCCGCGTCAAGAATCGCTATATACCTTCCGGATGAATTGTAAAAACCAGTGAGGATCGCCGCCGTCTTACCGAGATTCCTCGGATGTCTCAAAACCTTCAAAAATTTATAACGTGATATATATTTTAACGCTTCTTCATAAGTCCCATCCTTTGATCCATCATCAACATATATAACCTCCCAATCCTTTATATCGTATTTTTTAAAGATCTCCTCACACTCCTCCAGCAGAGGTTTCACATTCTCTCTTTCGTTATACGCAGGTACGACTATTGATACATCAATTTTCAAGACGAGTATTTTAAAGTGGCATAAATCACCCTTAGAATATCTAACGATTATGAAAAGGTATGGGGATATTTTGGAAATGGAAGAACTGCTTTGGTTAAAGGCTCAGGATGAGGATTGGGAAGAAGAGGAAGATTGGGAGGAAGAATGGGACGAAGATTGGGATGAGGAAGAGTGGGAAGAGGAAGAGGAGTGGGGAGAGGAATGGGACGAGGAATGGGATGAGGAGGAATGGGAAGAGGAGGATTGGGAGGAAGAAGAGGAGTAAGGCTCCATATATAATGCTGTGCGAAAGATTCGCCCTAATTTAATTCAGGTATATGTTTTCATAGCGTAAAATATCCGCCTATGGCAAAGGTCCATGAAGTGATAGCAAAGGTTAAGGAAAGGTATAGCAACGAACCTGAATTTGTTCAGGCCGTGGAAGAGGTTTTATCTTCACTTGAACCCACGGAGAAACATAAAGAATTCTTGGACTACAATGTGTATGAGAGGTTGGTAGAACCTGATAGGGTTATAATCTTCAAGGTCGTCTGGGAAGATGATTCGCACAACATAAAGGTCACACAGGGATACCGTGTTCAGTTTAACAACGCGATAGGGCCATATAAAGGTGGATTAAGATTCAGAGAAGGAGTGTATCTCGGAGAGATAAAGTTTCTAGCCTTTGAGCAGATATTTAAGAATTCCTTAACAGGTCTCCCTATGGGTGGAGGAAAAGGAGGGGCGAATTTTTCAACCAGGGGAAAGAGCGATCGTGAAATCATGAGGTTCTGCTACTCCTTTATGAGCGAACTGTTTAGGCATATAGGTCCTTATACCGATGTGCCGGCGGGTGATATAGGTGTGGGTGCGAAGGAGATAGGCTATCTGTATGCGGCTTATAAGAAGATCAGAAACGAGCACACGGGTGTATTAACGGGCAAATCCTTTGAGTATGGAGGTAGCCTCATAAGGCCAGAAGCCACAGGATACGGCTTATTGTACTTTACGGCTGAGATGCTTTCACATAAAGGTATGGATCTGAACGGTAAGATCGTGGCAGTTAGCGGATCAGGCAATGTTGCGCTTTACGCTATAAAGAAGGCGACGGAGATGGGAGCGAGAGTCGTGTTTGCATCCGATACCAAGGGAACGATATACGATGAGGAAGGTATAAGTGGAGAAAAGTGGGAATTCCTCAGAGATCTGAAAGAAAACAGGAGGGGTTCAATAAAAGATTACGCGGAAAAGTACAATGTTCCATTCTTTGAAAATAAGAGCGTCTGGGATGTGATCAAGGAGCAGGGTATAAAGGTGGATATAGCCTTGCCATGTGCAACCCAGAATGAGATAAACGGAGAGCATGCGGAGGCGCTGATTAAGGCAGGTGTTATAGCCGTTTCCGAGGGAGCGAACATGCCTTCAACTCCAGAGGCGATAAAAATATATAAGGACAACGGAATACTTTTCGGACCCGCAAAGGCCGCTAACGCCGGAGGCGTGGCGGTTTCTGGGCTTGAAATGAGTCAGAACAGCATGTTCATACAGTGGGATGCCGAGGAGGTTGATAGGAAGTTGATGAGTATAATGAAAAATATTTACAAAAAGTCCTACGAAGCCTCCGAAGCTTACGGAAAACCGGGAGATTTGGAATTTGGAGCGAACATAGCGGGATTCCTAAGGGTAGCCAAGGCTATGGTATATTACGGATTGTACTGAGTTTCCAAAGCATCACGATCAATCACTATAATCATACTCATTCCCAAGGTTTATCTTCACATTTCCCCGTACATTCCCTTTATTTTCAAACTTACCTATACCGATACTTATATCACCATCAATATCACCTTCATTCACAACCTCACCTATACCTAAGGATATTCTACCTTTCACATTACCGAAATTCCTCAAACTACCTATTCCCAAATCCACCTCCCCAGCACTACCTAGGTTTTTGAACTCACCTATCCCTATATTGACATCCGACAGCTCCCCGTAGTTCGTCAATTTACCGACACCTATATCCGTCTTCCCTTTAACCTTACCATAAACCACAACCTCCCCAACCTCTACCCTTAGCTTCTCAATGCTCGCGGATGTATCAATGATAACATAAAAGCATCTGTCTTTAAGCGAGATCTCAGCATTGACGCTTTTAAATACCAAGGTGTCAATATCATCCGAGCATCTTACATTACTGATACCACTATAACAACCTATGAACAAAGGAAGAAAGAGTAGGAACCTTCTCATACCTTAGATAAAACCCCATTTTGAAGGTGATAGAGTTTAACTAATTTACCTATGATTTGAGGTACCTTATTTGAACTCCATACGACCGTTGTTCCCATCTCATTTAGAAACAGGAACAACTGTTCTATTTCATAAGAGGACTTCTCATCAAGTCCTAAGGTCGGATCATCGGCTAGCAATAGAACCGGCTCCCTTGAAATTGCCCTAGCTATGGATATCTTTTGTCTTTGACCTGCTGAAAGTTCATACGGATATTTCTCAGCGTAATCTATCATACCCACCTTCTCCAATGATACCTTCGCTCTATTTATGGCCAATCTCCTGTTAAAACCCAACGATTCCAATACAAAGGTTATATTCTCCATAACACTCATCTCATTTAAAAACTTAGGTTCCTGGGTTATAACCCCTATCTTTCTCCTTACCTCTTGGATTTTATTCCTTTTTTTTAAAGCGCCGGCTGAGCTCAAACCCAGAACCTCAACGTATCCCTTATCGGGAAACTCCTGAAAGTACATCATCTTTATCAAGGTGCTCTTTCCCGCCCCTACCTCTCCAAATATAACTAAGAAATCGCCTTTATCCACTTTGAGAGAGACCTCCTTCAAAACCTCCTTACCATTAAAAGACTTATAAACCTTATCAATCCTAACTATGCTCATTATGCTCGGATTACAAGCTTAGATTTCTAACCTCCTTTAAGAATTCAACGACATCCCTATAAGCGGTTTCGTAATCCACCTCGTACTCCTTCGTCAGTATATCGGCTATCTTCTCCGGGGATAGACCCTTACGGTGGAGGGTCAAGACCCTGTATCCCGTTGAATTGAGGACCAAAGGCTCCCTACCTCTAAGAGCAAAATTGAAAGCGAGCAAACCGACGAATACACCTACACTCCATTTAAGAAAATCTCTCCTTCTCATGATTTGGATATTATAAGGGGGAAATTTCTCCTTGTGGGAGATTATCAGGGGTAGTCTATTCCACCCTTTGAAAAAGGATTACACCTCAAAATCCTCCATACCGACTTCAAAATACCAATAAATAATCCATACTTTTTCAGCGAAAGTATAGCGTATTCGGAACAAGTAGGATAGTATCTGCAAGTTGGAGGCTTCAAAGGGGATAAATATTTACGATACAGTTCCAGCAGGCGCACTAAAATCCTTACCATTCTATCCAATTCCCCACCTTACTTTTAAGGAATTTTTCCGCCAAGTTCCAAATCTCATAGAGTGATAGATTTTTTCTATATTGTGGGAGGGTTTTCTCAAACTCCTGACACATCTTTTCCTCAATACCCAGCAATTTCGTCGCTTTATATCCGCATACGAATTCTGCTGCCAGGGTTTTGAGAAGGATGTTTGCTAACTTTAAAACTCTAAGGGTAGCCCCAAAGCTCATCGGAACCCAATCCTCCTGATCAATGCCCGTAGGTGCGGATTGGAAAGAGTAAGGTGTTGATAAGATTTTACTTTCAGCGAATAATGATGCCAAGGAAGTTTGAATCATCATATATCCTGAATCCCTTCCAGGATCATCCGAAAGTACGAAAGGCAAACCCGATTTCTCGCTTAGCATGAAGGATACCCTTCTATCAGTGAATCCTATGAGTGTGGTTATAGCATTAGCCAGCGTATCGGCTGCCAAGCTTATCGCTTGCCCATGAAAATTTCCAGTTGAATAGATTTTATCATTTACCATTATGGGATTATCGGATAAGCCTGCGTATAGCTCGTTAAATAAACCCTCCGAAAATTTTAAAGCCCTTAAAAAAGCGCCGACCACCTGAGGAAAACATCTAAGAGAATAAGGATCCTGAACCCTATCACCCTCTTTATGATCTTTTATATTCTTCCAGATATTTTTTGAAACTTCAAAGGCAAACTTATCGTTCATCGGTGATACCGCATCCGGATTCAAGGGGGATTTCCTTCCACCCACAACTTTCCAGCTTATCGTAAAGATCCTAATGGTCAAATCATAGAGTTTCCTCAGTTCGTAAAGGGCGAGTCCAAGATTTGATAAGGAAAAAGTATATCCATTTATCAAGGCCAAAGCTTCCCTCGGTTTCAATTTTAGGGGTTCAAGTCCGTACATTCTATGAGCCACTATTGAAGGCACCTTATTCCCATTCTTTAAATGCACCCAACCTTCGCCCAGTAAGGTCAATGCTATGTGAGAATATGGAGATAAGTCCCCACTCGCACCCACTGAACCGAATTCGGGAACGATCGGCGTTATTTTTAGATTCAAAAAATCTATAAGCCTTTTTACGATCTGCGGTCTTATACCGACGGATCCTGAAAGTATATGTTTTATACGCATATACATCCCTCCCCGAACTAAGGGTACGGGTAAGGGTTTGCCCGTTGAAGATGCGTGAGTTCTTATTATATTTATCTGGAAGTCTTCAAGTGAATCGGAAGATAGCTTTTTCTCGGACAAAGGGCCCAAACCCGTATTGTATCCATAAACGATGAGATTCCCGGCCAAGGATTCAAATCTCCTGTTTCTCTCCTCTAAATCCTCAAATACTTTGTCATCAAATGTTATATCTTTACCGTAGGATATATCCCAAATTTCGGATATATGCGACATAAGTAGTGTATTCTAAACTTGAAAACCTCTTTCCCTGAGTTTCCTTTCAAGTTCATCAACCGACATCAACACCTTTCTCGGTTTTGGACCTTCGGGTGGAGATAGGAATCCCAACTTTTCCAGCTGATCAACGATCTTTGCCGCCCTGGGAAAACCAACACCCAATTTCCTTTGTATCAAACTCGCAGACCCATATCCGATTTCCTGACACACCCTTGCAGCATCAAGGATTTTCTTATCTATTTTGTTAATACCGTTCTCTTCCACCTCCTCCTCTTCAACAAACCTGTAAGGATAATAATTTTCAACGGTATCAATGAGTTTGTTTTTAAATTCTTCTTCGGATATTCCCAACATTTTCTTTGCAAGGGAACATAATCTATCTATCCTTTCATTGTATGCGGGTTCATCATCTCTAAATATTGCTGTGAATGTTCCCTCTTCGTATGCGGTTTGTAAAAATCCTTTTAGTTTAATCTCATCCGTATTCCAAAGTTTGGATAATTTAGAAGCGGCATGCTCTATTAAGACTTTCGTTGCGGATTTGTGAGATGTATAAAAACCGTGCACCCTTACGGGTTCAGGTTTGTCGCTCATAAGTATAAGCATATCACCCTTTCCAAGTAATCTTTCCGCACCCTCCGTATCAAGTATGGTTCTTGAATCAAACCTTGAAGCGACTTTTAATGCTATTCTCGTAGGAAAGTTGGCCTTTATCACACCCGTTATAACATCCACGGAAGGCCTCTGGGTTGCGACTATCATATGAATGCCGACGGCTCTCGCAAGTTGGGTTATGCGCTGTATATAATCGGATGTATCTTTCTGGGAAAGCATCATGAGATCTGCCAGTTCATCAATGAAGATGACCAGATGGGGCATTTTATCCATATCAAACTTTTCAACTTTCTCGTTAAACGAAGTTATATCCCTCGCTCCTATCGCCGACATCATGGCGTATCTCTCATCCATTATCTTCACGGCCGTTTTCAAAGAATATACGGCATCTTTTACCGTCTTTGCAACCGGTAAAATCAGGTGTGGAAGCCCCTCAAACACCGAGAGTTCAACCCTCTTGGGATCAATGAGTATAAGGTTTAAATTCTCGGGTGAATTTTTCTTTATCAAAGCGAGTATCATAGTGGTTAATAAAACACTCTTCCCGGAACCCGTTGCGCCACCTATCAATATATGAGGTGCAGAGGATATATTTATATGAAAGGGTTTTCCAAGAGTATCCACACCTATGGGTATGTTCAAATTCCCACCCTTGTATATCTCATCTTCAAAATCTTCAAGATTATAAAATCTCCTTTCATTGTTAGGGATTTCAAAACCTATATTTCCGTTAGGAAGAGGGGCGACTATTCTGACAGGTTTTTTCAGTCTGACAAAGAGATCATCCTCCAGCTTACTTATGGATTGTACCCTAACACCCGGTGCAGGGACGAATTCATAAACGGTTAATACAGGCCCTACGGACTTATTCACGATATTACCCTTTATACCAAATTCCTTTAATTTTTCAAGGAGGGTTTCCACATCTTCACCCGTTTCGGGGACTTCTTCATAATCAACCTTATCGGGTTGGGATTCTTCAACCTCCTTACTCTCAGAGATAGGCTTATCTTCATACTCCTCCCTTTCCACCCTTCTAAATTTTGATAGGAAGAAGATCACCAAAGGTGCAGAAGATAAGAAAATTGCTATTATACCAAGTAATAAACTCCTTTCCGTCAATATCTGATATATACCAAATATGAACAATGTTGCGGAAATCGTTATCAGATAATTGACGGTATAGAAACTATCCAAAAGTATCCATATAGGAGGTATAATTAAGGATGGACCCCAGAAATCCCTAATTTCATTGACTAAGGGATTTTTTAAGAATGTGTATATCGCCATAAGCATTAACGATATAAATGGAGAAATTATACGCACAAATCTATCCGTCCTACTGAAATAATAAAGAACCGAAATTCCAATAATTATTATAAGCCCTACAAAACTTACCAAGAGAAGGTATTTTAATGCGGAAAATTCACCCTATAACAAAGCCATTCCATTTATGTAATATTCCCCCTTAAAATATACGCCTATGGTTGGAATGCTTATAGCATGGCTTCCAGCCACACCTTTTGATAAAGTTGGTTTGGAAGAAGGTTGGCATATAGACCTATCGCTGACAGCAGGTACAAATATCTCATATCGCGAAGATATTGTGGCCCGTGATGTGTAAGGAGGAATTGATATATATAAGAAATTCTCTCGCTATCTCGCAGGGGGTTTAATGTATTAACCGCATTCCCTAAACTATACGCAAAATTTTCCGTTGGAGATAATGTGAAATTCGGAGGGAAGATCGGATTAGGAGGAGGATTCGGATATATATTAGGATATAAATTAGCAGGAATAGATATAGCCAGTGGGCTCGCTGTTGGATTCGGTTCTCCGGAAGTTGTAAGCTTCGGATTGAACTATGATTGGGTTCCATGCCTTTATCCCTTTATGGGTACTTGCTTTCATTATATTTATACCTGGGGAGCCTTGCATCTAAACAGATTCCTCTCCACATATGTTGGATTCGCAGGCTGGTATCCGAGTACCATAGAAGGCACATACTCTATCCACTTAGGAGCTGCTTTTAACATTAAATAACCTTTACATACCCAGAAGCATCTTCACTATGCTTATGAAGTTAGTGTTATCAGAGAAAAAGGAAAGACCTACTTTTAAGGTATGTCATTTTTCTCGTCGTTATCCCTCAGGTCTCAAAGATTTGCGACATCTTCCCCAAGTTTATCCTTCTTTAGAGAGATTAAGAAAAGACGATAGAGGAGAAATACTTTCATCTCAAAGTAAATCCTACACCTAAGTTTATGCGCTTCACACCTATCCCATCTATAAGCTTTATTACCAGTATCGTCGCAGATACGAAATAATTACGATAACGATACTGCAAACTGATCGCAGAATAACTGTTAAAATCAGGCAGACATCCGAACCATCCGCATGAGGACTCATACGAATAAACTCCACCAAGCAAACTTGCAGATATAATCTCAGGATAACCGAACCCTATTAAAAGTTTTGCATAAAAATGAGGTATACCATAGTTGAAATGAGAATCAAAATATCCCCCATTCAAATCTACACCCAACCTTACGGTTTTAGAGCGGGAAACTATCTTCAAACCTATACTGGGATATTCCCCCTTGTACATTTCCGTGTCATACGTAGAATCTATGCAACCGTTTTCGCATTCTTTTTTGCAATTACTATAACATGTCCTGCATACTTCATTATACATATACATCTGATAACCCAGGTTGATATACAGTTCAACATCAAGGGCGGGCTCAATATAGAATATCCTTTCCATCAAAGTGCTAAGATTGTATCCCAATCTTATATCGGCCTTCAAACCTCTTTTGAGGTATGTCCTCCGCTTGGAAACGGTGTAATAGTTGTAAGTGGTATCATAATCCCACCAGCAGGTCGTATCGTTGAGACCCCATCCATCACCGTCTCCACTGCTGCATCTACTTTTACTACTTCTCGTTCATCAAAAATCTCACCGCTTCTATCCTCCTCAACGAACCCAGATATTCCAATAGCCAAATTCAATCCTTCCTTTACAAATGCGCCTTCATATATAGGCGTTGGAGGGGTTATATAATTAACGAATAACATCATCATATCTGGAAATTATAAAGCCGAGCAATGGGTTTGGAAGATTTTAGCATTGAAAATGAGGGCGAAAAGGATAATCCGCATCGATACGAAGAAGTAAAGGGAGCTTATTTGTGAAGAGAAATGGGTGGAGAAAACGTTATCATCTTATAGGTTAAACTTTTCACCTTTAAAATACTGACTTGTATGGATGAGCTTTGGAAACTCGGTATAATGCTGCTGATCGCTGTAATCTTAGGTTATGCGGGGGTCGTTTTGTCCATAATTCTCGGCCCAAAGAGGCCGAACAAGGAGAAGCTGGAACCTTATGAATCGGGAGTCAGACCTGGCAAGTGGCCAAGAGGAAGGTTAGCGGTTAAGTACTTTTTGGTGGCTGTAATATTTTTGATATTTGATGTTGAGGCCATATTACTCTTTCCTTGGGCTTTACATGTCAATGATCTGAGAATCATAGCGGCATTTGAAGGTGGGTTCTTTATTCTGGTTTTGCTCGTGGGTTATGTTTATGCATGGGCAAAAGGTGCGATAAAGTGGTTGTGATATGAGAGCCAATAAAAAGGATTATTATGAGATTCTGGGTGTTCCGAGAAATGCGACCAAGGAGCAAATAGACGCGGCGTTTGCGAAACTCGCTATGAAATGGCACCCTGACAGGGTTCCACCTGAGATGAAGGAAGAGGCGGAAAGAAAATTCAAAGAAATAAGTGAGGCTTACGCGGTGCTTTCCGATCCTAAGAAGAGGGAGATGTACGATAGGGGTTGGGATCCGGAAACGGGTGCTCCCGACTTCGGTGTGGATTTCTCCGGTATGAACATTGATGAAATAATTGAAAGCATATTCGGAAGAGGCTTTGGTATAGATGATATATTTGAGAGATTTTTTGGTAGGGAAAGGAGGGTTTATGAGGTTGAGGATTTGGATGTTCATATAACGCTTGAATTATCTTTGGAAGAGATAATAAAGGGGACGGAAAGGTATATAACTTACCGAAGGAAGAGAATATGCGATGTGTGTGGAGGTGAAGGGATAGTTGATACTCATACCTGCCCCGTATGTAGAGGAACCGGAAGGATCCGAAAGGCGAGTAGGACATTCATAGGAACATTTTATGTTGATACCGTATGCAACAACTGTGGAGGCAGGGGTATCAGCGGACGCACCTGTGGGAAATGTGGAGGCGAGGGTAGGGTTTGGGAGGAAATTAGGAGAAAGGTAAGCATACCCGCCGGTGTATTGGACGGTCAGAAAGTCGTATATAAAGGGTGGGGACATGAGGGGAGAATGGGAAAGGGTAGGTTGGTTATACATATAAAGGAGAAACCGAACAACAGATATGTGAGAAAGGGAAGGGATCTCATATACAGATTGGAAATTCCACCACCATTGGCCGTCCTGGGTGGTAATATAGAGTTCTTACATATAACGGGGGAGAGAATCAGGATCAAAGTCCCCCCTGGGATACAGACGGGAGAGATATTCGCAAGGATAAAAGGGAAAGGTATTCCAAACCCCTCGGGAGGTTCAGGAGATTTGCTCATTGAAAGTCTCATAAAGATACCTACGGATATAAGTAAAGAGGAGAGGGAACTTTACAAAAAGCTCCTTGAAATTTATAAGAAAAAGCATAAGTGAATGTATCCGTTGTTATTCCGACATTCAACGCTGGAAAGTATATAAGGAGGTTATTAAAGGAACTGCGCTCCCAGACTATAAAGGCGGAGATCATAGTTATAGATTCTTCATCTACGGATGAAACGCTTGAAGTATCCTGCAAGCTCGCCGATAAGGTTCTGGTGATACCCGAAAAGGATTTTAACCATGGTCTTACGAGGAACATAGGTTTGAAAATATCAAAAGGGGATATAGTTGTGTTTCTCTCTCAGGATGCTCTACCCGAGGATGATAGAACGCTTGAAAAACTCGTAAAGCCCATTCTTCAAGGGAAGGTAGTCCTCTCCTATGCGAGGCATATTCCCCCAGAAGGTACAAGACCGACTGAGGTATTTTTCAGAAATTTCAGCTATCCACCTGAGAGCGAGCTTAGGGATAAAAGTATGCTCAAAAGGTACGGGTTAAAGGTTTTTTCAAACTCAAATGTATGCTGCGCCTATTTAAAAAAACCTCTCCTTGAAATTGGAGGTTTCCCAAAGGTCATACTTTCGGAGGATCTTTATGTCGCCGCAAAGCTTATACTTAAAGGCTTTAAGGTTATGTACAACGCCGATGCCAAGGTCATACATGCCCATGAGTACGATCTCTGGAAACTTTTTCAAAGGTATTTTTCCATAGGGGTATTCTACTCGGAGAACTCATGGTTGAGGAGATATGGGGGTCGTGGGGATACTCTGAGATTCATAGTGTCCCAGATGCTTTATCTGGCGGAAAACTCATCCTTCTGGCTACCTTATGCCTTGGTAGAGAACATAGTAAGGGTTATGGGCTTAATTCTGGGATACAATTACAGGTTTCTACCCAGAAAAATCCTTCCCATATTGAGCGGTTATAAGAACTATTTTCAGCCTTAGAATTATGGCGATGTTTGGATTGGGAACGCAAGAGCTGATTATCATATTTTTGATAATACTGCTTCTCTTTGGCTCTTCCAAACTCCCAGAACTCGCCAAAGGTATAGGTAAGGCCATGAGAGAGTTTAAGAAGGCATCGGAAGGTAAGTATGACGAGGAAAATGAGGTAAAACAGGAGAACAAGGAGGAAAAAGGAAAGTAAGGTATGTTTAACTTGGGTTTTCAGGAAATTTTAATAATACTTTTGATAGTTCTTATACTCTTCGGTCCATCAAAACTCTCGGATGTTGCCAGAGGGTTGGGAAGGGCTATGAGAGAGTTTAGAAAGGCGTTGGAAGGTGAGGATGAGGGAAGATGAGAAGCGTAGTATCCCCTTTGAAGTATCTCTTGGATCTACTAAGAGCCAAGTGCGCGAGAAAGGTGGTTTTTATGAGTGATAACGGTGAATTCCTTTCGGTTGCTATATACGAGGGTAGGGTCCTTTGGGTGGAGAACATATATGGGGTCAATTTTGATAGGTTATATATACTCGCAAACTGGCCTTATGCGAAGGTTAGGGAAAGCGCGCTTTCGGAGGATGAGCTTAATTATTCCTTGAACACATTGTCTTATGATGATGTTCTCGTACTTGCGGAAAAAATAAGAACCGATATACCAAAAGACGATGAAGAGTTTCTGAATATTTTACCGAAAGATTTTAGAGATCATTTGGAAAGGGCTTTGAGGGAAGGTTATAAGGCTTTTGAAGGGGAAACATCGCTTGGGAGCCTGTTAAATCTTATAGAGGGAAGCTTTATTTATGGTGGTGATAGGGTTGCATTTGTATATCTACCGTTTAATTCGCTGTTATTTATATCCAACGGTAGAAACCTCAAAGGTTTATCCTTTCCAGGAGGTGTTGAGGTTGATAAGAGATTCTTTACGGAAAATCCGGAGTGTGTTATTAAATCTAAGGTGATATCCGTTTCAAGCCTATAATCCTTGCTATGAGTTTGTTCATAATCCACAGAGGATGTCCCAACTGCGGGGGCGAAATCACCGATGATAGACTGATCAAAGGGTACCCTTGCTATAAATGTCTTCCGCGATATAATGAGGATATATGCGATAGTTTAAGGGAGAGGGGGAAACTGGAAGGCCTGTCAAAGTTCTGCGAAACTGAGAGATTCATTTTGGAGTTTTCCGAAATCTTTAAAAGGTGTGTGGGCGCAGAACCCTGGTCCTTACAGAAAACCTGGGCTAAGAGATTCTTTAATAAGGATTCCTTCGCGATAGTTGCGCCTACGGGTGTGGGTAAAACCACATTCGGTTTGGTTCTATCGCTTATATTGGATAAATCCCTATTGATATTTCCCACCAAGGCACTGTCGCATCAGGCCTATGAAAGACTTATTGAATTTGCCGAAAAGGTTAATAATAAGGACATCCTCTTATATAAAAGCACAAAGAAACATAAGGAGAAGTTAGAGAAAGGCGATTTTGATATACTCATAGGGACGAATATGTTCTTCCACAAGAATTTGGACAATCTGATGAGACATCGCTGGAACTTGATATTCATAGATGACACGGATTCCTTTTTGAAGAGCTCCAAGAATATTGAAGGTTTATTTAAACTTCTCGGTTTCAGCGATGAGGATATAAAGGTCGCCTTGAAGGAGGATAAAAATGAGAAAGATTACGAATTTCTTGAAAAGGTGAGGAATAGGAAAAGGGATACAGTTTTAATAATTTCTTCCGCCACGCTTAAACCGAAAACATCAAGGGTGAGATTATTCCGACATCTTCTGGGATTTGATATACAGAAAGCGGTGAGTAGTATAAGGAATATAGTTGATAGCGTTAAGGAGGTGAAGAATTTTGAGCACTCCATTGAGGTAGCCTATGAAATAATCGGAAAGGTCGGGAAGGGTGGCTTGCTCTTTATATCAAACAGGTACGGTAAGGATACGGTTGGGGTCGTATCGGAATACCTTAGAAATAAAGGTTTGAAGGTTCTAAATTATTTGGAGATGCCCTCCGACAAGCTTTACGAGGAGATGTCAAAGGGTGAGTTTGATGTGGCCTTGGGCTTGGCGCATCTTGGAAATCCTCTTATCAGAGGATTGGATTTTCCTTCAATAATAAGATACGCCATATTCATAGATGTTCCAAAGTTCGTCTTTCCTGTTAAAGATGAATTAGCTCCCTCATCCGTTCTAAATCTTCTTATGAGTATATATCCGCTTCTTGAAGATCAAGAAAAGCTGAAATTCTCACCTTATATCAAGTATCTTCAAAGGTATAGAAGCGTTAAGGCGGAAAATCTTGACAATTATCCGAAGTTAAAGCGGAAGGTGGTTGAACTCAGGGAATTCCTTGACGATAAGTTTAAGGATAAGGAGTTTATAAATAAGATAAACTCCTCCGAAGAGGTTTCATTGGAGGTAGTAAATGGGAATATGTACATCACCATAGCGGACGCATCAACTTATGTTCAGGCTTCGGGCAGAACATCAAGGCTTATAACCGGCGGCCTTACAAAAGGGTTGAGTATAGTGCTTTATTGGGATAAGAAATCCTTAGAGAGTTTGAAGAAGAGACTGACCTATTACTTTCATACATTGGAGGTGGAGTTTGAGGAGTTTGATAAATTAAATATAGATGAGATACTTGGGGAGATAGATAAGGATAGGGAGAGGGCGAGAAGAATTTTGGAAGGTGAGATACCTCCTGAAACCAAGGATATTTTCAAGACGACATTAGTTATAGTGGAATCTCCGAATAAGGCGAGGACGATAGCATCTTTCTTTGGAAAACCTCAGCTTCGTATGGTTAATAGCAGCATCTTCTACGATATACCCTTGGGGGATAGGATACTCTCCATAACTGCCTCCTTGGGACATATTTTGGATCTAAAAACCTCACCGGGTATGTTTGGGGTTATAGAAAAGGGTTTTCTTGGGGTTTATGATACTATAAAGAAATGCACAAAAACGGGGGAGCAACATACGGAGTACGAGTACCTTTTGAAGGAGTGTGATAAGGAGGAGATACGGGATAAATATGATACGGTGGAGGCTTTAAGAAAAATCTCTTATGAGGTTGATGAGGTGTTTATAGCGACCGATCCGGATGCGGAAGGTGAAAAGATAGCTTATGACATTTACGCTTTGATTTCACCCTACAATAAAAACATATATAGATCGGAATTCCACGAGATAACACCCAAGGCCTTTAAAACATCGCTTGAAGAAAAAAGGGAGTTTAATATAAACAGGGTGAAGGCTCAGATAACGAGGCGTATAGCGGATAGATGGGTGGGTTTTACGCTTTCAAGGATACTTTGGAGGAGGTTCGGAAGGAAAACCTTATCGGCTGGAAGGGTTCAAACTCCCGTTTTGGGTTGGATAATTGACAGGGCATTTGAATACAAGAACAGAATTGATAAAGTTGTAGTTTATGTCGGTAATAATAGAATCTCATTTACCGTTGAAGATAAATCTTTGGCTTATGAGATGAGGAAGAATCCGGAGAAATTCAGTTTGTATGTGAGTATGACTTATGATGAAGAAAAATCCCCACCACCCCCATACACCACCGATACCATACTTTACGATGCGAGCAGGAGATTAAAGCTATCAGCGGATAAAACCATGAGGATCCTCCAAGATCTATTTGAGAACGGTATAATAACCTATCATAGGACGGATTCAACTTATGTTTCGGAGGTTGGGAGGTTCTCGGTGGCAAAACCTTATATATCCAAGAAATTCGGTGAGGATATGTTCATGCCTAGGATTTGGAGTAAGGAGGGTGCGCATGAATGCATAAGGCCTACGAGACCTATAACTCCCGATGAATTGAGATTTATGCTAAGCATAGGGAGCGTAAATCTGGATGATCCGAAAAATGCGCTAAGGGTTTATAGATTGATCTTCAACAGGTTCATAGCCTCTCAGATGAGAAGCGCAAAGGTTAAAATGGCGGAGGTTATGCTCTCCTTTAATGGCTTCGTACATACGGAGGTTGTGCCTATGAAAATACTGAGCGAAGGTTATAACTCGGTGTTAAGGGATATATCACCTTTCGGTGAGGAGTTGAGAATAGATAAGGTTGAATTTTTAAAAGTCCCTAAAAGCTATCCTTATACTCAGGGGACATTGATACAGGAAATGAAAAACAGAGGTTTGGGAAGACCTTCAACTTATGCCCAGATAGTTCAAACTTTACTTGAAAGGGGTTATGTGGTTGAGAAGAACGGTTATTTATTTCCTACCAGATTGGGGATAAGGACATATATGTTTTTGAAAAGTAAGTATGCGGATTTCATAAGCGAAGAATTCACAAGGGAACTTGAAAAGGAGATGGACGAGATTGAAGCGAACAGGAAGGATTATATGGAAACCTTAGGACAGATCTATAAGGAGGTAAAGAAAATAATGAATGAATAAAATCACCTTACGATTTTCTTATAAACCTTTTTTCCTTTCCGTAAGAAATATACGCCTCTTTTCAGCTTAATTCCATCCGAATACCCTCTGTATATCAACCTCCCAGAAACATCATAAACCTCAACCTCTCCATCCAAAACGGATATATCACCACCCTCACCAACACTAACCAAACATTCAAGCGTTAATGAAAAGGTATCCGGCAAAACTTCCACAAAAGGCAGATTTATGATATTAACATCGTAGTCATATACAAGCACGCTGTCCGTGAAATCTTTTATCGGTAAAGGAGGCGCCGTTGATGTGTATATATACTGC
>WGFI01000034.1 GCA_015492295.1 Caldifarciminota bacterium
GTAAAAGGATAAGAGAAGAAGACTGGGATTTAATAATTATTGATGAGGCATCAATGGTAGAATTGCCATTTTTGATATACGTTTTAATGCGAAACAAAGGAAAAAGAATCCTTATAGCGGGAGATCCTAATCAATTAACACCTGTAGGTGAAACTCCTGATGAAACCCAAGACATAAAGGGTTATTCAACAGAGAATATCTACACGATTCTTGACCTTGGAAATAAACTACTTACTTCTCAGTCCAAGCCAAGTCAGAAGATACAAATAAAGCATATTAATCCTAATAATCAAAACCAAAAATTTAATGTAATTATTTTAACTTACCAGTATAGAAGTGTTCGTGCTATCGGCGACCTATATAGTAGTCTATTTTATAACGATATTCTTGATCACGATCGAAAATCCAATCTAAAACCCTTTGATATATCAATCTATAATTATTCATTAAAAATTTATCCTATAACAGTCTTTAAATTTCCAGTTGAAAGGAAAAATCCGGCGCTAAGAATTTATAAGGGACCTCGGGGTTCATCTTATCATATTTTCTCCGCGGTTTTAGCAGTAGAGCTAGCGAAGAGTATAGAAACTAAAAATAAATCTGTTGGGATCATATCACCATATCGCACGCAGGTTGATATTATGCATAATTTGTCAAAGGCTCATAACTTGAAGAGTACAACAGTCTCAACTGTGCACGGCTTTCAGGGTGATGAAAGAGATGTAATAATCTTCGTCCTAAATCCACCTACTACATCCAAAAAGCGACTTAAAAATACTCATTTTTCTAATTTCAGAGTTAGAAATGTGGCGATTAGTAGAGCGAGAGATTACTTGGTGATGTTGATGCCTGACTTGTATTTAGAAGATCAACTATACGAAGAGATAGATTCGCTTGTTTGGAGGTGGGTGCTTAGTCATTTAGATTCAGGAGGAAACTTATTAAAAAAAGATGAGGATGAAGATGTGGAAGTGTATTATCTTGATCTTGATAATGAAATCCTTAACAGAATCCTTAACAATATTGAAATTTATAAACATCTTGATGTAAACCTTTATCCCTTTACATCAAGTGCCAAATATACCTTTTTTGTGAAAAATAAAGGTGCGGTTGATATATATTTTAACTCGCAATTAACAAAGGAGGAGACTCGGTAATAGCTCTTGCATATATTATTTCACCCTTAAAATACTCGTGATGTTTTCCTTGATCATTTCATCATCGCTTATAAGGATATACGCACCTTTAAAGGAAGTCGCAAATTTACCCATAAAGAATCTTGATATAGTGGGTTTTTCTCCGAGAGGATTATGGACGGATATAAACGCGGATCTATCCGAGTTGAAATTCTTAGAAGCCGCCGGATTTAAATATGAGGTTCTTATAGTTGATGTTGATGAGTACGCCTCAACCGTTGCATGGGTATATCACGATGTATCGGAGGTCTATAATCTTTTAAGCACCTACCATTCCACATATCCAACCATAACGAAACTTGATACCTTAGGATTCTCTTGGGAAGGTAGGCCGATAGTCGCCATAAGAATAACGGACAACCCTAATACCGATGAGGGGGAACCGGCGATACTCGTTATGGGAATGCATCATGCGAGAGAGTGGCCTTCGGTTGAGGTTCCATTGTTCATAATAGATACACTTCTAAGGGGATACGGCTCCGATCCTCTGATAACTAATTCTATAAACAACCTGGACATATGGGTGATTCCTATGGTGAATCCGGATGGTTATAATTATTCAAGGACGGTTTATACCATGTGGAGGAAAAACAGAAGATACCTCCCTTCCTTTGGAACCTACGGGGTTGATATAAACAGGAATTATGGTGGTTCTTCCGATGGGGATCCACGAGGGGAGTGGTGCACTCCTACACCGGGTACGAGCAACTACCCCTCTAATGACACATACTGTGGCCCCGATATATTCAGCGAGTACGAGATTCAAGCGGTTAAGACGCTTTTGGATTCGGTGGATTTCGTCGCGGTTATAACCTATCATTCTTACTCGGGCGTTGTGCTTTACCCTTGGGGGTACAAGTCCGATACAACCCCGCATAACTCCTATCTCGCATATTTGGGAAATTTAATGGCTTCCCAGATGGTTACGGAGTACAACAACCCCTATATAGCCACGCAGATACCCGGAATAGGATACACCGCTACGGGTAGCACGGACGATTGGGTTTATGGGCATTCACTGTATGTTTCGGGTTATCCCGCCGTCGTATATACGGTTGAGATAGGGGAGAGCTTTCAACCCTCGCAATCCTTACTTGATCAAATCATCAGGGAAAATTATAAAGGTTTCAAGGTTATCATGCAGAATGCTCCGTACATCCGCGATAACATGCCCGCATATCCTATAATATCCCAGGTGATAGCACCGGACACGACAACATCCCCTTTCAGCATTAGTATAAATCTCAAAAATCCCATATCTTCACCGAGCAGATACGCCTTGAAGTATTATTCAGGATATTCATTTACGACGGATGGAGCCGAGAGCGGATTAACCTTATGGAATTACAACGGATTTACGAGGTCATCCATAAGATCCCATACGGGAACGTACTCCTTTAAAGCGAATTATCCTGATAATGCCGCCTATCACATGACGACCAAATACCCCTACTTTGTGAGACCCGGGGACAGCTTAACCTTCTGGACATGGTACGATATAGAGGAAAATTACGATGCCGCATTCGTTGAAGTATCGGAAGACGGCAGATACTTTTATCCTTTGGAAAAATTCACAGGCCAGACGACGGGTTGGGTCAGGAAATCGTATCCCTTGGACAGGTGGGTTGGAAAGTGGATATATATAAGGTTCAGATTCGTAAGCGATGGTGGTGTCACCGCCAACGGTTTCTTCGTTGATGATATAAATCCGGTTCCCGATTTTTCAAATCAGGTTATGGTTGATACGAGTATAACCGGCTTTCCATATACGCTGAGTTTATCCCCTGGTGAGTACTATCTGTCCATAAGAGGGTACAATCCGAGCATCGGATGGGGGGATTGGAGCACCTTGAAGAAGGTTGTGGTGGTGACTTCAACCGATATAAGCGAGAGGCGTGAATCAATTGGAAGGAATGCCAAAATCTACGATGTTATGGGAAGGAAGGTTTCGCGAATCGGAAAGGGTATATACTTCGTGGTGGAAAAGGGTAAGGTTAGAAAGCTCATAGTGAGATGATTCTCGTTCTGATCCTCGGCAAGGATTACAAGGCTGAACTTGAAAGGGTGAAGAGGCAGATATACAAGGTTTCCCAGCAGATAAAAAAACTTGAAAGAAAGGAGAAGGATTATTTAAATCGTATAGAACTCCTTGAAAGGAAGGAGAATTTGCTTGAAAGCTACATTATAAAACTTCGGATGCAGGAAAAGGCGTTAAGAGGGAGGTTGAGACATACAGAGGCGGCGCTTAAAAGGTTGAGAAGGGAGAAAGGGGATGTTCTGGAAAAGCTGAAAAAAGGTATAAATCTATTGTATCTGCTTAAAGAGCCGAGTGTGTGGGAGTTTATATTCAACGCCAACCGCGCGTACGCTTACTACGAGAAGGCTATGATAACGGAATCTATGATTTACGCTTACAAAAACTCCCTTGAACAGATAGGCAGCTTTGAAAGGGAATATCGCACACTCAGGGACAGGAGACTGGAACTATTACAGGAGATCAACTCAAACATAAAGGAGCAGGAGAGTGCAATAAAGGAACTTCAAGAAACCAAAGAGAACCTTTCAAAGGAGATAGAGAAGATCAAAAAGGATAAAAGAAAGAAGAAAAGATACTTGGCTCGGCTTGAAAGGAGGAAGAAGGAACTTGAAAGAATCATAAGGAAACTGGTTAAGAAAAAGCCTAAGAGGAAGCTCTTTCCAAAGGGAAAGGTTCTGCTTTGGCCTGTAAGGGGGAGGATAGTTAGAAAGTTCGGTTATTATACCGATCCGAAGTATGGGGTAAGGATAAAGAACAACGGCGTGGATATAAAGGCTGAACCCGGCAGCGATGTTATAGCGTCAATCGGTGGTAAGGTTGTCTATTCCGGATACCTTGAAGGGTACGGAAATGTCGTTATAATTGAAGGAAAGGGCTTGTATATAATCTACGGGAATCTGATGGATATATTCGTGGGTGTGGATAAGAGGGTTAGGAAAGGGATGAAGATAGGAACCGTTGGGAACAAGCCTTTGCATTTTGAGGTGAGGGAAGGAACAAAACCCGTTAATCCCTTAAAATATCTGCCGTGAAAGGGGTATTTTACAGAATAAAGGATAGGAGCGTGGTCGTTGAAGATGTACCCGCTCCTGTGGGTCGCGAAGGTGGGGTTTTGATTAAAACCTTGTACTCCGCTATAAGCCCTGGAACGGAGGGTTCAACGGTATCCTTGGTAAAGGGAGGACCTATAAAGATTCTGAGGGAGAGAAGGGAGCAGGTTATGAGTATCCTCAAAGTCGCGCGGGATTACGGTATGTCCTTTCTTATAAATAAAGTAAAAGGTCGCTCCAACCTTTTGACCCCTCTCGGATACAGTTTGAGCGGAGTCGTTATAGAGGATTATGGGGAGTTTAAGAAGGGGGATCTAGTAGTCGCGGTAGGTGGGGAGTTTGCAAATCATTGCGAGGTCGTATGGGTTCCGAAAAATCTCGTTGTAAAAGCGAGCAGAAAGGACAAAATGAAAGAGCTGAGTTTCGGCGCGTTGGTCTCAATAGCCTTGCATGCTGTGAGGAGATCAGGAATATCAGGGGGTGAAAGCGCGGCGGTGATAGGTCTTGGAATAATAGGTCAAATAATAGCAAGGATATTGAAGATTTGGGATGTCGCAGTTGTAGGATTGGACAAGGATGAGTTCAGGATGTCCGTTGCTAAGAAAGATGGGATAGATTTGCTATCCTACCCCTATGATGGGAGATTTGATGTTGTGTTCATTACGGCGCCGGATAAAACGGGTGAAGTCGTGAATTTAGCGGGAAAACTCCTTAGAGACAGAGGAAAGGTTATAGCGGTGGCGGACGCGAATTTCTCGTTTAACTGGAAAACCTACTATTATAAAGAGCTGGAAATATTGATAAGCAGATCCTATGGACCGGGAAGATACGATCCAGAGTACGAGTACGAGGGGAGGGATTATCCCGTAGGATATGTCAGATGGACCGAAAGGAGGAACTTGGAGTATGCTGTTAGGTTGATAGAGAGCGATAAACTGAATTTGAACGGTTTGATAACGCATGAATTTAGCATAGATGAGGCGGAAAAGGCGTATGACCTTATAACCAAGAAAAGTGAGCCTTTCATAGGAATCGTTTTGAAATACGGCGAGGCGGATATTAAAAAGCGTGTTTATATCGTTAGAAGCATCAAGAAGAAAGGAAAGTATGGAGTTGCTTTCATAGGGGCAGGGAACTACGCCCAGGGATTCCTGATACCCGAAATTAAGAAGTTAAAAGATTGCCAACTCGTTGCGGTCGCGACTCTGAGGGGACATACAGCGAGATCCGTAGCTGAGACCTATGGATTCCCCGTATTCACGACGGATTATAGGGAGATACTTAAAATGGATGAGGTTGATGTGGTTTTCATCACAACGACCCATTCAACTCATGGAAGCATAGCGCTGGAAGCTTTAAAGAGCGGTAAGGCCGTTTTCGTTGAAAAACCATTGGCGATAAACCTCCGAGAGCTGAAATATATAGAGGATCATCTCAATGATAAAGGGGGATATTTGACCGTGGGATTCAACAGGAGATTTTCACCACATGCGAAATTTTTAAAGGATAGGATAACAAAACCCTTTCAGATGAACTATCTCGTGGATGCTGGGAAGTTGGATAGGAAACACTGGATATTCAGGGAAGGTGGGAGATTGTTGGGGGAGGCGATACACTTCGTTGATTTCGCGATATTCTTAGCGAACGAGGAACCCTCAAACTACGAGATTATCGTAGCGGGTGATGGTGGGGCTATAATTCTCACTTGGAAGGATGGAAGCATCGCGAACATACTCTATGGAACATATGGAGGTAAAATCAAGAAGGAGGAAATAACCGTTATGTGCGCGGATAATACCATAAAGATTGAGGATTTTCGCAGTTCGTATGATAGGAAGGGTTCCTTCAAAACGCGCACGATAGATAAAGGGCAGAGGAATATGCTTAAAGAGTTCTTTTGTAAGATCAAAGAAGGGGAACCGCTGATACCGTATTGGCAGATATTTTCGTCGCACAGGATACTGCTTTCTTCTTCCACTCCTTAAAACACTTTTCCGATTTCAAGCGATATACCACGAGGGGACTGATCTGGATAACGATAGAAGGCAGGAGATACACCCACAAAAAACGATTTGTGATGTAAGGTTAAGTTTATTGAGAAGTTGTATGTACCTCCGGGTACATACGGAGAAAGAGCAATAATTTCACCGATAGAAACCCCTCTAACAATTCTAACGATCCCCACCGAAGCCGATAGATATTCAGGAGATCCAAATCCGATCAACAATCTAAAACCTCCTGATAATATTACTTTTCCTGTATAATCCCCATATTGACCAATATCCACATCTATACCTAAGAATCCCTCGTTTCTTACCTTGGAAGCCATCTTCAAACCTATCCCAAAAGAACTATAAGCGATACTTTTATAACTATACACCGAATCTATACATCCGTCGTTGCACTCTTTCTGACAACCTTTATAACAAGTGGAGCATTCCCTTTTATACCAATTAGCTATTCCTGATAGGATGATATAAGGCTGTATATCGGCAAAGGGTTTTAAATAAAAGAGATTTTCCACGAGGGTGCTTAAATTGTATCCTGCCTTAATATCAAACTTGACGCCTTTTTTACTCCACTTTGAAGATTTGGATACGGTATATTCATTGTAAATTTTCTCCCACCAGCAGGTCGTATCGTTGAGTCCCCATCCATCGTTATCTCCTCCACATCTTACAACCGAATCCACAACTTCCTTTTGTTTCCAAGAATATTGAGCCGTATCCCATCCGACAAAGCTGGATATACCTACGACGAGATTGAAACCTCCCTTCACAGTTGCACCTTCGTATATAGGTTTAGGAAGGTATATGCCTTCAAGTCCTATCACCATCACAATCATAAGACGATATTTTAAGGCAGTTCAGATAGACACATATAAAGTTTTCTAACATCAAGATTATCAGAAGTTATCTCTATTCTAATCCCATCGGGATGTATGCATATATATTCGCTGGAATGTCCCAAAGGATATTCCAATACTCTCGCGATTTCTTTTGCAACATATTCACTTTCTTTACTTGTATGATAATATCTTATATAAGGTTTCCCGTATTTTAGGAATATCAGTTTTAGAAACCCCCTTTTGGAAATCCTATACGCTATCTCATATTGTGAGGGTTGAACACCCATACCCAAATGATAGAGCTTACATCCTAAAAGATTCTTCAATTCAATACCTTCCCAAAACAACCTACCGCTGCCTAAGACCACAATCCAATCGCTGTTCGCATTCTTAAACCTTCCTTTCCTCAATTCCTTGAAATATGTAGTTAAGTATCCTTTTGGTTTTGAATATTTCCCGTAGGATCTTATTATATCGGGTTCGTTAGCAAAATCCATACTCGCAAGTTTCCTTATAGAATTTACCAATATATCCACCTCATTCTCCAAATCTTTTTCACCTACCTCCTCCGAATAGAATATTTCCGTCAGAAGCCTTATCTTCCCAAAACCTCTAAGAACGGTAAATTTTGAGGGATACACATAAACTTCTCTATCCCTATAAACTTTCTTAATCTCATCTTCAATCATATATGCGAAATCGTAGGAGGGAGAAACTATGTTCCACGAAGTGTATAACTCGGTTCTATAACTTTTAAGTTTTTCCTCCGATGCGTTATGATGAACGCTTAGGAAGAGATCAGGCTTCACCTTATAGGAAATTCTAATCCTATCTTGCAAAGACAGATGTATATCCCTGTGTCGTGTTAGATGTAAATCAAATTCATTCCTTAATCTCTCATATACCCCCAAAACCACCTTCAAGTTAAGCTCCTTCTCAGGTAGAAAACCTTTCAATGTTCCCTTACTCTCCCCACCATGTCCAGCATCTAAGAGTACCCTCATTGACTTTCAAGTATATTCCTTATTCTTTCAACGGCCCTCAGCGCCTTTTTATTGTTGGGATCCAATCTCAGAACCTCTTGAAAGAAAAATAAAGCCTCTGCATACTTGCCCTTTGAGTATGCGTCCAATCCCTTTAAATATAGGTTTTCCACAACCTTCGGATCAACCCGTGTCTTGGTCGTATCCTTTTTGGAAGATTTTGCATGTTTTTTTCTGTACTTATGTCCCCGTCTAACATACAATGTCTCCCTCACTATCACCGGGACCTGTATATATACGGGAACCTCTATGCGCACGGTCTCCCTTTTCATATATTCGGGCTCAAACACCGTTGAAAATACCAGATTTATATTAAACTTTTCCAAGAACTTAAAACTCGCAAATATATGTAAAAATCTCCATTGATAGCTACCGAATACGCCGATAGTTGAATCAAATGTTATACCGAAATTGTAATCCTTCCACCTGTATCCACCTATGAATCCTAAATTCGGCTGTATCTCTCCTTCTTCGGAGAGTATATTCAAATTCGCTCCTCCGAAAAATCTTTGATAGCTCAACAAGGAGCTTATGCGAAAGATGTTTGGATTGATGGTGGTAAATAAGAAAACATCCTTTGTATGAGCACCTACGGACAAAGAAATCAAGCTGTCCTCCACTCCTAAACCCGCCAGTGCTCCAAAGATTTTGAGAACCATAAAATACGACTTTTGATGACCCAGCGATAAATAAGTATATGTATAATTGGTATTATGCTGGACAAAGAGGCGGAAATAACCGTTAAATCCCAATGAGGCGATGTTCATATATGGATACAAGTTAAAACCCGCGAAAGGAAACACCCTGATATTTTAAGGTGAAATAATTTACTTTATGGAAACGATTTTTCTTATCCTACTCATGAGCCTAAATTCACCGAATGCATAACCGCTATCAAAAATTATCCTTTGAACATTCACAAGTTCAAGGGAAATCGGTCCTACATCATAATAACACTCATCGCTGCTTAAAGGAATTTCAAATGTTATTTGGGGCACCGTATCAAGTATCTCCTTATAACAATAGTAAAATCCGTAAGCTGTATCCTTACCGACGAGCCTAACCATATACCAGTTGGAGAGAGGATCCCTATTCCAAACGAAAGTGTATATTCTCCCCTTATAAAGAGTATCGGGGATATACCCCAAGCGTAAAGTGTCGTATCTTAAAGTATCGTAAAAGGTATATCTGGGCTTGGCCGGAAATCTACCTTTCAATCTTAAAGTCTCTTTGGCCACTCCGTTTATAAATTCCGCCGCACAAAATGTATAAAATTCCCCCTCTTTAAATACCCTTTCACTTAGGCTATCATCCCAATTGAAGAAGGTGTATCTGTACCTTTTATCAAATTCATCACTCTGGTGAAATTGATAAACATCTGGTTCTCTGAAATCCTTATCACAAGCGGTAGGTGTCGTATCTCCCACTATAAACCAAACTACCCCCCCTGTCATTCCGTATCCCAACTTATCGCTTCCAACATACACGGAATCAAAATAAACGATCGCCGTATCAAGCGTATCCGTCCATATCTCTCCGAACCACACATAATCCCCGATCCTCCCCTCTGGCGGATCGTATTTACAGCCTATAATCAGTATAAGTAGTGCCAACCTTTTCAATATTCATCCTCCACCAGCTCTATAAGAAATCCCCCCGTTGATCTTGGATGTAGGAACGATACATAACCCCCTTTCGCACCTTTATCACCTTCAACCGAAAAAACGAAACCTTCACTCTTCAATCTCTCCGTTTCCTGCTTAACATCATCCACCTTTAAAGCGAAATGATGTATCCCGTTCCCCCTTTTTCTTAAAAATCCATCTATACTGCTACCCTTATCCGTAGGCGTTATTATTTCAATTGTGCAATTATCCAACTTAAAAAGCAAAACCTTTATTCTTTGATTCTCCAACGATTTCTCCTCGTACCTATCACCCAGTATCTTGATGAACTTTTCTTTAACATTTTCATACTCCTCAGGCCTCACCGCCAAGGCTATATGGGAAAGCTTCATCCCGAGATTTTAAAGATGAATCTTTTATAACCTCAATTTTTCAACCCAATTACCCACGAAGGGCAGAGGTTCCATACTCCCACTCAAAGACTTAATAACTCCGAATATGCTAAGAAATACCAAAAATAGGAAACCCAAAGGTCCTATGACATACCACCCTATGTAAGGTATGAAATGATACAGATACAGCCATAAAAGCCATAAGAATGATATAACAAAACCCTGCTTTATATGGAATACTACGAACGGCTTGTGGTTTATAAATATCACAAATATAAAGAAGAAGGGAAGATAGCAGAGGGCACCTAAGAATCTTTCAGTCTTCCCAATCATTATCTTCCAAAGCAGTTCCCACGACAACCACATCCGCCCCCGAGTTAAAATATTTATTGACCTGCTCCTTTAACCTTATTCCTCCCCCAACTATCACGGGTAAATCAACCTCCGATTTTACCATTCTAACCAATTCATACGGTACGCTTAAAATCGCTCCCGATCCCGCTTCAAGGTATATCGCTTGAAATCCAAGATATTTTGCGGCCAAACAATGGGCGATGACCAACTCGTGTTTATTTCTGGGTATAGGTTTCGTGTTTGATATATATTCCGTCGCCGTATATGTTCCTCCATCTATCAGGATATATGCCGTAGGTATAACCTTTAAATTCATCTTTTTTATCAGAGGAGCAGCTTTCACATGCTCACCTATCAGATATTCGGGATTCCTCCCCGAAATCAATGAAAGGAAAAGAACATAATCGTAGTACTCGCAGAGTTGGTATATGGATCCTGGGAAAAGTATCAAAGGCAAATCGGTTAAATCTTTTAGCTTTTTAACCTTATCGCATATTTCACCCTCGGAAAAACTCGTTCCCACTAGTATAGCATTAGCATCAAACTCCTTTATACGATCATAAAATTCCTGAGGTTTTAAACGCTCGGGATCATAAAGCACCCATAAGGAACCCTTTGGAAATACCCAATTCAATGTGTGAAAGCGGAAGATATAAAATCTAACAGTGCGCTCGGTGCCAATCCAAGATAGAGGATGCCCACAAATCCCACTATAAATGCAAGCATAATCGCGGGATTCAGAGCGCTTTTAACTTCGTACTTCGGTTCCCTTCCGTAAGCGTAAAACACGGGTCTTATATAATAAAAAGCGGATATTACACCGTTAAGAAATGCCCAAATTGCCAGAGCATACTCGCCGGACTTTATAACCTCACTGAAAAGGTAGAATTTCCCAACGAATCCGGCGGTTGGAGGAATCCCCGCCAAAGAAACCATAAAGATCAAAAGTAAAAATGCTTGAATACCGTTGTTCTTTGAAAGTCCCTTATAGTTTTCCAAGGAAGAATTGTTCTCGCCTATGGAATTGACAACAGCGAATGCTCCCAAGGTCATGAGCGTATATACTATAAGATAGAATATCGCGGCACCTATGGATGTATCGGTTCCTATACCGAAAGCAACGAGTATATATCCTGCATGGGCTATGGTTGAATATCCGAGCATCCTTTTTATATCATTTTCGCCCAAGGCGGCAAGATTACCGACGAGCATGGTTATGGCACCCAACCAAATTAATATCTCTCCCCACAGATAAGGAACATTGCCGAATATGATGTAAAGAAAATTAACCAAAAAACCGAAGGCTGAGGCTTTGGATACCGTTGCTATAAAACCGGCTACCGATGAATGGGCGCCTCTAAACACATCGGGCGTCCAGAAATGAAAGGGTACCGCCGAAATCTTAAATGCAAGACCAACAAATATGAGTATGAAGGATATTATGAAGAAGAGGGGTTTTGCTTGAAATATGGGTTTAAAGGATGTTTCAAGGAATATCTTGGGGAAGTAAAACGTTCCAAATATACCATACAGAAGCGCAGCTCCCAGAATGATGAAGGACGATGCTATTACCGAAAGTATAAAGAACTTTAAGGCTGCACCCGTTCCCGCCAAATCCTTTGATAAGGCTATCTGACCTATTACCGCGAAGGAGAACAGCTCAAGGGAGAGTATGAATGATATAAAACTTATTGACTTTACGAGAACCATAGCACCAAGGGTCGCTGAGAGCACCAAAAAGTGATGTTCCCCTTCCCTATCCCAGGCCAGAAGCGTGGTTATAGCGGCTCCCAATAGAATCGCTATGTCAAAAGCCCTACTTAATGAAGTTATTGAAAGCATCTTGAATGCTTCTCCTTCATTGTAGAAATTCGTTAAAACGAAGAATGCTGTTATACTTAGTGCTATTAAGGAAAAAATTGGGACTAGGAACTTTGTGGATTTCGTGGATACTATATCAACCAGGAGCGATACGAGTACTCCAATTGAAAGGACGAGTTCCGGCTGTATCAAATATATATCCTTTACGAAATTCATAAGCAGGTATTATACCGAAGAAAAATTTTCCGTGAGGTAATGACGGGGAAGAATTATCTACATGCCCTTCCCGTGTATAAACAGATATTATTTTTTATAAGGTAATTTACGAAGTAGGGTGTAATGGTAGGTGGGGAAAAGCCATTGGAACAGTCCGAACTCGTGCTTCCCCCACTTGAACAGCCCGAACTCGTACCTCCACCACCGGACGAGCAGTCGGAACTCGTACCACCACCCGAGCAGTCCGAGCTTGTGCCTCCACCTGAACAATCCGAACTCGTGCCCCCTCCGCTGCTGCATCCGGAGCTGGAACCACCTCCTCCGCAACTTCCTGAACAGGTTGAGCCCGAGCTACCTCCCGAGCAATCCGAACTCGTACCTCCTCCACCGCCTCCACATGAGGGGGAACCTCCACTGCAATTCAGTCTCAATTCTGGGAAAGTGATGCTCGCGCATCCGAACAACGCTATATCACCGTTTCCCGTTAATATACTAAACACCGCTAAGCCCGTTAAGGCACCCATAGTAGCGAAGGAAA
>WGFI01000035.1 GCA_015492295.1 Caldifarciminota bacterium
TCCTATCTTGAAGGCTTGATACATTCGTTGGAAGAGAAGATGGATGCCAAGTATTCGGCGCTTGAAGAAAAGATAAATGCGGTTGAGAAAGAGGTAAAAGCCCTTGAAGAAAAGATGAATGCTAAATATTCAGCACTTGAAGAAAGGATAAAGACGGTTGAGACGGAGGTTAAGGCACTTGGCGAGAAGATGAATGAGAGGTATCAAAGGCTTGAGGAGAAGTTTGATCACAAGATAGACAGGACGAACCTGTTGCTGATTTTCTTAATAATCCTTACAATCCTTGGCACAACTTTGTTCAATCCTAATTTCATAGGTATAATAAAGATGCTTCTGGGACGATAGAACCTGATCAAAAACACCTTGACAAAAAGTTTTTCATCCTTATAATATCCTCGTTATGAAAGCCTCAACAAACAAACAAACAAACAAACAAATATAGGGGATTAGTGTTGGTTGTTTATTATGCATTTTTAAGTTTTCTTCCCGAGTTCATAGGTGCCCAGACCTGCGGATTTCAAACCACTTGCGTTCCCCCCCTTAACTGGGCTAATGGTTCCTGGCAGATGTTCAATGGTAATAGATCTCACACAGGAAGGCAAATTATGAGAGGTAATCTCTCAATCGGTAGATATATAAAATGGAGTTTTACAGCGGTAGATTGGGTACATTCATCACCCGCTATAGGGGACATAAATAACGATGGAATGATAGAAGTTGTTACAGGCAGCGATGGAACGGATAGACATATTTATGCGCTTAGAGGCACGAATGGCAGTATTTTATGGAGATACGGAAGAATATCAAACTGGTTAGTCTCATCTCCTGCGATAGGCGATATAAATGGAGATGGAAGAGTGGAAGTTGTGATAGGAAGTTTGAACAGATACATATACGCTTTAAGAGGTACAAATGGCTCCCTTTTATGGGCGCGCGGTACGGGTGATGATATATATTCTTCACCTGCTATCGGGGATATAGATAACGATGGAAATGTTGAGGTAGTCATAGGGAGTTATGATAATTGCCTCTACGCTTACAGAGGTACAAATGGTTCATTGCTTTGGAGATACTGCGCCCTGGGTTGGGTTCATTCATCCCCTGCTATAGCAGATATAAATAACGATGGGAAAAATGAAGTTGTATTTGCAAGTGGAGACTCTTATATTTATGCCCTTAGAGGAACGGATGGATCACTTTTATGGAGATATTTGGGTCTATGGATAATGTCATCGCCAGCAGTGGAGGATATAAATGGAGATGGGAAATTAGAAGTCGTTGTAGGAAGTTATAATAGTAGGATTTACGCCCTTAGTGGTTCTGACGGCTCTCTGCTTTGGTCTTTTGTGGCAAGAAGTCATGTGAATTCTTCCCCTGTGGTGGGAGATATAAATGAGGATGGGATTATGGAAGTTTTAGCAGGTAGCTATGATTCCACATTGTATTGTATTAAAGGGGATGATGGTAGTTTGATTTGGGGTTTTCGCCTTCCATCTTATTACTATTGGCTTAACGATATAGTTATAGCTGACATAGATCCATCCCCTGGGCTTGAAGTTATAACCAGTGGTTGGCATACACCGATTTATGTCCTCTCATCATCGGGTGTGCTTCTTTGGAGTATGAATCCAGTACCGGGTCAAGTATCAATCAGCGTGGGAGATGTAGATGGAGACGGGTGTGTAGAAATAGTAGCAACCGGGAAAGGAGCTCCTCAAGTTGCAGTAATAGATGCTACTTCAAATGAAGGTGGGTGTGGTATCCTTGGAGAAGATGATGAGCTGAGTGTAGATGAGGTTGAATACTTGAGGTTTAATGATTATGTGGAGATATTTACAATAGATGGAAAAAGAATATACAAAGGCGAGTATAAAAATTTCAAACCTGAAAGAAAAGGGATATACTTTGTGGTGTTCAAGGAAGGAGTAAAAAAGGTGGTTAAGAAGATTATGTAAATCGCCAATATGCTATTTTATCGTATCTCTCCATTTCATAACGATCGTTTCATTCACGGTGTGTTGCACCTCTGCAATATCCTAATATGTTCAAACACATATTGAGTTAAAGTAAGGAACAGCGAATAGATTGCTTAGAGATTGCTTTTTCCAGAAATGGTTGTTCTACTTTATAATACCCATCTTTAATGGGAAGAGTGTTAGCTAAGAGCAATGGAGTTGGGTTAAAGCAGCATACCGATGATGTTGGAAAGGTCTTTGAGGAGTTGTGGAGAAAGATAGGGAGTAAAATAGGAGATGACATTTACGACGATGTAAAAGTTGCTATAAAGTATCACGATATTGGAAAGGTGTTGCCATATTTTCAGATAATTACAGTGCGAAACGAAAATTATAAGCCTCATGATACAATCTATCACATTCCACATAACTTTGTATCCATACTATTTATGCCCGATGGGATAAATCCTGATATTCTTTTAGCGGTTGCATACCACCATTGGCGTGAAAACTTTGAGAATATTATCAACAAGGAAAATATAGATTTGATGAAATTTGCCCGTAGGCTTTTGGAGAAAGATGAATTTAAGGAACAACTGTTGGATAACCTTAAAAACGAAATGGGCGATGATTTCACCTTGAATGATAGGGTGGTAAGATCCTTGAAGGAAGGCATGCCTTTAATAAGGATCATTCCCCAACCGTTGAACAGATTCATAATTCAGGGTGAGGATATAAAGAAGGAGAAGATTCGTAGGAAAATTCTAATATCCGGATTATTACAGAGATGCGATCACTTCGCCTCGTATGTTGAAGATGAAATAGTTCAAGAGTTAGCCCGTAAGGGATTAAATGTAGATCACTTCGCCTCGTATGTAGAATGTAAAGGAAAAAGGTTATTTGAATATGTTGAGATAGATGCACCAAATTCCAATGAAGTCAAAGAAGAAATCAAGAAAAAGATAGGAGATAATGCTTGGCAGCTTAAGGTGCTTTCCGAATTGAAGAGTGAAAACCTGATTTTAATTGCTCCCACAGGATACGGTAAAACGGAATTCTCCTTCCTTTGGTCCTCAGGTGATAAAACCATATACACATTACCTATAAGATCAGCCGTCAATCAGATATTTGAAAGGGCGAAAAGTATATTCGGGAAGGATAAAGTCGGTCTATTGCACTCCGACGCTGATGTCTTCTATTTACGAGATGAGGAAAACTTTGCTTCTTATGAACTTTCCCGCCAGATTTCCTATCCATTTATAGTTTCCACCGGTGATCAGTTCTTCCCTTATGCTCTTAAACCTCCCACATTTGAAAGGATATACGCGCTGTTATCGTACTCCAACTTGATAATTGACGAAGTGCAGGCCTACGACCCCGTAGCCGCGGCGATAATAGTAAAGTTCATAGAAGATACCGTGAATATGGGCGGCAAATTTTTACTTATGACCGCAACATTGCCTGAGTTTGTAAGAAATGAAATTGAAAGTAGAATCGGAAATGAGGTGGAGATAAAGAATATTTACGATGAAAACGATGAAAACAAGGAGG
Source organism: Caldifarciminota bacterium (assembly GCA_015492295.1). Classification (GTDB taxonomy): domain Bacteria; phylum Hydrothermota; class Hydrothermia; order LBFQ01; family LBFQ01; genus Caldipriscus. Next base: position 3,507 of record WGFI01000035.1, read on the forward strand.
GTTTTAGGAGATTTTGCAAGCATCGTATTAAAGTCGTTACCTATAACCCTGATGGTGAAATGGAAAGGGTTTTGGAATTCGCAAGGGAGGGTAAAAGAGTTTTGGTTATAAGGAACACCGTAAGTGATGCCCAAGAAACTTATGATAGATTGAAGGATAGCGGCATCCCCGTATATCTCCTGCATTCAAGATTCACACTTGAAGATAGGAGGAATAGAGAAGAAAAGATTATCAACGAGTTTAAAAATCCTAAATCTTCCGAGGAGAATCAGGGAAAGATATTGGTAGCCACGCAGGTTGTTGAGGCATCCCTTGATATAGATGCGGATGTCCTATTTACCGATTTATGTCCCCTTGACGCTTTGGTTCAGAGAATGGGAAGGGTGATGAGGAGGTATTTTTACAGGGATGGGAAGGTTTGGGATAAGAGCAATGATCGGGAATTGGATGAATTTAATCTATGTAAGGAGGAGCCCAATGTTTTCGTATGGGTTCATGTGGATAAGAGTAAGGAAAATAAGGATAAAGAAAAAGAAGTAAAACTCGCCAAGATTAAACCTTACACAAATAAACTCCTCTTATGGTCTCTCGCTTGGTTATGGAGATGGGGAGAGTTAAAGAATTCAAACGACGATATAAACGAGGATTTTATTAAGGAAAACTTCTATAAACCTACAAAGAGTAAGGACTTTTCGAGGGAATTACTGAGATTCATTGAGAAGGAAGATATAAAATTCCCAATGTCCGAATACGATAAATATTCCATCGTTAAAAGATTCTATGAAACCATTGAGAGGGAAGGCGAATATATTAAGGAGTTTTATGAGACTTTGGAGATACTTGATGCTGGATGGGTTTCGGAGCGGAAAATGGAGGCTGAGAGGATATTCAGGAGGATATACGAGGTTAAAGCGGTTCCAAAGGGTCGTTTAAGGGAGCTCAAATGTGATTTGGATAGTTTTGATTTTGGAAGCAAAAGGTTTGCGCACTTTAAGGATGAGGTCCTTTCCAAATATGTGATAAATGTTCCGATGAATTGTGTTAGGAATAGAGTTATTGACGAGTTGGAAATAGAAGACACAAAACTTAAACGCTGGCTTTCGGATGTCTTCGTTGTGGATTACAGATACGACGAGGAGAAGGGTATCATTAGAATGCGCAATGAAGGATGTCATGATGACAACATCATCTAATATAACCCTTTACCCTTCCAACTGGCTTTACAACGCGGGTGTTATAGGGTTTTTGAGGGTTCTTGAAAAGTGTGGGGTCAGAATACAATCACCTGATAACGATTACCAACCTGAAAATCGTGGGGAGAATGTGCTTTTGATGGATGATGGGAGTGTTGAAATAAACTCCTTTAATGACATTATTTATAGATATTGGGAAGCCTTTCACGATATATGCATGAGTGAGATACTTTCGGACAATAAGAAGAAAGAATGGAGCAAACGCTTAGAAAAATCTAATAATTTATGGAAGCAGAAAGTGAAAAATGTTTGGGGTATGCTTTTTAATGTGTATGCAAGAGGCTTATTCAATGCCAACACACGAACCCTTGATCCAGGTGATCCAAATAACAAACTGTGGAACGATTTTGAAAAGTTCTTTCAAAGGGCATTGAATTTATATCAATCCGGACAACCATCAAATTATGTATGCTCCTTCTGCGGTAAAATACTTGACGAAGACGAAATTAAGGGTGATTTTCACAAGCATACTCTTACATCTGAACATAATAAATTACTTGGTGCGTCTCGCTCAAAAGATAAAGGCATGCCAAATTCTTTTTGGAATCTTAAATCCGGAAATACTATCTGTTCCACTTGTAGTTTTATGATTTTACACTATTTTATAGCACTGATACCTGTTGAGGGCAATTCCCAAATCTTCATCAACGCACCATCGTTCAAACTCATGTGGCATTTGAACAACTACGCGAGGAAGAGCTATGGGAAGGCGAAAACCATTAAGGAAATATTCGGAATAAGCCTGATTGAACTATCAATAAGGCAGCAACTTCAACTTGGAAGGTGGGAAAGGATGAACATAGAAGTCGTTTCTAAATATAATGATGTTATAGAATTTTTCTCCTTGCCCTACGAGGTGATCGGTATCCTTTCAGACTCACGCATCGCATCATTATTGAGGCAGATCGGAGAATTCAAGGTTTTAAATTATGTGCTTGATGGGAGGTTTGATAAGATTTTGGAATATGGGGAGAGGATTTTCAGGATTTCATTAAAGGAGAAGATGAACAAGAGTGAAAGGGATTTTATAAATGAGTTCTTAAAACTTCAAAAGAACAGGGAAAAAGAGAATTTAAGAATGCTTTCCCAGAACCTTTTTAAACTTTACGCTTTGATAATGGATAAACTGAAAAAGGAGGTGGCCGTATGAATTTTGAAAAATGGAAAAAAGAATTAACGAATCATCTACAAGAAAATATAAGTTATGAGGAGTTTGAAAAAGCCGTGAAAGCTTATAAAGACCTATCCTTTGAGCTTGAAAGGATATTGGAAAATGCCTGGCGCATTTCAAAGGGCGATGACAGGGAGAAATTTCGGAGGTTATACGAAGATTTCTCCAAGAACAACATAGGAAATATGTATGAGAAACTCCGAAAAGTCGGTCGTGGATTGAGTAAAAGCGAGAAATACAAGAATGTGGTTGAAGCCTTTGAATCTCAGGCTTATCGTCTGATGGAGAAAACGAGGCTCGCATTGAGGAGTGAAGTGGAGTATATGATTCTCAGAATATTCGCAGCGAATAAAAAGAGAATGCCGCAGGTACTCGCCAAAGCCTTTAATCCTATATATCCGGACGAGGTCTTTAAGGTTTTTATATATTCTTTTTTAAGCGGTATCTTGCCTAAGGAAAAAGGAGGTGAAGAAGGATGAAACATATAACTTTAACGGTAATTTTTGAAGGCTCCGCTTTAAATAGGGATGAGAAGATAGGTGGAAATATCCTATCAATCAAGAAGCTGAAAAGGGGGAACCGGACGGTCAGCTTCATAGGAAAACCGGCTATAAGGCATTATCTTTTTAAAACCCTGCAAAAGGCTTTCAACTGGAAACCCGCGGAGGTTTCTCTTGGCGATGTTATCCAGTTTGATATAACAAAGGATGATATAATCACAAGTCCCGAACTTGATGCTTTTGGATATATGTACACTATTGGGGGACAGTCATCAATAACGAGGAAGGCTCCTCTCGGTATAACCAAAGCGGTAGGTCTGGAACCTTACGATGGAGATATGGCTTTTTACTCAAATCACCATTTGGTTCAAAGGGCTATAAAGCAAGGATTAAATGCAGACCCCAACCCTTACAACAAGGAGGAACACCTTTCCTTCTACAAGGTTAGCTTCACAGTTGATGTTGATATTCTGGGAAAGGATGAGTGGATAGTAGAA
>WGFI01000036.1 GCA_015492295.1 Caldifarciminota bacterium
GGAGATGAGGAAGTACCATCCACTCTTGTCTATGTCGTGAAGCCGGCGTACGGTTACGGCTATGAGGGGGACGAGATGAACGAGGAAAGCCAGGGAGGAAAAGACCCCCTGAAAGATGCTATCGCTCTCCCCGAAGGTGGTACCGAGGGCTAAGTCCAGAAACAGGGCGGCTAAGTATATGAGGAAGAAGAAGAGCTGGGACATCCAGTATTCCTTCCTGCTCGCCCTTCCGCGAAAGTTGGCATAGTTCCTCATGACCTTAATATACTCCCTCATACGCTGATTATTCTATAAAAGTATTAACTAGCACTGTGTGGCCGGAGTTTATTAACCATTTAAAACCTCGGGAAGGAAAGCATAACGGCTTACATTCCTGCCACATATTCTCATTACAAATATCAATCAGCCACAAAGTGAAATTAGTTTAAACTTTAAAATGTCTTCTTATGAAGGACAGGTATATTATAAAATGCCCTGAGTGTGGGAGTTATCATGTAAAGAAACATCAAAGCAACATTCTCAGGTTTAAATGTCTGAACTGTAAAAATACCTTCGCCTTAAACCGACCCCTTCCAAACCATGAAGGTCAATCAAAACGCATCCCCTACATCAAAAAAGCCCGCATTGTGGCTGATATAAAACTCGGGATTTCCGAAAGGGATATTATTGAGAGATATAATGTAAGCAAAAAGACCATATACAGGATTCAAAACCACTTTGAAACGAGGAAAAATATATTCGTTTTTAGGGTGGATTATGATAATTTGGATTATATAAGGGATGAGGTTGAGAATGGCAGGTTAAGGCAAGGTTGGGATTATGAGGATTTGAGAAGGGGTTTTGATAGATTTAGGGAATCTTACATGAAAGTTGAACCGGATGTTTCCTTAGATGAAATAGAGAAGAGATTTAATATACTTAAAATCATGCTCGTTATAAAGAAGGGGGATTATGTGATAGTGCCCAAGTACGAAGGAGAACATACATTTATGATTTGTCAAGTCAGCGATGGTTACGATTTTGACGACGATAAAGAATATAGACACAGCATCGGTGTGGAAAACCCGAAGGTTTATTATTCGGTTTTTAAAAGCATTGAAGAGGCTGAATTGGATTACTCCTATGATGTTCAAATCGTGAATGAGATTTTAAGGACAACAAAATCCTTTTATCCGGCGTTAAGTATCGTGGAACCTAAGAGCTATTTTTATAGGTTGGTCAAAAAACTTTATGGGAGATAAAGTGTATCGTTGTCATTCTTACTCGGGAGGAGGTCCAAATCTATTATCACCGGGGGTTCCGGGTGTCCGCATCCATATAGTATCATGAAGTCTTCGGACGGTTATAGATATGTACGGCGTATCTTTATCATCTACAAAAGTTCATAGCTTTCTTTATTTCCTCACTACGAGCCACATCGCAGGGTGTTCTCCCATACTTATCTCTCGTTTTCACATCAGCACCTTTTTTAACGAGATACTCCACTACCACAAGATTTCCCCCTTTCGCCGCCTCATGCAAAGGTGTCAGTCCAAACTTATCCTTTACATTCACATTGATGCCTTTTTTAACGAGATACTTAACTTGATCTATATCGCCTCCGTAAGCGGCAAAGTGCAACAATGTTTTCCTATCGGAAAACTTAACATTTATCATACCACGAGAGATATACACCCCCACAAGATACTTAACCACTTCGGGATGCTTTCCCTTCTCCGCCTCATGCAAAGGTGTTTTTCTAATCTCCACAGGATTATCCGCTAACCCAAGTCCTGCTCCGAAACCCCCTGAAGGATTTCCTACACCTAAGGATATACCAGCACTATATTCCGCATTAATGTCCGCTCCTCTTTCAACAAGATACTTGACCACCTCAAGATTTCCATTCCTTGCTGCCTCGTGCAAAGGTGTTCTTCCCATATTATTTCTTGTATTAACATCAGCCCCTTTTTCAACAAGATACTTCACCACATCAAGATGTCCCTTAGAGGCTGCCATATACAAAGGTGTTTTCCCATACTTATCCCTCGCTTTCACATCAGCACCTTTTCTAACGAGATACTTAACCTGATTTATATCGCCTCCGTAAGCGGCAAAGTGCAGCAAAGTTTTCCTATCGGAAAACTTAACATTTATCATACCGCGAGAGATATACACCCCCACAAGATACTTAACCACTTCGGGATGATCCCCGGAGACCGCCAAGTGTAAAGGTGTCCTTCCTAACTCATCTTTCGTATTCACATTGGCACCTCTATTTACCCAATACTTCACCTTCTCCAAGTTTCCTAATGCTGCATACCTCAACAGGCTGTCATTTGCGCTTAAAGAAATAAGTAGCACAATCATAGCCGCAACCTCCTTTTTAGAGTGGATATTATAAACCCGTACGCTTTTCTTAGCGCTGTACTCACGGAAAAACCTTTGATCCCTTAAAGCAATCCATATGAAATGTCCTTTTTTCGTTTTTATTTTCAAAGCGGATTTCCGTTTTGGAGACTTTATGGTATAGGGAAACATAGGCGAATCTAATATATATGGCTATGCTTATAATGATCCTAACCGCACTTCCCAAAAGCATAACTCTGAGCGTAGGAGATACCGTGAATCTTAACGATTTTCCACGATGGAGGAGGTTCAAGAGGTTGGGTGTCAAATGTGAGGTTGTGGATGGTGATGCGGTTTCAATAGAAGGGGATCTCCTCATAGCGAAGAATACGGGCATTTCGGTTATTATATGTAAGTTTAAACGGAAGCGTAGGGGTATCATAGTCAGAGTGCTTCCAAAGGAATTTAAGAGGCCCAAGCCTATAATATTGAGAGTGGGACAAAGGAAACCTTTGCCGAACATAAACTTAGGAAAGGAATATAAGATCTCCTTTCTAGTGAAACCCCCTTGGTTAGCCAAAATAATAAACGATTCCATTGAAGGGTTGGCGGAGGGTAGGGGAATAGTTCAGGTTCATGTATTAAAAGGAGATAGGGTTATAGACGAATTTCCCATACCTATCGTTGTTGAAGGCTACGGAGACTTAGAAATTTCTCCGAAGATGGCGATTTTAAGGGTAGGGGAGGCGTTAAAGTTTTCAATAATCGGCGATTACAGGGAGGCAGATTGGATTGTTATACCGAAGAAGATAGGATTTATTTCAAAGGATGGTTTATTTACGGCGACCTCTCCGGGGAAGGGTGTGATAATAGCGAAAGTTAAACTGAAAAATGGGCGTATTACATCCGTAAAGGCCTTCGTAAAGATATTAAAACGGCCTTAGGTATAGCGATGATGGTGTGTAAGGACTAACGACTTAACAACATCCCTTTAAGTCTTTCAACTCTATCCCCCATCCTAACCTTAATCGTATAAACACCTTTTGATAGGTTTAGAGGATACTCATACCTTCCAGCAGGCAGGTAGCCAAGACTAACCCTTTTAACTATCCTCCCAGAGGCATCATAGACATCAAAGCCTAAGTAGGAGGAGTTGTGAAGGTTGAGTATTAGAGTGCCCTTTGAGATTTTTATATTTGCATCCTTTGAGGTTTTCGGTGTTTCTGAGATGTTTAAGGTACCAGGTAACCTGCTTACAAAGGCATCTGAATATCCAGTAGTTCCAAACACAATTCTACTTGGAGCAAAATCGCTGGAATTATAGGTATAACCAGCAACAAAAACATTGCCAAAGTTGTCTATCGCCACGGAAGTGGCAGAATCACCATAACTTGAAGTCAGAATAGCCGTAGCAACAGGGTCAATAACAAGCGTATGCTCTCTATCCCAATCATCAACTATAAACTTAACCTCCTTACCCTTTACATCCACACCAACTTTAACTTCTTCAGCTCCTTGATAAGCCTTTAAACCACTTATCCTCACAACCTCCTTACCTCCCTTGACGATGTAAATACCATCTCCCCTTTGAACTACATCCCCGTCCGTATTAACCCTTATATCCTCAGGATTACCACCGGGATGAACCACAAACTGAAACTCCACTATACCCCTACCATCAGCTGTCAGAATTGCATCTATATTCGGATATACCTCCTTCAATACAACCCTCTTGTATGTGGGTATTCCGCTTATACTCTTGTTCCTCCCAAAGTACGAAACCTTCGTTATAAGTCGCATATCCCCAGTTATGAACTTAGGTTTTGATTTAAAAGATACACTTACACCGTTTATATGCAGAGTTCCATCTCTTAGGACATAGACGACGGAAGGATGCAAAGAGTAAAATAGGACTTCGTCCGAAAGCTGACCCACATTCTGCGTAAAGAGCATCCTTATGCCTTTGTTATAGGCCTCTAAGGCCTTTTCATCCGCTTTTACACCTATGCTCTGTAAGGTTATTATCCAGAGCATAAGAAAGGAATTATAAGGTGGTAGAACGATTTTTGTGGGCAAACTTTATGCCATAAGGGAAACAAGAAAAATTACAACCTTAAAATATTAAAGTTATGTCTAAAACATCTCTTGATAGTTCAAAGGATGTTTTAAATCTCGCCAAGAGATACCTGAGGAATGCAAAGGATACTCTTAAAAGGGCGGGTGTGGATGAAGATGTGGAATCTTACGAGGATATAAAATATGTATCTTCGGCGTCTGGTGTAGCGTATCTTGCGGTTTTAGAA
>WGFI01000037.1 GCA_015492295.1 Caldifarciminota bacterium
ATGATCAAAAACAGAAAACTACTTGAAGAATTTGAGAGGAAGCTGGCAAAAAGGGGAAGGCTGGGTATAGAATGGCCACCGAAAGACCCACTTGAAGGCATTGAGAAGGATATAAAGTTGGCGGAGGTTTTGAGAAGATATGGGGAGTTCAGGAGCATCCTTAAAATGGAGGAAGAAAATGAAACTTGAAGTTAATAAGCTTTATCTCATGACCCTTGACCCGGTACATATAGGCACCGGGGGATATAGGCTTGGCAGGGTGGATAATACCATAGTCAGAGAGGTGGGGACGAGGGTTCCGAAGATACCCGGAACGGCCATACACGGAGCCGTACGCCATTACGCTGCCCATCGCTTTGGCAAACCTCGGTGCGCCGGACAGAAGGGCCACTGCGGGGAGGATACCTGTCCCATCTGCTACACCTTCGGCGCTATAAAGGACAACAAGGCGAATGCCGGTGTGGTATCCATAAGCGACGCGAGGATAGTCCTCTTTCCCGTGTACTCCATGTTCGGCCCTGTATGGATAACTACACGTGAGCGTTTAAAGGATTCGGGTTTGATGGATGACCCTCCAACGCCAGAGGACGGTAAGGCGGTATGGAACAATAGTTTTTCGGGGGACCGAATAAACCTCGGATGGTTGATGGTGGAGAGGGACACTGGTAGGTCCTTTAATCCAACCGACATACAAGATAACGGCTATATATCACCAGAGATCAAAAACCGCATAGTTATAGTCTCCGAGCGCCTCTTTACCCACATAGTCAATTCCAACCTTGAGGTGCGCACATCCGTGAGCATTAACCCCGAAACTGGGGCTGCGGAGGAAGGAGCACTTTTCACGTACGAGGCTATACCGCGGGCAACAATTCTTTGGATGGACGTGGCGGTGAGAGACTTCAAAGGGAGCTTCCCGTCAAGGGGAAAATGGTCAGAAATCATACGAAGAAAAGGCCTATCCGACAATCCGGACGCCTGGGGGGATCTTCCCGATGAGATGCCGAATCGGAAACATCCCGTTGAAGAGGTGCTTCGGATTCTCGGATATATAAACGAGCGTCCTCAGGGAAATGGTGAAAGATCCAAAAAATACTGGGACGATTTGAAAAAGATTTATGAGGGTTTTAAAGATACATGCCGAAGGTACATAGAGTTTAACTTAAACTGGAATTCTCCTTTTGATGTCATCCTCGCCGGCCTTCAATGGGTGGAGCATCTCGGTATAGGCGGGATGGGAACGAGAGGTTTCGGACGGGTGAGGTGTTTATACTATCGCAGTGCAGGGACAAGCGCGACTGGGTCATGTAATACAGCTCAGGAAGAACAGGAAACATCACATCAAACGGTGCATGGCATCCCGAAAGGTGGAGGTGAGGAATGACGGGAAAGAACATAGACTACATAGCATCAAGGTATGCTCAAACTTTGATCAAAAACGTTTCCGACTACGGAGATGTTATGACTGCGGCCACGAAGATTCTCGGAGTTTTGACGGAGGACGGGATATACGCCGCGTTTTTATACATTTTCGCAAAGGTGAAAGATGGTATAAGGACTGAATTTGTTTGCGGGGCGTTGCGAGTCTTGAATGATGTGGGTTTAGTCGTTGGCTCGGGAAGCGGATTTTCAAAATTGGCAGAAGACTATCGGAACAGGTACATTGATCTGGAAAAGGCGAAAGAAAAAAGAAGGGAAAACGATGTTAGACGCCTTAAAAATAAAATCCACAACCTACAGGATAACATCTTAGAGACTATCTCCGATATAACCAACGACCTGAACAAAACCCTCCTCGCCCGTCTCGTCCTTGAGCGCTTTCTCACCTATGTCAGGTACCACGCCAAGGCGAAGGGAGGATAGTATGTCATGGCGGATGTATAAAGTCGTATTCCGAATAAGAACCCCCATCCATATAGGCTATCGTAAGTACGGCAACCTAATGCAAACCCGTTCGTACATTCCTGCCCGAGTTCTTCTCGGCGCTTTGACATCCTGTATAACCCGCGAGATTTTCGGCCAAGCGCGAGACTGGAAACAATATCGGATTGTAGGAGAAATCCTTAACCGTATCTTCACCACCTCCTACTTTTATCCCACTACCGAAGAAAACGGCCAAATAGATATGTTTCCTTGGGATGAAAACTTCCCCCATTACGATTTCATAGGCAGCTACGTCAGCACAGCCCTTGAAAGCGGGGAAAAATCCGCTCAGGAAGGCTCCCTCCACGAAGTGGAGTACATATCTCCCAGAACTAGGTACGGAGGAAAGCAGGTTTATTTGTGTGGGTATTTTTTCATAAGGGAAATGCAGAATATATGTAATATTTTTCGGGAAATAAGAGAAAACCTTGAAATAGAGCATAGAAAATCCAACCTTTCATGCGGGGAGATTGGAGAACTGTTAAATCTCTTTCAAAGTAATGATAGGAGAATCGCGGAAATTACTGAACGGATCATCAAAGAATGGGGAAACTTAACGGAAACCTTACAGATAGGCGGTGAGAGGGGATATGGCTGGGGAATCGTTGAAAAGACGCACATCGGCGAAGATAGTAGTAGGATGTTTGGTAAGTATGCGATTGATCTCGCGGAAGATCGGCCGGTTGTAGAAATTCCGGAAGGTGAGAGCGTACCCGCCCACCTCATAATTGGGGAAAACGATCTCCGAATCTCGGGTGAGATTGAGCCTCTCGTACGAAAGGAGTGGAGGGAAAACCCCGGATCAAGCGTAATTTTTGATGGTGTTGCTTATAAACCGGGGGTTAAGGTTTCAGCAAATGTTAGGTTAAGTGTGGGTAATTTGGGTTATTATAGGATAAAGAGGTGTCAAACTCATTCGCGTGAATAGCTTTCCCCCTTATAATACCTGATATGTCAATAAAACCCTTCTCCGAAATAGCTGAGTATTACGATTTAATCTTTGAGAATGTTGATTATGAGTATTGGGCGCAATATATAACGAGATTGTTCTCCTTTTCAAAGTTGAGAGTCAAGGAGGTTCTTGAAGTTGGTTGTGGAACGGGAAATCTCACCAAGGAATTGAAAAGATTAGGTTATGATGTTGTTGGAGTTGATGTATCCGAGGATATGATAAGAGTGGCTAAGAAAAAACTGCCGGATGTGGAATTCTACATAGGGGATGCCAGAAATTTCTCCATAGATAGAACATTTGACGCAATCGTGAGCACATTTGACAGTTTAAACAATATAATAGGAACCGAGGAGTTATTCAAAGCTTTTAGAAACATAAAGAGACACCTTAGAATGGGAGGAATATTCGTTTGTGATTTGAATACATCTTACGCTATGCAGAGCACATGGAATGAAGCTTTATTTGTCAGGGTACTCAGAGGCGGCATTTATAGTATATGGAAAGGGGAGTATATGGGGGATGGAGTATCAAGATTGAGACTCACGCTATTTGTACCCTATGAAAGCAATTTATACAGAAAAATTGAAGAGGTATATACCGAACAGGGATACACTCTATCCCAGGTTAAATCCCTGCTTTTGAGGGCGGGTTTTATAAACGTCTGGGCTTTCGATGAGCTCAGTTTTGAGAAACCCACTAATAAATCAAAGAGAATAACTTACGCCGCTATATGAGCATTAGAGGTAAGAGGATCGGTATATTGGGATACGGTTTAACTGGCAGATCTTTAAAGAAACTGTGCGATAAGCTGGGTGTAAAAACCTTTATATCCGATATGAATCAAGGGGATGAGAAGGAAAATACTTACAGGATTCTCATGTGCGATATAGTTTCCCCTTCCCCCGGAATACCTCCACATCATAGGATATTATCCAGAGTTGAAACATCAAACATACCTATACTTCCTGAGATAGAGATAGGTTGGAGGTATTTATACGGGAAAACCATAGCGATCACTGGTACCAATGGAAAATCAACCACCGCCTATTTTACTCATAAACTGATAAGAGGATCCTACATCTGTGGAAACTGGGGGAAACCCGTTTCGGATTTAGCATTTAAAAGGGGGGTGTTTGTAATTGAAGTTTCAAGCTTTCAACTCCACTACACGAAAGAGTTCAGGGCGGATGTATCCGTAATAACCAATGTCTCTCCTGATCATCTTGATTGGCATGGAAGCTTTGAAAATTATCTCAGAGATAAATTGAAAATCTTGAAAAACCAGAAATCTAAGGATTTTTCCGTGTTGAATATGGATGATGCCTATTTCCAAAGTTTCAAGAGGGAATCAAAGGGTAATATGATAACCGTTTCTATGAAAAACAGAGCCGCCGATGTGTATTCCGATGGAAGTACCATATTTATGGATGGATTGAAATTGAAAGTTCCGAATAAGTTGAGGAAACCTTCACTGATTTATGATCTCATGTTCGCCATATCCTCGGCTTATCTCTTAGGGGTTAAGGAATTTCCCATTGATACCCTTGAACCTTTAAAGGGTAGGATTGAGTTCGTTAAGAGAGTTGGAAATGTGGAGTTTTACGATGATTCAAAGGGAACGAATCCGCATGCTACGAGGTGCGCTTTGGAAAGCTTTGATAGGGTGGTTCTCATAATGGGTGGGGATAACAAGGGTTTGCGGTTTGATGAGTTAAGGGATGCGGTGAAGGAGAAGGTAAAAGTGATAGTAGCCATAGGTAAAAGTAAAAACCTGATAAAGGAAACTTTTGAGGATCTGGTTGATGTGATACTGGCGGAGGACATGTACGATGCGGTTAGGAAGGCTTATGCTCTATCAAATGGGGAGCCCGTATTATTATCTCCGGCATGTGCATCATTTGATATGTTCAGGGATTATAAGCACCGCTCTGAGGTTTTTAGAAAGGCTGTGGATTCGCTTTCAGCCTTAGAATTCTCAACCTATGGATTGGAAAGGGAAACCGATATCAAAGGGGCTTGAAAATTATCTTAATAGGGCCATTGGGGTCGCCAAAAGAAGAAACGAATTTTACACTGACAGCGATCATTTTCTTTTTTCCCTCTTTGAGGATAATAACGAGCCGTTCGCGAAGTATCTTGAAAGAAATGGGATACCTTTTGAGGCCGCAAAAGGCGAAACACTTAAAATCTTGGAAAATGTTTGGTCTCAACTCGATTCATTTGAGAATTCTTACTTTGAATATCTTCGTAGGGTGTTTGAAAGGTTGAGGGAATATGGGTTGGAGGAGGAGTTTGCGGAGTTGGTGAAGTACGCTGCATCACCCTACAAGGTAAAAACCGTATCTCTAAGGGTAAAAAGGTGGGCACCCTCACCCGTTGAGGAGCTTTTCAGTGAATGGGAGAGGTTTATAAGTGAGATGTTCGGTGAAACCCTCGGTAGAAGGAGGTGGGCGTACCGTGAGGATGTGGTTTATGTTCCCGAAGAGATTTATAAAAAAATAAAGGACAAAGTTCCCGAAGATGTTATATACGAGCTTGCTGACATATACGATAAATTGAACGCATCGTTTGAAAGTATAAGAAAGAATGGTTTTGATCCCAGAAGAATAGCGAGGAGGGTGTTAAGGAGGTTGAATCTTGAAAGGGAGGGGGAGCCAGTATGGTCGTATTTTATAGAGAACGCTTTGGATAATGTATCCTCCTCTGAGGTGGGTAGCATAGATACTGCCGATTTTATACAATCTTTAATAAGCAATGGGAGTTTTGCCGGTAAAATTTTATCCCAAATTCTCGGTTATAGGAGCGGAGGTAAGACGATGAATGGAAGACTTGAAGATTTAAAGGAGGAGGAGAAAAGCGCCCTTGAAAGATTTACGGTGGATTTAACGGCACTAGCCGAAAAGGGTAAGTTGGATCCCGTGGTTGGTAGGGATAAGGAGATAGAGCAGGTTATAGAGGTTCTGACTCGTAGAACCAAGAACAATCCCGTGCTTATAGGCGAGGCTGGTGTTGGAAAAACCGCAATAGTTGAAGGTTTGGCTCAGAGAATTGTAAGGAATGAGGTTCCTGAGAGTTTGAAAAACAAGAGGATACTGTCGCTTGATATGGGCGGACTGATAGCAGGTACCAGGTACAGGGGGGACTTTGAGGAAAGGTTAAAGAAACTCTTGGAGGAACTCAAATCCCGCAGGGATGTCATACTTTTCATAGATGAGATACATAACATAATGGGCGCTGGAAGAGCCGAGGGGGCACCCGCCGATGCCGCCAATCTTTTAAAACCCGCACTAGCTAGGGGGGAGATACAGGTAATAGGGGCTACCACATCGGATGAATACAGGAAATATATAGAAAAGGATGCCGCTTTGGAGAGGAGACTTCAGCCTATATGGGTGGATGAACCTGATCCCGACAAGGCTTTGTTGATGCTCAAAGCGCTGAGGCCCAAACTTGAAAAGCATCACAATGTTGTAATTGATGATAAGGCCTTGGAATCGGCCGTTAAGCTTTCCCATAGGTATATACAAGGTAGGCATCTTCCGGATAAGGCCATTGATGTTTTGGATCAAGCATGCGCAAGAAAAAAGCTGAAAATATCCTCTCCCTCCGTATTTGATAAGGAAGTATCCGAAAAGATAGCGGAGCTTCAAGCGGAAATGGAGAGGGCGAGAATAAGGGGGGATGAAGCAGCCGCAGCGCAGATAGAGGAGCATATACGGAAATTAAAGGAAAACTATGCCTCCAAGGACGGTTTGAGTGATCTCAAAGATAAGATAGAGAAACTTGAAAGGGAGGTTAAGAAGCTGGAAGAGGAAGGTAAGATTGACGAATGGGAGAGGAAAAACTCTGAGCTTATAAAGTTAAAGAAGAGGTACCTTGAAGCCCAGAAGGAAAGCGAAAGCAATAAGGTTGTTATAACCGAGGAGGATGTTGCTGAGGTTATAGCGAATATTACAGGAATACCCGTGTCAAAACTCGTTGAGGAAGAAAAGGAAAAGCTTCTGAGACTTGAAGATGAGATACACAAGAGAATCGTGAATCAGGAGGAAGCGGTTAGGAAGGTCTCAGAGGCCATAAGGAGGGCGAGGGCAGGTGTTAGCGATCCCAAGCGACCCTTAGGATCCTTCCTATTCTTAGGGCCTACGGGTGTCGGTAAAACCGAGCTTGCAAAGGCTTTGGCGGAGGTTCTCTTTGGTGATGAGGATGCAATGATAAGGCTTGATATGTCGGAGTTCAAGGAAGAACATTCGGTTGCTAAGCTGATAGGTGCCCCTCCCGGATATGTGGGATACGAGGAGGGAGGAAAGCTTACGGAGGCGGTTAGAAGGAAACCTTATTCGGTTATTTTGTTGGATGAGATAGAGAAGGCGCATCCCAGGGTTTTTGATCTGTTCTTGCAGGTTCTTGACGATGGGAGGCTCACGGATAGTCAGGGAAGAACGGTGAATTTTAGGAATACGGTTATAATAATGACGAGTAATCTCGGCGCTGAATATCTCAGGGAGATAGCAAACGAATTCAACAGGAGATATGCGAATTTGGACAAATCCTCCGACGATTTTGAGGAGAAGCTGAAAGAACTGGAAGGTGATTTTGAGAAGCAATTTGAAAGGGCGAGAGATAGGGTTTTGGATGTGGTTAAATCCTACTTCCGTCCGGAATTTTTAAATAGGATAGACGAGATAATCGTGTTCAATCCTTTGAAGTGGAACGATATAAAGAGAATAGCGGAGCTTTTGATAAACAGGTTGAATTCAAGGCTGAGTGAGAGGGGTATAAAGGTTGAACTTGATGAAAAGGCTATGGAACTCTTGGTCAAGAAGGGATTTGATCCTCTACTCGGAGCCAGACCTTTGAGAAGGGTAATACAAAGGGAGATAGAAAACAGACTTTCGGAGCTTATAATATCCGGAAAGATTAAGGAGGGCGATACTGTAATATTTACGGAGGAGAATGGGGAATTTGCGGTTAAAGAGTGAAAACTCTGGTAATAGATGCCGGTAATACGAATCTGAAACTGGCACTCATAGAAAACGGTGATCTTTTGAAGTTTGTATCCGCCGGGTACGAATATGTTGATGGGATAGAGATTCCGAATTACGATAAGGGTATCATCGTATCCGTTGTTAATGAAATTACGAGTTTCCTTAAAGAAAGATTTCCGAGAACGGTGGTTCTTGAACCGTGGAAGCTCAATATAAAGAGCAAGTATTCGCTTAAAGCGGTTGGGGCGGATAGGATAGCCGCGTGTTATCCTTTTATAAAAAGAAATAAAGATGCCATACTTGTAATTTACGGTACATCCATAACCATAAACGCTGTTAAATCGGGGGTTTTTCTCGGAGGTCCTATATTACCGCCTAAGGGGACAGTTGAGATGAGCTATAATATACTATCCATGAAGGGAAACGAACTTATGGAAGATACCGTAAGAGCCCTTGAACTCGGAGTGTCTTATCTTTACGGTGGTGGGCTTCGTACATCGGTTGAAAACATAAAAAGGATCTACGGTATAAGGGATGTTTTCTTCACAGGTGTTCATAAGTCCTTTAAAGGATGGAAGAGAATAGACTTAGCAGTCATATGGGGGGCATACGATATTCTGATAGATTACGAGAAGTTGCATCCCACGAAAAGTTTTACGGGTCTATAATTCTCAACTTATGAAGCTGCTTGAATACGCCTCAAAGGAGATATTTGATTCTTTTGGGATACCAACCCAGAAGGGTTTCATAGCGAGTTCAGTTGATGAAGTTGAAAGGGTGATTGATAAGTTGGAATATCCCGTTGTTATAAAGGCGCAGGTTCCCGTAGGTGGTAGGGGGAAAGCGGGTGGTGTTAAGCTGGCCAACACCAGAGAGGAGGCTTTGGAAAAAGCGAAAGAAATACTTTCGTTGAATATAAAAGGGATACCTGTGAAGAAGGTGCTCATTGCCAAGGCGGAAGAAATAGAGAAGGAATATTATGTAGGTATAACCTTGGATAGGAGATACTCAAAGCCGGTATTTATAACATCAAAGGAGGGTGGAGTTGATATTGAGGAGATAGCGAGAACGAAACCGGAGGCGTTAATAAAGAGGTATATTTCCGAGCCTTTAAGGCCGTTTGAAAGCAGAGAGTTGGCTTTTCAGGTTTTTGATGATCCAACCTTGGCGCTCCAAGCATCGGACATCTTTATGAAGCTTTCAAAGGTTTATTTCACCTTTGATTGTCAGCTCGCCGAGATAAATCCCTTGGCCCTAACTCCATCTAAGGAATTAAAAGCGTTGGATGCTAAGATCATAGTTGATGATAACGCCCTTTATCGCCAAGGGGAAGTGGAGAATCTCAGGTCAAAGGAATATGAAAATCCCGAGGAGGAGGAGGCGAAGGAGTTCGGTTTATCTTTTGTGAAACTCAACGGTAATATCGGGTGTATGGTCAATGGCGCGGGATTGGCCATGGCGACTATGGATGTTATAAAGTTCTGGGGAGGAGAGCCTGCGAATTTCCTTGATGTTGGGGGATCTTCAAACCCTGAGAAGGTTAAAAAGGGAATGGAGATAATCCTCAGGGACAGGAATGTCAAATCCATATTCATAAACATATTCGGAGGTATAACGAGGTGTGATGATATAGCGAAGGGTCTCATAGAGGCCTTCGGTAGTATGAATATAAATGTCCCTGTGATCGTGAGACTTACGGGAACAAACGAAGATATTGCAAGGGAGATGCTTGAAAGGTCTGGACTTCCCATAAAAACTGCGAAAACCATGTCTGAGGGAGCGCGACTTGCGGTTTCACCTACACAAGAACATTTTCACCCTTAGAATATTGGCATGAAATCAAGGGGGGCAGGGTATGAGAAGGCAAAAGGTAAAGAAAAAAGGAGGTGAGATATGGCAAAGGATTTCTTGACAAAGGCTGAGCTTGTTTCGCAAGTTGCTAAAAAGGCGGGCCTTAAAAAGGTGGATGCTGAGAAGGCTGTAAATGCCTTCATAGAGGTCGTCAAGGACAATCTCGGTAAGGGTAAAGGTGTCCGTCTCATAGGCTTTGGAACCTTTGCGGTTCGTCAGAGGAAGGCTCGCAAGAGCAGGAACCCGAGAACGGGGGAACCCATAACCATACCCGCAACCAAAGTGCCCGCCTTTAAACCTAGCGCGTCTTTAAAGGCTCTTGTTGCTGGTAAAAAGTAAAATTTCTTGGTTTAGATCCCTGCCCCCCTTACTTCTATTATTTTTATCGTGCAATATATTCTCCTTACCGAACCCTCCCGAACCATCGTCTGAGAACCGTGAAATATTTCCCGATGAACCTTCAAAGGTCCTGCTGAATTTTAAAAACTCCCTTGAAATACTCTACGATAAGAACATCTATATGAACTGCTTCTCATCGGATTTTATGTTTTTCCCGGATCCTTCCCTACCCTACCCTTTGAATCAACCATGGGACAAAGGTGAGGAGGATAATATAATATCAAACCTGATTTATTCCTTAGATTTCAGCATAACGAAACCCTCCTATGTGAATTACACTATAACCCAATCCTCCGAATTCTCGGATAGCGCCTATATGAATGTGAATTTTGAGTTCAGATTCACTTTCAAGGATAGGGGGGAAAAGTTCGCCAAAAGCAATGCCGATATATTCATGAGGCGAAAGCTCGATGGGAGATGGGTTATAACTACTTGGAAGGATCATAAGTTAGATACTCTGTCTTTTGGGGAGTTAAAGTTTGAGTTCAGGTGAAATGGATTCTTTCAATATTTCCACCCATTTATCGCTTTCTTCATCCAAAAAGCAGCCATAATCTAAGGATATATGCATATTGTTATGTAATCTCAACAGAGGTAGTACTCTACTTTTTAAATCCCACACCATTCTATCCTTGTTTTTGGATCTCGGAAAAAGTACATGTTTGAATTGATACAAGGAATCCAAGGACTTGAAAGTTTTAACGAAGGCATAGCCTATCAGTATCTTCCTTCTTCTGCCAGGAGGTAATATTTTCTTGGAACCTTTATATAAGGCCAATTCCCCAGAAAAATTCACCCATTCTTCGTTTCTTTTAAATTTATCCATCAACCACCAAAAGTGTTCCAATCCTTTGAGTTCTTTTGGTGTATCAAAACATGTCCCATCAATATATCGCTTTACTAAGCGATAGATCGTATAAAGTAATCCGATCTTCGGAGATAACTCATAGCGTTCTTCCTCCAATAAATCCTTGTCCAGTAGGAAGCTTTGAAAAATTTTTGTGATAAGCCACATATGTTTATCCCCGACATTCTCCGACGAATTCTCTAAGATATGGAGATAAGAATGATTTTTCTCAAAGAGACCTTTGTAGGCTTGCAATAGTGACGCCGTTCTAAATAAACGATGCTGTCCCAAATCTTTAATTAATTCATCAATTTTCTTTAATGAATTTAGCTTCCCTCTGAAAATGTCGTATATTAAAAGATCAAACTCCAAGATGGTTTTTTCAACATCGCTCAATCCATCCACATTTGGAAGATTGTAAGGTTTTGCGGAGTATCTTGCCATTCTTAATTCGGAGAATATCCTACAAGATGTTTGTATGCTCTCGCATTCGTATGTCAATATCTTATGAGCGGTTGAAAAATCACCATAAAAATCCACGAGTATTTTCACCTTTGTATCCGGTCTTATAGAATCCGATGATATCAGCTTTTCAAGAAGTGCCGTATCCAGAGACAAGGTTGATATTATTACCGCGTAATCAATGATACCTGCATTCAATTTTCCACCCATTCTAATAAACCGCTCAAACATAGCCCTTGCTTTGTTAATCTCATTTCGGTAAAGCAAAGCACCTATTAAGTTGGTTAAAACCTCTGGATTATTTGTCCTTAAAAACTCGCGAGTTGAAGATCTTATCCAATCGTCATTGGAAATCTCATTCATAAACTTAGAATCCCCTAACCTTCAAGTTTATATATGGAACACCCTCGGCATCCCTGATTATTCCCGTGCGTTCAAAAGGTCTATATCCTAAGGATACCGTGAAATCGCCGTTTGTATTTCTAAATTCCAGACCGATTTTAAACTCCAAGGATGCGTATATTCTCCTGTAATTTCTGCTTAAAGCGAGAAACGAGTACGCATCCATAAAGAGATTTATGTCCTTTCCAAGTTGGCGAGATAACCTTTTGAAAACTTTCAAATCCGTACTCCAATCCGTTCCACGCGAAAGAAACTGCCACTTATCACTATGAATATACTGAGCTACGGAAATTTCAAAGTCCCTCTGCCTGAGGAGCAACCTAATGGCGTTCCAATATAAGGGTAGAGTATCAAGTTTATCTATGTAATGGAGACAGGGATGTTCTATGAGAAGGTAGTAGGTTCCTTTGTCCGTTTCCTTAAAACCCCCTATCCAAACATAATAATCCGCGTATATTGGATCAAGCTGGATAGGACCCACATCGTACCCCATCCATACCACGAAATCCCCACCTACGGTTATACCGTAATTTTCCCATTTGAAGATCTTCATATACCCACCTATATCGGCGACGGCGCTTTTATCCCTATATTTATAGGAAAACTTGGAAAAGCTCGCCCAAACTTCATGCTTCATATACACAAATCCAATGATTATGCCAGTCATATTCTCCTCCCTATGTTATGTAAAAATTCCTCCCTTGTTCTAACATCCTTCTTAAACACGCCGAGCATCGCGCTCGTTATCATCTTACTCCTCGGTTTTCTAACCCCCCTCATAACGGAGCATAAGTGTACAGCTTCTATAACGACCGCGACGCCGAGCGGATTTATGGCCTTATTTATGGTCTCCGCTATTTCAACGGTCATCTTTTCCTGTATCTGCAATCTCCTCGCGAACATATCAACTATCCGTGGGATCTTTGATAAACCTATGACCTTCTTGTCGGGTATGTACGCGACATGGGCAACGCCAAAGAATGGGAGCATGTGGTGTTCGCACATTGAATAAAAGTCTATGTTTTTCACGATAACCATCTCATCGTAATCCGCATCAAATATCGCCCCATTTAAAATCTCATCCAAGTTTTGAGAGTATCCGGAAAAGATCTCCTCAAACATCCTCGCCATCCTTTCGGGAGTTTTCCTCAGTCCTTCCCTTTCGGGATCCTCACCTATCTCAAACAGAAGATTCCTTATGATATTCTCTATGTTTTTCCTATTCATTAAGTCTTCCTGCCTATGGGAGATACGAATCTCAGAAATCCTTCAAAACTTTCGGGAAAGTTTTTTCTCGGATCATCAAACTCCCAATTCCAAACCCTATCTTCCCTTAAATGTGTAGAACTTTCAAACGGAGAAAACAAGGGTTCAACATCAGGAACATTTTCCAAAACGCTCGCCCATTTAATTATACTTTCAATCTCTCTCTTCAAATCATCTTCAAACCTTATTTTTGCCAATTCTTCAAGAACCTTTATATCCAACTGGGGCGGGAGGACTCGAACCTCCACTACCAGATCCAAAGTCTGGCGTCCTGCCAATTAGACGACGCCCCAGTTTAATACAGCGTATATTATAAGGCTGAAAGATTTACAGCCTTTCCGATACCGATTTCCCTTGCATGAAGTACAACAGATAATCGGGACCTCCAGCCTTGGCATCGGTACCGGACATGTTGAACCCTCCGAAAGGATGAACCCCAACTATGGCACCCGTACATTTACGGTTTATATAAAGGTTCCCCACATGAAATTCCCTTTTAGCCTTGTATATCTTTTCCCTGCACTTGGTGAATACCGAACCTGTTAGACCGTACTCCGTTCCGTTGGCTATTTCAAGGGCCTCATCAAAGTCCTTAGATTTGATAACGGATAATACGGGGCCGAATATTTCCTCTTGGGCTATACGGGCCTTCGGAGATACATCCGTAAATATGGTGGGTTCCACATAGAAACCTTCATCGTAAATCCCACCCGTAAGTTTCCTCCCACCGATGGCCAAAGTACCTTCACCTTTACCTATTTCAATATAGTTCAGTATCTTCTTCTCGGCGCCGGAGTTTATAACGGGACCCATAAACTTATTCTCCAGCGGATCCCCTATCTCTATCTTCTTCGTTTCCTCTATCACCGCTTCCAATACCTTATCATACACATCCTCAACTATTATGAGTCTTGAAGCTGCGGAGCACTTCTGTCCCTGATAACCATAGGCGGATACGACTATCTGCTTGGCTATAAAATCTATATCCTTATCATCTATATCGTTATCAACTATTATAGCATCCTTACCTCCCATTTCGGCTATGACCCTCTTTAACCATTTCTGACCCTCTCTGACCTTTGCCGCTTCCTCGTATATCCATAATCCTACATCTTTTGATCCCGTAAAGGCTATCATCCTAATTCTCGGATGTTTTACCAAGTACCCTCCCAAGGAACTGCCGGGCCCCGGTAGGAAGTTTATAACTCCCTCTGGTAATCCCGCTTCTTCCATAAGTTCCATGAACTTGTATCCCATCATAGCCGAATCGGAGGCGGGTTTCAATATAACCGTATTTCCAGCGACAACGGCCGCCGTGGTCATACCCGTCAGAATCGCCAATGGGAAGTTCCAGGGAGGTATGACGGCTATAACACCCAAGGGTATATAAAAATATTCGTTGTTCTCACCTTTAATTGACGCGAGCTCCTGATTTCCTGCGAACTTTAACATCTGGTGAGCATAATAATCAAAGTAATCTATGGCTTCTGCAACATCCGCATCGGCCTCAACCCAGTTCTTCCCAACCTCATGAACCATCCACGCCGTAAATTCATGCTTCCTCCTTCTCAGAACCTCGGCGGCTTTAAAGAGAAAGCCCGCTCTTTCCTCGGGTGGAAATTTACTCCAAAACTCAAACGCCTTCCAAGCTTTCTCTATGGCTATTTCGGCCTCCTTTTCAGTGGCCTGATAAAACTCTGCAACCACCTGATCCTTATGAGCGGGATTGATTGATTTAAAGACATGATCCGTCTCATATCTCTTACCATCTATGATTATAGGATACCTTTTTCCGAGGTTATTTTTAACCCTTTCAATCTCCTTAATTAAAGCCTTCCTGTTATCCTCCACCGAAAAATCCGTTAATGGTTCGGGACTGAACTTCCTCATAGGACGGGTATTATACCGCTGAACGAGTTTTCAAAAGATTTAAACGTTTAAGGAAAATTGGCACAGATCTGTGCCAACCATATGTAAAACCATAATTTTCCAAAATTAGAATATCAAGTATGAAAGCTTACGCTTATATCTTCATTTACTTCATACCTGTATACCTGCAGGCGCAAATGTGCGGATTTCAAACCAGATGTGTTCCTCCATCAGGTTGGGCATTGGGTTCTTGGCAGATGTTTAATGGAACGCAGAGACATGCTGGAAGGCAGGCTATGAAAGGGAATTTTACGAGTGGAAGATACATCAAATGGTCATATACCACCGGGGATTGGGTAAGCTCATCACCTATAATAGGGGATATTAATAACGATGATTCCACCGAGATAGTCGTTGGCAGTTATGATAGCAAAGTATATGCTTTACGCGGAATTGACGGTTCTGTGCTGTGGATTTATACCACTGGTGATACGGTATTTTCATCAGCCGCCATAGGAGATATAAACAACGATGGTAATATTGAGGTCGTAATAACCAGTAATGATAATAATGTATATGCCTTACGTGGTACCAACGGTTCGGCGATTTGGACATACACAACTGGGGGAATTTACTATCAATCAGCCGCTATAGGAGATATTAATAACGACGGGAATATAGAGGTTGTAATCACCTCCTCGGACAGTAATACTTACATTCTGCGCGGAACAGATGGATCCCTAATTTGGTCTTTCAAAGCCAATGGACCGGTTGGATCATCGCCTGCTATTGGCGATATTAACAACGATGCTCAGATTGAAGTCGTTGTAAGCAGCAGGGACAACTACGTCTATGCCTTGCGAGGCACGGACGGTTCTCTTATATGGTCTTATGGGACCGGGAATAATATACTCTCATCGCCGGTAATAGTAGATGTGAATGGGGATGGTTCAACGGAGATCATCGTGGGAAGTTTAGATGGTAGGATTTATGCTTTGCGAGGAACGGATGGGACCCTATTATGGCTTTCCAGCTATTTGCAACCTATATGGTCTCCACCCACCATAGGTGATATTAACAACGATGGAAATATTGAAATCGTCGTTATCAATAGGAACGGATATTTGTATGCTTTGAGGGGAACTGATGGTACAACTATCTGGTCATATTATTTAGGAGTTTCAATAACTTCTGTATTTCCTGTTATCGCCCTTGCGGACTTGGATCCATTATCCTCCGGTCTTGAAATTGTAGCAACTTCATTACATACTCCCACAAGTGTAATTTCATCAAGTGGATCATTATTGTGGCAGATGTCACCTGTTACGAGACAAAGATCCCTGAGTGTCGGAGATGTGGATAGTGATGAGTGCGTAGAAATAGTAGCAGTTGGTAAAGGTACCCCTATGGTGGCCGTTGTAGATGCCGCTAGCAACGATGGAGCATGTGGTGTGTTGGGATTTGAGGATGAATTATCAACATTGGAAGGCTTAATCCCAACCTCGTACGGAACAGTAGAGATCTATGATATAAGAGGAGCATTGATATTTAAGGGCAATTACGATGATTTTGAACACCAAAGAGCTGGTTTTTACTTCATAAAGGTCGGGAATAAGGTAAGGAAAATGTTGATACATTAGCTTGATTTTTTGATTTTTGGAGAGTTTTTTCTAATATACCCTATACCTTCAATCTTTTCGTAGTCATTTAACACTTCTATCAGATCTTCTTTCGCGAACCTTCTTCCCCAAACATCCACTATTATATCGGGCTTTAGCTTCCCTATGGAGTAGGAATAATCCCACTTGGTATGTCCCGGAGGCAGATATTTGAATCTTTCAATAAGGGATAGGTTTTTTATTTTACGGGCTGGCAGTCTCGCTATGTACCTATCGTTTTTACCGAGTAAATCTATGAATACGCGATTTTCCAGATAATAAGGAGGCATACCCGCCATAACGACCCCTATCTTCGCTCCTCTCTCGGTCATATCTTTGATTCTCAATATCTTCCTAAGGTACCTTTCATTGTACGATATGTGAAATTCGTCCTTTGGATTTATAAAAACCTTTAACCTTGAAGGGTGCAGACCCGTGAGTGATAGAAGCAGAAATGATAACTTAAAAATAATGTTCCTTATTTTGCTTAAAGATACGCCAGAGGTGATCGCCACAATTGGAAATATGTTAAGCATAAACCTGTTGCTTTGAAATGAGCTTTCCCATACATCCCCACCCACATACACAATATATACGCTCATTAGTGAGAAAACTATCAGAAAGACTCGTGCAAGCTTGGTTTTAAAATTCTTAATAACCCATAAAAAGCATAAGATATAGAGGAACGGGTTGTAGAGTATCAAATGTTTTAAAAGAGAATATAGGCCACGAAGGTAGAGGTATATGCTTAAACCCGAGGCCTTTAAATAGAATGTGTTGGGTAGTATATCACCGTAGTATAATATTCTAAAAACCGTCATACCCAGTACCGTTAGAAGAACGCTGAGGATCACCATTCCCCTCTCTTTGAAGTTATCAAGCAGAAGTAAGAAGAAAACGACTACGAGTATGTAATCCATCCTAATAAACACTCCAAGAGCCATAAGAATCGGTAAGATACCTTTTTTTCCGTTTAGGTATAAATATAAAGACAGGGATGTTATTAAGAGAAGAGCCGAAACCTCCATACCCATCAGAGACCAGTATATGGCGGGCATGTAGAATAGAAAAATTGTAGCCGACCATATACCTGAACCTTTCTTCAACTTTTCAGAAGATAGGAATACGAGATACCCACTTATAATAAGGAAAATGGCGCCTGTTATTTGTACAAGCAAAGGTGTTTTTGAGGGTGGAAGATTTAAAAGGTGGAGTAAGTACATATACAATGTCCATCCGAGGTTCGTGAAACCTTCCACCTTATCGGCACCGCAAAACCAGACCAAACCGCAACCTTTATAGAGACTTTTGGCATAGTCCATGGAAATCATAGCATCGTCAAACAAGGCGAAGAATCTCTCGTTATTTATAACGAATGATGAGGAGAATATGAAGTAGGAATAATAGACAGCTGCGATTAGGAGCATGAAAATCATACTCCGAATATTATACGGCCATCCTCCATATAATGATACCCTCTCATGAAGGTCGCGTTCATCTCTCCTGCGGGAGCTATGCACAGATATAACGGTAGTTTCTTTAAAACTTTACACTATGCACCTTTAACCTTAACAACGCTGGCATCTTATCTGCCCGAGGATGTTGATGTTGAAATATACGATGAAACCGTTGAAAAGATTCCGCTGGATCTTGACGCTGATCTTATAGGAATAACGGCTATAACGGGAACGGCGGAAAGGGCTTACAGATACGCCAAATACTTCCGTAGTAAAGGTATTAAGGTTATACTCGGAGGACCGCATCCCACGCTTATGCCCGAAGAAGCTATAAACCATGCCGATTCCGTTGTGGTTGGATTTGCCGATAACCTAATACCAGCTATAATTAAGGACTTTAAGGAAGGGAAGCTCAAAAAGATATATAGAGCGAACGGGGTTTCCTTGATAAACAAACCTCTACCGAGGAGAGATCTTTTGAAGAAGGGAAGATACATAACCATAAACAGCGTAGAGGCTGTTAGGGGATGCATACATACCTGCAAGTTCTGCGTAATTCCGACTTTGATGAATTACAAACTTTATAAAAGACCCCTTAGGGAAGTGATAGAGGAGATAGAAAAGCTCCCCGGAAAGGAGGTCATATTCATAGATGTGAATCTGATATCCGATGTTCGGTATGCCAAAGAGCTATTCAAAGAGCTTGCACCACTTAAAAAGTGGTGGTTCGGTCTCGTTACGGTAAATATAGTTAAGAATGAGGAACTTTTTAACCTGATGGTCAAAAGTGGGTGCAAGGGTGTTCTCATAGGCTTTGAATCAATAACTCCGAATTCATTAAAAGATATAAACAAAGCGTTTAACAAGGTCAAGGAATATAAGCTCGTGGTTGATAAGTTGCACGATGCGGGTATAGGTATAAATGGAACATTCGTTTTTGGCGCCGACGGCGATGACAGAAGCGTCTTTGAAAGGACGGTTGATGCAGTAGTAAAGTTGAAGATTGATCTACCGAGATACGCTATACTCACACCTTTCCCGAAAACGCCCCTCTGGTACGAACTGAACGAGGAAGGTAGGATATTTGAGAGGAGTTGGTCAATGTACGATGTTGAGCATTGCGTCTTCAAACCCAGAAACATGACACCCGAAGAGTTGGAAGAAGGTTTGCATTGGGCTTGGAAAGAAACATATTCGTTTATGAACATAGCAAAAAGGATTTCAAATTCAAGGGTTTTATGGATACTGAGCGCTTTAACCAACATCGGATACAAGATCTATGCTCACAAGCTGCCTACATTCACCCGTCAAAGGATGACGGATCACTCGGATATACCTGAATTTTAATGCGTTCATCTATTGGGGGAACAACATTGGTGGCTACACGATGACTTTTCTGCTGTAAGAGATAGAAGATGCGAAAGCCTTTTCGGGTTTTTCTTGAGATATTATATAAAACCGTTTATTAGAACAAACATTTCTGGTTTATAATACCCACATCATGACGGCAAAAGATATAAAGGATAAGGCGATATTGGTTCTTATTTTGAACTTACTCATACCTGGCTTGGGGACCCTAATAGCCAAGGATGAGATAGCAGAGGCCCTCAAAAGAACGGGTAAAAATCCGAACGCCGATCCGAATTCCATATTTAGAAACGGTGTTATACAGCTTATACTGCTCGTAGCCGGATTTCTCACCTGCGGTATAACTTCCATAGTGGCGTGGATATGGTCATTTATAATAGATACGCTTGTGAACTTCTATCCTGCCATGACTTCCGTTAAAGAGGAGGAGACCCAACAGGGAGAGCAGTAAAGGAAATCTCACGGTAGAGTTTGATCTCGGAGAGGAAAGTAGGAAAGATAATTTTTTATGTTGAAAAGGAACATTACAAGGGTTTTGATCCCTATGATGGTTTGCTTTCGCCTTTAAGCAGGTTGAACATCCCCTTGTATCGTCTGATTTTTCAGCAGGTAGTTAAAAGATCAGGTGAGGGTGTTAGAAGGATTTTAAAGATAAAGAAAACCCACAATCCCAAGGGTTTGGCGCTGTTCCTTTGGGCTTATTCCTTAATGGGGGATGAATGTAGGGCGAAGGAGGTATGGAATTTACTCAGGAAGTACTCTATAAGCACGAATGGAGGAGTGGGTTTCGGATATCCTTTCCCTTGGCAGAGCAGCGTATTCTATGTTCCACAAAATACTCCTAATGTTATAGTTACGAGTTTCGTCGTATTTGCGCTGTCATATGCTATTAAAAGGTTCGGTTGGAAACAGGATCTCACCTCTTTTATACCGTTCTATGAGAGGACATTGAATTTCTTCAAGGATGATAACGGTAAGTACTGGTTGAGCTATACTCCTTATGATAAATTGAGGATATTCAACTCATCCGTTTTAGGCGCTTTGGCTTATATCATGTGCGGAGGGAAAAAGGAAATACCTCTACTTATCTCGGAGACTTTGAGGTACTATCAAAGGGATGATGGTGGTTGGGTGTATGGCCTTGATAGACCTACGATGAATTACATAGATAACATACATACAGCCTATAACCTTTGGGGTTTAACTGGAATAATGAACACTCTGAGAGAGCACTCCATAAAGGAAGTTATACTTAGGGGATACGGGTTTTATAAAAGGAATCTTTTTACAAAAAACGGCTTACCAAAATCCCGTATAAACAAAGTGAAGTTTGATACGCATGATGTATCGGTATCAATAATAACATTCAAAATCTTCAAGGATGAGGATAAAGCGGAGAATTTAATGACTTGGGCTTTGAACAAATTGGTCAATGACGATGGAAGCGTATTCAACGGTCCGGGGGATAAGAGGGTGTTCATGAGATGGTCGGTCGCATGGTTATACCTATCTTTGGTATTTGAGAAACATTTCCCCTTTACCTTTGAGCCATCACCTTTATGAACCTCAGGGTATGCTTATGCCAGTACCTGTTCGCATACTTGTTCAATCGTGGATCATCGGAGGAAATCGTATAATAACTCATAAGAGTGTGATACATGTACCTGTTTTTGATATAGAATCCGAGTCTGGATCTTTCAATTTCGCTACCTTCAAGTGCATGCTTGTATATAACGAACCATTCGTACATATATCTACTTGCACTTGCTTTGGCCGTATCTATCGCCGTATTTATAATTATACCAACCCTATCCTTAAAACCCATAAACATCATATAGGGTATAAACGCCTGCAATACCCTAAGTGCCGTATGATGGTACCCCTCTTTTATGCTTAGAGATAAGATTCGCTGGGTCTCTTTAAAGGTCTGCATATCCTCTATCTCATTCATAAGATTATAGAGACATTTCACATAGGATTTCATGAGCATCCCGGGTATCTCAAATGGTCCTTCAACCACTTTTAAACCTTCAATTTCCTCATACTCCACACTCTCACCTTTATAGAGCTTAAAATAGGCGATTTTAATCCCCTCCCAGAATCCTCTCCACTCGGGAGAACTATCCATATCCTCCCTGAACTCTTTAAGAGAATATCTATATGCCAAGGGATTTAATCCCAGATATTCGTACAGTATCCTCCTCGTTGGAACATTATTTACGCATTTTATCGCTTTATAGTAATCCATACGAGATATTACATACTTAACCACCTTAAACCAGCATACATCCTCACTTTTGCCGAATCTCTTGGTATATTCCTTTATAAACCAAGAAAGCCGATTGAACCATCCTAAATGGGCCATCTTAACACCTAAGGAGTAAGCTTTATCCCTATCCTTTGAATTAAAAGCCTCATCAATCTCTTTGAGGACCATTATCAAATTTGACATATCATACCTCCAATCCGAAGAGTTGCATAACCTTCAAATCGTGATGATGCTGATGTTTATCCACTATATGCCTTATCCTTCTTTCATGCCCTCCTTTCTTCTTATGTAAATATCCCCGAGCCAGAAGCTCATGTATCAATGCCCAACGATCAACATAATACGGTATCTTAGCCTCAACATATTCCGTATATGTATCCTCCATATAACAACGGTACATTTCAAAGAGTTCAAAGAACCACCTATTCCCCGTCTCATTTGACATATCTATCCCCAATTTCAGTAAAGGCATAGCGGTATCCTTCCCATTGAGATTATACACCACAGGTATGAGAAACCTTAGAACGAACATGGCAGTATGATCATAACCGAGATCCATTGAAGCCTGTAAATTTTCATAAAGTATATTGTACGCGGAAGTGTAATCACCTCTCATCATCTCAGCCATGCCCCTTGCAAGATTGAGATTGCAGATCTCAATTTCAGTGACACTCTCAACTTTATCAGGTATATCAGGGATTTCCCCTCTAAACATCCTATATATGGAATGCCTGAATATATAACTCGCGGGATAGTCTTTCTTAATCTCTTCAAAAGTTTCCAACATTAAATTATAAGCCTTATCGTTCAAACCCACGATCTCCAATATGTACCTTCTTGTATCCTTGTATTTTGCCCTCTTGTAAGCCCTTTTCATATTAAAAAACATCATGGATCTTATAACACCCAGCGAAAAGTCTATAAGCGAACCGTACTCGTAATTCTTATCAAAGTATTTTCTTACAATTTTGTACGCATACATGTACCAACCCATCTTTATCGCCTCTATGGAATAGTGTGTAAGCTCATCTTTATCCGCCTTCTGTAATATACTCGGTAACCTTTTCCTGAACTCTTCCCTACGGTTCATAACAACTCGGTATTTTATGGCAGTAATATCAACAAATTTACCACTTCAATGTATCAACGAGTTCTCCCCATAGGTTATATATATAACACTTAACGCTTACGGCGGAATCGCATATCAACATCCTTTTCAATTCCCCAGAATTCAAACTAACCTGAAAGGTTTCTTTATGAACTTTGACCTTTTCATAATTCAACGCGGAGAATATACCCTTTATATTGTACCTTTCTATCAATTTCAACATCTTCTCCCTATTCCTTAAAGAATCTACGGGATGATACATCATCAGATACACATTTCTATACCTTTTCCTTCTAAATTCCAGATGATTTTCCAACCATTTGAATGAGGTGCGATCCACGCTTGGGGATCTCTTATAGTCTTTTAAAGAATTTAGAACTACGAAGAGGTCCCCCTCGTATCTCACATAGAAAGTGTTCCTCATGTATCTGTGGCTTCTCGGAGATGTGTATGGATTCGTTATATAGTAAGCGAAAAATGTTTCAGGTGATAAAATCTTGCTAAACAAAAACCACCTTCTGGAACGCTTTACCAGAGGTATTATACCTTTCTTGGTTTTTTTGTAAGGGGAAAGGTTCTCATTCTCGCCCATAACTACCATTACGGGTATAGAATTTGCGAAGGGTTCTATACATTTCAGAAGAGTTCTATACTGAATACCCGCTATGATGGTATCGGGGGATTTCTGTATGATATTACCGCCTAAGAAGACGATTTCTACGCCCTTAACACGCGCTATCGTTAGAAACCGTTGAAGGAGATCGCACTTTATACCGTTTATTCTTTGGGAAGGACTTTCCTCGTTTCCGCGGGAAGCCAGGTTAGTTATAAACGCGAAGCTGTAAAAATCAATACCTTTTGAAAGGGTCTTGAATGTATAAAACCTTGTTCTCAGGGTTTCACCCCTGTATATTACCGTAATACGATAATTGAACACGGTGTTCGGGGGAAGCTTCCTCAATCTCGCATCGTATTTACCGCTGCGACTTACGGATTTCAACCTGTACCTCTTTCGGAATTTACCATCCTCAGAGCGAATCTCCAAATACACCTTGGTTCTCCGTTTGTAAGGTTTTAACCAGAAGACGATATTATAATTGGGATTTCCACTCCCATCGGTATATATAAAGGGACCCAGAAATATCCCAGGAAGCAGGTATCCATTTTTACCTATGTTATACGAATACTTAGGGGAAATCCATGTTATTCCAAAAGTATCTTTGACGGATAAGCTCACCGAAATTCTGGTTGGATACTTCACTTTTAAGGTATCGCTTATGCATATACCTTTTTCACAGCTCGCTCCCAATATGGTATCCTTACCGTCAATATCAACCCTAACAATGGGCTTGAATATCCTCTTCCTGATCTGCCAGGAAACTACGATGTTCCCTCCCTTAGACACCACCTTGGGTTCCAAAAACATAAAATTCAGCAAAGTGTATAGCATGAAGGTAATATTATAAGGCCGATTAACATCACCTACTTGACAAATAAAATCCACTACCTTAAAATATCCAGTGATATGAAAATGAAGCTCTTAACCCTGACGCCCATGCTAATGATATTTGGGGCGTTTCTATACGCCCAAAGTAGTAGTTTCGCTTATGCATTTGGTAAGAATCAGGATGAATATTCCTACGGGGTTATGGAGACCTCGGATGGATACTTTGTTATGGTGGGAGAAGCTTTACTCGGTGGAGGAGGAAAAACGGATGCAACGATTATCAAATTAACCAACACTGGAACATTCGTTTGGTATAGGACTTATGGAAAGAATGATAGGGATTTGATGAGATTTCCATTTGAATCCTCGGATAGTAATTATATCGTATTCGGTTTGACAAAGGTCGGAGGGAGGATCACATTTAACAGACCTACCACAATAAAGGTTTCACCGAGCGGTACACTGATATGGACGAAGTTTTATAACATAGCAGGGAGATTCTTGGGTGTTAAGAAGATTTCGGGGGATTTCTTAGCGGTAGGGCATGATGACATTACCGGTAAAGCATTCTTGGCCTTTCTGACATCGGATGCTAATATGAGGTTTGTAAAGTATTACAGCGAAGGTGAGCTTCATGATCTCGCTCCTGATGGAAGCGGTGGATATATACTCGTTGGAGAGAAGAATGAGGATGGTTGGATATTGAGGGTTGATGGTTCGGGTGATGTGCTGTGGTCAAGGGTGTACGGTTCATCCGATGAGGATGAGTTAAAGAGTGTCATAGTGGTTCCACCTTACGCGTACGTTGGAGGAACAACGGAGTCATCTGGAGCGGGTGATGAGGATGTGTGGATAATGAAGATAGATATAACGGATGGGGATATAGTATTCTCAAAGACTTATGGTGGGGATGATGAGGATAGAATGGTGAATCTGATGTTAAACGATACGGTAATAGGTGTTTTAGCGGAAACTGAGAGTTGGGGCTTTGGGGATGAAGATTTCTGGTTCTTTGAAATAGATTTTAACGGTAATCTTCTGAGTTCCTATACTTTTGGAGGTGATGAAGAGGACATACCTCGTATGGGAAGAACCACCTCGGACGGTGGATATGTACTCGTAGGATTTACAAATACCCCCTCTTTCAATATGGGAAGGGACAATGATCATTTCATAGTTAAAATCTCCGCTGGTAAATTCTCTTGCATTGAGAGTGGAAGACCTATACCTACAATATTACCCTATATACCCTCAATATTTGACATAACTGAGACCCCATCGGTGAATATACCCGGATTCATATGGCAGAATTTCACAACCACATCTCCCGATATTGACTATACCGTTGTGTGTTCCCCGCTGGGCGGTGATGATGAGCTTTCTATAAGTGAAGGACTTAAAGAGTTCTATAATATAAATTCCAAGGATGGATACCTGAGTATCAAAGCCCAAGGTTTCAATATACACATATACACCGTTGATGGAAGGCTTCTTATAAAGGGCAAGGATTATCTTGAGGCGAAACTCCCGAAGGGTATATATAAGGTCATGGTGGGGAAGAATTATCACACTTTGATTATACGATAATAGACCTCCTCCACCCTCTCGGCAACCCTATCCCAGGAGTATTCTATGGATGTTCTTATCCCATTTTTTATGAGTTTATTCCTCAAACTTTCATCGTTCAAAGCCTTATACAATGCATAAGCGTATTCCCTTCTATCTTTAACATTGACCAATATGCCGTTCTCACCGTTTTTTATGACATTCACATAACCTTCATTTCTCGCCGCAACGACGGGAACTCCCGAAGCCATGCTTTCAAGGAGAACGAGTCCAAAGGTTTCACCACCTATCGCAGGGGATGTATAAACATCGGCACCTCTATAAACGGAAGGCAAAGCTTCAAAGGGTATCCTACCCAAAAAATGCACCCTTTTTCTGAGTCTTGGAGGAACGGTTTCTTCAAGTTCTTTCCTCAAAGGCCCATCACCTGCGAATATCAGATGCGCATCCTTAAAGATATTCTCAAACTCTATAAATGTCTTTAAGAGTATATCAGGACCCTTCCTAGGCTCCAACCTTCCTATGAACAGTATGGTTTTGGCGTTTAGATTTTTATAAATCGGATGAACATCTCCGTCAGGTTTAAACCTTTCGGTATCAACACCGTTTGGTATGATTTCGTAGTTCCCTTTGAAATAAGGTTCCATTAGGTTCTTTGCCGTCTTGGAGACGGCTATCGCCACCTTGATTTTTTTCCAGACGAATTTAAAAAACCATGAGGATACTCTATACCAATTGAATCCCACAAATGAAGTGTGGAAAGTGCTAACTACTGGATACGGTGAGAATACGGTTGCTAAGCAGGGAAGATTCGGGGCCAAAGGTCCATGGGTATGTACTATATCAAAGGAATTCCGCTTTAAGAACTTCCTTACCTTGAATGCGAGTAGAGGATCAAATGTAAGGGTTATCTGGGATTTATTTAAAGGGAGAATTATCACCTTACCAACACGATGGACATGATCGTTGAACCTCTCATCCTCCTTGCCGTAGGATGTCGTCAGAATATATACCTCATGTCCCCTTTTACGCAAGGATTTTGATAAGGAATACAGATGCTCGGAGACACCTCCTGGAAATGGATAGTATGCATCGGAAACCTGTAATATTTTCAGATTTCTCAAAACATATCTTCCGCCAAACGACGGAGTCTTTCTATCCTCTTATGTATCGGTGGGTGCGTTGAGAAGAGCTCGGCAAGGAAACCTCCGGAGAATGGATTGACTATGAACATATGGGACATATACTGAGGAACCTCGGTCTCAACCCTTTGAACACCATAAGCCAATTTCTCAAGGGCTGATGCGAGAGCCAAAGGATCGTTTATAAACCTTGCACCCGCCTCATCCGCCATATACTCCCTACTCCTTGATATGGCGAGTTTTATAAGCATTGCGGCGATCGGGAGCAATATAATCATAGCGAGCAAGGCCAAAGGATTCCTATCTCTATCCCTACCTCCGAAGAATATAAGTCCCCATCTCATCATATCGGCCAGATAGATTATGGCCGCTGCTATCGTGGCGGCTATGGACATGATGAGTATATCCCTATGTTTTATATGGGCTATTTCATGGGCTATAACACCCTTCAATTCCCTCTTATCAAGTAGTCTCAATATACCCTCCGTAAAGACTACGGCGGCATTCTTCGGTCCCCTTCCCGTGGCGAAAGCGTTGGGTTGCGGGATAGGTGCTATATAGACTTTTGGCTTAGGTATCCCAGCCGACGATGATACTTCTTCAACCAAATAATGGAGTTCAGGATACTCATCCCTACTAACCTCCCTCGCTCCTACGGACATCGTTGCTATCTTATCCGAGAAAAACCAACCTGCAAGGTTCATTATAGCCGCAAAGATCAAGGCTATCGTCATACCATAGCTCCCTCCAAAGTACTTCCCCACATATATAAGCAACACACTCAAAGCTCCCAGAAGTATGAAAGTTTTCAAGGTATTCCAAACCATAACCATATATTATAAACTTGAAAAACGAGGGTATGTATCAGGGAAGTATCCTCTTGATCCAATATATAACCGTAGCCGGAGAGATTTTGTAGCGCCTTGCTATCTCCCTTATACCCAAACCCTTATGATAAAGCATCACTATCTCCAATCTTTCCTTGTAGCTTAATCTCCTATATTTCCCCCCTGTAACGAAAGACTTCCCACAATCCTTACATAGGAATTGTTGGTATCCACGACTCGCCCGTCCGTTCTTTACAGTTGAAGATGAGCTACAGGCGAAACAGGTCATAAGAATTTTTATTCTAAGGTTGTTTTCATCATTACTGTTAAACACCTTTGCTAATACTAATTCCTTAGAATATTCAGATTATGTTGGATTCTCTTATAATGTGGGCTTTATCTTCCTCGGTTTCACCGAGAAGAATTTGGGAGTACTCATTCAAGGCGGAGAAAAGCAGGCTTTACCAGTTCGGTAGGCTTTCCAATCCTTCCATGGGTTACGATTACGATGCCGATTATCATATATTTGGTATTTCACAGGAAATACCGAATCCTTGGCTTTTGAGGTACCATAGAAAGATGGGTAAGGCTGTGGTGGAAGCTGCGGCTTTGAAAAATACCGAGGATAGCCTTGAATTTATCCTCTATATCAAAGATAGGTACTACGATCTCCTTCTAGTTAATGGCAAAATAGATGTGGAAAACAAGCGTTTAAAGGCTCTGGATAGTTTGATAAGGATAGTCAATCGTGGAGTAAGGGTAGGAAAGTTTCCGATGGCCCATCTTGATGCTCTCAAGGCTCGTAGAGAGCATCTAATAGGGCGAATATCTCTGCTTAAAGAGAAATACCGTGGTATGCTCTTGGGATTATCCGTACTCACGGGTAGAAATCTTCCGGATATAGATGATACCCTCCCGAATCCACCTGCTATACCCGAGGAGGACAGCATGCTTTCCCTCCTTGATAATTCACCCCTATTGAAATTCAAATCAACGGAGATAAGATTAGCCAGCGCAAGAGTCGGATATGAGAGTGCCCGAGTGTTTCCTGGAATTGAGGTATCCGCTGGTCTGTACAGATATAGAGACATACCCTTAGGAGGAATAACGGCGGGAGTATCCGTTCCAATTCCTATATTTAACAACAACAGGGGAAATCTTGGGGCAGCCAAATACAGTCTTGAAATGGTGAAAGCGGACAGTGCATTTATTCATGGTAGGCTCGCCGAGGAGATTCTTCTTCTAACTCGTAATTACAAAGCGTTCATAGAAAAACTCAGAAGGACATACGAAGTAGAAATACCAGCTTTGCTTAGAGCGTATTCTACCACCTTGAATGCTTATATGAAGGGAGCGGTGGGATACACCGAGGTCTTTTCAGCTTTGGACGCGCTTTATGAAACGAGAATAGAGATCCTTGAAATCAAAAGAAACGCATTTGCCACTTTAAATCGCATAGAATCCATATTAAACGTTGATTTTGGGAGGTGAAAATGAAACGGAATATCGTAATTTTGTTGGCGATCTTGTTTGGATACACGTGTATCCAAAATATCAAGGAAGCTGAGGAACATTTGGAAAATGAGGAGGCTGTACCCGTTGAGAAGGTAAAAGAGGCGGGTGCCCAAATGGATGTTGTCCGTCCAGGATTCTTGAGGTTTAAGAAGAAATTTCCAGGGGAAGTTATTGAAGATAAAAGAAAATCAGCAACTTTACGGGCACGATTTTCCGGGGTGGTGATATCCACGTACAAGCTTCCAGGGGATCCGGTACGAAGAGGGGAGACCGTTGCCCGAATAGAGAGTGATCAAAGTATATCCAATTATCCCATAGTGTCTCCTATAAACGGATACATAGGAAGACAGTATGTATCGGTAGGTGAGGCGGTAGAAAAAGGGGAACCCATATACGATGTCCTGAATCTCTCCTCCGTTTGGATCAGGGCCTTGGCTTATCCTCACTTGGTTAAGGGAATAAAGAAGGGGATGATTGTGGAGATTATAAGGGAAACATCAGAGGGCAAAAGGATACTCAAAGGGGAGGTACTTTCCGTATCTCCCGAGGCCGATGAAGAGACCAGACTCTTACCCTTCATAGTATCCGTAAAGAATGATGGAACACTCAGACCAGGGATGTTTGTGGATGTATTAGTCAAAGACTCAATAAAGGTAAATCTTATGGTTCCTAAGGAAGCCGTACATATCTTGGAGGGAGATACGGTTGTCTTTCGCAAGGAAAAGGATGTCGTTGTTCCGGTTAAAGTTTCTCTCGGCAGAATGGGAGACGAAAGGTATGAGGTTATATCGGGTTTGAAGGTGGGTGATACCGTATTCACCCACAACTCGTTCGTTATAAAGGCGGAGATAGAGAAGAAAGAGTGGGAAGGCGAGGGACATGGACATTAAAGGAGGCGATAGATGCGAAAGATAATAGAAATCATAGTTGATAGGAGATATGTGGTACTTTTTATAGGACTGGGCATAGGTGCCTTCGGTTTTTATGCTTACAGGAATATGCCTTTGGATGCCATACCCGATGTCGCCCCTCCTATGGTGCAAATCTTCACAGAAGCGCCCGGACTTTCCGCGGAAGAGGTTGAAAGGTTTATAACTTATCCCCTTGAACTCTCCCTTATGGGCTTACCCAACGTTGTAAAGGTTAGATCGGTATCCAACTTCGGTCTTTCCTCAATCACGATTTATTTCAAAGATGGTACGGATATCTATTGGGCCCGTCAGGTAGTGGGTGAAAGATTGCAGGAAGCCAAAGAAAAGCTGTTGTTTGGAGAGCCTCAAATGGGACCTATATCAACATCTACGGGTTTGGTGCTGTTCTACTTTCTTAAAGATACCACGGGTAAGTACTCCCTTTACGATTTACGAACAATACAAGACTGGATAGTTAAACCTCTTCTAATGACGGTTCCCGGTGTTAATGAGGTATTGAGTATAGGAGGTTTCGTTAAACAGTACCATGTTCTCGTGGATCCTTATCGTTTAAAACTGTACAACGTCACCTTGAAAGATGTGGTGGAAAAGTTGGAGAACAATAACTCCAACGTCGGAGGTCAGTTTATAGTAAAGAACTCCCAGGAGGTTGTAGTCAGAAGTGTGGGTATGTTGAATGGGGTGGATGATATTAGTAGGGTATTGCTTAAATCCGAAAATGGTGTTCCTGTGTTTATTAGGGATGTTGCGGATGTGCGCATCGGTGGAGAGATAAGAAGGGGACTCCAAACCATGGATGGCGAAGGGGAGGTGGTGGCCGGAATGGTTATAAAGCTTTACGGTACAAATTCATCCAAGGTAATATCGGAAGTGGAAAAGAAAATAAGAGAAATCAACACAGTACTGCCTCCAGGAATAAAGATAGTGCCATATTATGAGCAGAAAAGCCTTGTAAAAGCCGTAGTGAATACGGTCTTATCGGCTCTCGGTATGGGGGTGATTTTGGTAGTACTAATATTGACACTATTCCTTAGGGATATAAGGATCAGTCTATCCGTGATATTATCATTGCCTTTCTCCTTGCTTTTTGCAGTGATCTTAATGAAACATTTCAATGTCTCTATAAATCTCATGAGTGTAGGAGGTTTAGCCATAGCATTGGGTATCTTAGTTGATGCGACCATCGTGGTCATTGAAAATATTCAGAGATACAGGGAACGTTATCCAGGCAAGAGCCGCAAAGAGATAGTGGTGGAAGCCGCATCAGAAGTTATAGGACCCGTATTGGTGGCTCTGACCATAACCGTTCTGACTTTCGTTCCACTTATGACTCTTCAAGGTGTTGAAGGTCGCATGTTCAAGCCACTTCTATTCGCCGTTCTATCCGCTCTGTCAGGCTCCATACTATACGCATTCCTCATTTCGCCAGCAGTCGCTTATATTTCACTGCCGAGCAAAATAAAATCCCCCAAGATTCCATATCGCACCCTTAGGCTGGCACTGCGCACATTTTACTGGGCTCACAAAAGACCCGTATTAATGGGGATAACATATATTCTCCTGTTGATCATCAGTGTGGTTGCAATAAGGTTCGTGGGTTCGGAATTCATACCTGAACTCAGAGAAGGCACTCTCGTTGTACGCACTGCACTTCACCCTGCGGTTTCTTTGGATGAATCCAAGAGGATGGCCCTACTTATAGAAAGGAAAATAAAGGAGGTTCCAGGTGTGAAATATGTTACCTCACGAGTCGGTAGAGGGGAGGTTGGAGCGCATACGGACCCGATAAATAACATAGAAACCTATATCATATTAGA
This sequence comes from Caldifarciminota bacterium, assembly GCA_015492295.1. Taxonomy (GTDB): domain Bacteria; phylum Hydrothermota; class Hydrothermia; order LBFQ01; family LBFQ01; genus Caldipriscus. The sequence continues at coordinate 32,063 of WGFI01000037.1, forward strand.
AAAAGGGGTAAAGCAGGAGGATGTAGAGAGAAAAATTAGAAAGAATCTTGAATCTATTCCCGGCGCTATGTTCAACTTCACACAGCCTATAAAGATGACCACGGATGAGCTTTTGGAAGGAGCGAGAGGGGATATAGTGATAAAGATCTTTGGGGAAGACTTAGAGACTTTGCAGAGATTGGCCGACAAGCTCGCCGGAAAACTTAAAGATGTTCCTGGACTCACGGATGTGCGCGCGGAGAGGTTGGAGGGAACTCCGAGATTGAGAATAAGCGTCAAAAGAGAGTGGGCAGCAAAATACGGTTTAGATGTGGCTGAAATCAGTCGTTTGGTGGAAAAGGGTATAGGGGGGAGTGCCGTAGGTAGCGTATATGAAGGTGTGAGACGATGGGATATTTTCGTAAGATTGAAGGAGGAATACAGGGACAATGCGGAAGCGATCAAACACTTACCGGTATTTGGACATAACGGTGTTATCGTGCCCTTGGATGAAGTTGCATACATAGAGGAAGTGGTGGGACCCAGACAAATTACGAGGGAGAACTTTCACAGATTCGCAACCGTTACGGCCAACGTTGATGGTAGAGATGTAGGGAGCGTTGTTAAAGATATAGAGAAAGTCGTATCCTCCATAAATCTACCACCGGGTTATGTCGTTGATATTGGAGGCCAATATGAGCTTCAAAGGGAAGCTACGAGGCGTTTCGCAATGGTGGTACCCGTTGTGCTATTGATAATAATCGTCCTTATTTTCTTCACACTCAACGATGTGCGTATGACCTTTTTGGTCCTTCTCAATATGCCTGTAGCCGTGAGCGGTGGAATACTCGCTCTTCTATTTACCGGTGAAAATTTCTCGGTTCCGGCCTCCATAGGTTTCATTTCTCTGCTTGGGATAGCCACGGAGGTCAGCATAATACTCATGGACTACGTTCGTAAGCTTAAAGGAAAAGTATCCCGCGCGACGGTTTTGAGGTTAAGGGCGGTTTCTATGACGGTGATGACAACAGCCCTTGGTCTTTTACCCCTTGTATTTTCTACGGGTCCAGGAAGTGAGGTTCAAAGACCTCTCGCCATCGTAGTGCTTGGAGGTTTAACTACACTTATACTCGCCACACTATTCGTTATGCCTGCGTTGTATCAGCTCGTATCAAAATTGGGAGGTAGAAATTAGATTAAAATTTACATCCCTATAATTCTCGCTTATGCGAGGTGAAGAGTTTGAGGTAAGGATACAGAAGATCAAAACCCTACAATCCTTGGGTGTAAATGTTTTTCCTTATAAATATCCGAGAACTCACACCATTGACGAGTTGAAAAGGAACTTTAAGGAAGGCTTGAATGTTAGGATTTCGGGTAGGGTTTTGAGTAAAAGACCCTTTGGTAAGATGATATTTTCTGATTTGGATGGGGAGCAGGAAAAGATTCAGGTTATGATAAGGAAGGGAGAGACTCCTGAGGACTTTTTTGAAGGATTTGATGTTGAAAAGTACGGGAACAGAAATCCTGCGAAGATATACGAGAAGTTCATAGATATAGGTGATATAATAGGGGTTCAGGGGAAGACCATATTTACGAAGACAGGGGAGCCTACGGTTTTGGTGCAGAAATTGACTCTGTTGGTTAAATCCTTGCATCCTTTGCCGGAGAAATGGCACGGTTTGCAAGATCCAGAGATAAAATACAGATACAGGTTTATCCATCTAATATCTGACAGGAAGGCGAGGGAAATATTGAGGAAGAGGTTTTTATTCTTTAAGGAGACCCGTAGGTTTTTTGAGGATAGGGGATTTATTGAGGTAGATACTCCTATACTTCAAACCGTGTATGGAGGTGCCACCGCGAGGCCTTTTAAAACATATTCAAACGCTTTGGATGTTGAACTGTATCTCCGCATAGCAACGGAAATATCTTTAAAAAAGTTGATCGTAGGAGGATTTGAAAAGGTTTATGAGATCGGGAAGAATTTTCGCAATGAAGGTATAGATGCCACGCATTATCCGGAGTTCATGGCCTTGGAAGCTTATGCCGCCTACTGGGATTACAACGATATTATGGAATTGACCGAGGATTATCTCTGCTATATAGTTGAGAAGTTGAACGGTAGCAATGAGTTTCACTATAAAGGTGAGAGGATAAGGGTTGAAAAACCTTTCAAGCGAATAAGATTTACAGATGAGCTCAACAAGAAGTTAGGTATGGATGTGTTGAAAGCCGATACGGATGAGCTGTCAAAGGTAGCAGAGAGGGAAGGTATAAAGATAAAATATCCAACGAGGGCAAAACTCTACGATAAGCTTTTTGATCACTTCGTAGCAAGGAATATTAAGGAACCAACGTTCGTTCTGGATCATCCCTTAGAATTAACGCCTTTGGCTAAGAAGCATAGGAAGATGGAAGGCTTGGTTGAGAGATTTGAACTGTTCGTTTGCGGGATGGAAGTGGCAAACGCTTTCAGCGAGCTGAACGATGCTTTGGAGCAGAGGAAAAGGCTTGAGGAGGAGGTGAATCTGAGGAAGATAACCAAGGATGAAGAGCTCCCAGAGGAAATAGATGAGGATTTTATATTGGCCCTTGAATACGGTATGCCACCTACGGGAGGCTTGGGATTGGGCTTGGATAGAATATTTATGCTACTGACGGATTCTCGCAATATTAGGGATATAATACCCTTACCGACTTTGAGACCAAAACTATGAGACTTTTTAACACTTTGACATCAAAGAAAGAGGAGTTTAAACCCTTAGATGGGAAAATGGTGAGGGTATATGTATGTGGTATGACGGTGCAGGATAGTCCGCATATGGGTCATTTGAGAGTTTTCACCGTATTTGATTTCCTTTATAGGTTCTTCCACATCATAGGTTGGGATGTGAAGGCCGTTCAGAACTTCACCGATATAGATGATAAAATAATACAGAGATCCAAAGAGGAAGGCGTGGATTGGCGGGAGTTGGCGGATAGGTACGAATATGAGTATAGGGAGATAGCAAAGAGGATGAATTTCCTGCCTATATTCCATCCAAGGGCGACCCAGCACATACAGGAGATCATTGAAATGATAGAAAAAATTCTGGAAAACGGGTACGCCTATGTTAAGGATGGAAATGTTTGGTTTTCAGTGAAAAGGTATTCAGAAAAATACGGGTACGGAGTTCTGTCAAAGATGTCTTTGGATGATATGTTGGCAGGCGCACGGATAGAACCCGACCCTACCAAGGAAGATCCCTTGGATTTCGCATTATGGAAAGCGAAAAAGGAAGGGGAACCCTATTGGCCGAGTCCATGGGGTGAGGGAAGACCGGGCTGGCATATAGAATGTTCGGCTATGTCATCAAAGCATTTAGGCTTACCATTTGACATTCACGGTGGAGGTAGGGATCTGATATTTCCGCATCATGAGGATGAAATAGCGCAGACAAAAGGAGCAACCGGAAAGGAATTCGCCAGATTCTGGATCCATGTTGGTCTCCTCACAACGGAAGGGGAGAAGATGTCAAAATCTTTAAAAAATTATTTTTTGGCCAAGGAGGCCTTACAGGATTTTTCACCTAATGTTATACGACTGATGCTGCTGTACGGTCATTACAGGAGCGATTTGGAGTTTTATCCTGATAAGCTGGTTGAATTTTCAAAAGCCTTTTCTAAGTTGAACGAGAAACTATCGCATATACATGGCGATATTGATGATAAGTTGAAAAGCGAACTCCTGGATATTCTAAAAGATGATTTGAATACACCTGAGTTCTTCGCTAATGTTTTCAAGTTGGCCGAGAGTGAAAGGAAAGATACACTCTACACCTTAAAATACATACTTACAAACTTAGGGTTTAAGTTTGATGAGGATACCAAGGAAGATGTGGTCCTGAAAAGGTTGCTGGATTTGAGAGAAGCTGCGAGAAAGGAGAGGAATTATGAATTGGCCGATAAAATCAGAGAGATACTTCGTATGGCGAGGGTTGAGATAATGGACACGCCAAAGGGGACGAAGTACAGGATATTTTAAGACTAAAACCTACTTCACCATAACAAAATCGCAAAGTATTGATTGACATAGGAAACCTTTCAGCTATAAAATTGAAGAATGATGCTTTTATCCCTATTGGCGATAGACAGCGGTTATCACCATCCTGGGGGTATGGGGATATACTTGAAGTTGCATAGGGACATATCAACAG